>DATILH010000019.1:0-32549 GCA_035476655.1 Variovorax sp.
CAAGGCCGCGGTGGGCTACACCAACCTGGCCTCGGACATCGAGAGCCTGGGCTATGAGAGCTATGTGGACTACAGCCTGGGCCTGTCCTACGACTTCGGCGGCGGCCTGGCGCTGGCCGGCTATGTGCAAGGCGCCAACAAAGGCAGCAGCTTCGAAGTGACGGGTGCCGACGGCAAGACGCTCAATCCGAACAAGGCCCGCTTCATCGTGGTCCTGAGCAAGACGCTGTAAGAGCCACGACGGAAACGATCAGCTCAGATCGGCCTTGAACTTGTCCAGCGCCGTCTGGGCGCATTGCTCGTCCAGATGGCCGCCCGGCGCACCGCCGACGCCGACGGCGCCGATCACCTCGTTGCCGGCCTTGATCGGCAGGCCACCGCCCAGCAGCAGGAAGCCCGGGATGTCGCCCAGCGTGGCGGCACCGGGGTTCTTCTGCGAGTTCTCCAGCATCGCCTTGGTCGGTGCCTTGGCCGAGGCCGAGGTGAAGGCCTTGCGCTCGCTCGCCGCCACGGTGTGCGGGCCGGCGTTGTCGGCGCGCTGCATGGCGCGCACGTTGCCGGCGCGGTCGACCACCGTGGCGGTCACGGCATAGCCGCTGGCTGTGCAGGCGGCCACGGTGGCGCCGGCGATCTGGTTGGCAAGCTCGAGCGAGATGTTCTTCTCGACGCGCACGGCGCTGTTTTGCGCTTGGGCACTGAAGGCGGCCAGCAGCAGCAGGGACGTGACGGCAAGACGGGGACGGATGGACATGCGGTATCTCCAGGGTTCAAGACGATGCGGGGCGAAAGCGCCACCGCTGCCCGCATTGTTCGAATGCGCCCTGCTGCGGTCCATTCGTAGCGCTACGCGCGCCGCTCCGTAGTTCTACGGTGTGCTGCCGTCCACCAGTTCGGCGTAGAGCCGGATGAGCTGCGCCAGCGAATCGCATTCGAGCTTGGCGAAGATGTTGGCACGGTGGCTTTCGACCGTGCGTGGCGAAAGCTGCAGCACCCGCGCGATCTCCTTGTTGGACAGGCCGCGCACGATGTGCGCGAGCACCTCGCGCTCGCGCTCCGAGAGCTGCGCGAAGCGCCTACGGGCCGCCTGGTCGACACGGCTGCGCTCGCGCGAACTCACATGGCGGCGCACCGCCTGGCGCAGGGCCTCGAGCAGCTCTTCATCGTCCACCGGCTTTTCCAGGAACTCGGCAGCGCCGGACTTGAAGGCGCGCCGGCACATCTCGACGGTGGCATGGCCGGTGAGCATCAGGATCGGCTGATCCACGCCCTCGTCCACCAGCCGCTCCAGCACCGCCAGCCCGCTGATGCCCGGCATGCGCACATCCAGCACGATGGCGCCGATGCCGCCGCGGTCGAACTCTGCCAGGAAGCGCTGCGCATCGGCCCAGGCCTGCACGCGCAGGCCGATGGTGCCGATCAGGAGGGCCAGGCTGTCGCGCACGGCCGCGTCGTCGTCGATCAGGTGGATCAGCGGCGACTGGGGGGACGGTGGCTGTTCGTTCATGGTGTCTAGGGACGCGGCAGGCGCAGCGTAAAGCAGGTGCCGCGCCCGCCGTCGCCCGCTGCGGCAACAAGGGACCCGCCCATCTCCTGCGCCAGCGTCTCGCACAGGCTGAGCCCCAGGCCAAGGCCGTGCTCACGGGTGCTGAAGAAAGGCTCGAAGATATGCGGCAGGACGTCCGGCGCGATCCCCGGTCCGCTGTCGCAGACGCGGATCTGGCAATGCCGCTCGTCCACGGCGCCGAAGGCGACCTCGATGCGGCGCGTGGGCGCGGCCTGCTGCACCATGGCTTGCATGGCGTTGAGCAGAAGGTTGTGCACGATCTGCTCAAGCGCCACCGGATCGCCGCTGGCGCGCAGCGGCTGCGCACCGCCACTGGCGCGCAAGCTGACTTCCACGCCGTTGCGGGCCAGTTCGGGCTCCAGCAGATTCAGCGCGCGACGCAACACGTCCTGCACGACGAGCACCTGTCCGCGGCTGCCGCTGGCCGGCCGCTCGATGGCGCGGCGCAAGCGCCCCACCACGTCGGCGGCGCGCCGCGCCTGTTCGGCAGCTTGGCCCATGGCCTTGCGCGCCGTCGACAGCTCCTGCGGCGACGCGTCGTCGTCCAGCAGGCGCCGGGCCGCTTGGGTGTTGGCCAGCACTGCCGTCAGCGGCTGGTTCAGCTCGTGTGCCATGCCGGCCGCCAGCTCGCCCAGGGCGTTGAGCCGCGCCACCTGGGCAAAGCGCACCCGCTCCTCGGCGCGGCGGCGCTCGGTGCGCTGGCGCTGCAGCCAGCGCGCGGCCGCCAGCAGCAGGCCGACACCCAGGGCCCACAACGCCATCGCGCCCCAGGGCAGTTCGGCCAGGCGCACGGCACGCTCGGCCGCCACATCGAATTCCTGGCTGGCCGAGGCCAGGTGCTTGTGAAAGCTGAAATGCCAGGGCCCATCGGCCTGCGCACCCGGCTGCACCACGAAATGCTGGCCGGCCTGCTGCAAGGTCAGGCGCACCGGGCTGGTCTTCGGGTCCATCGGCCAGTCGGCCCAGGGCACGGTGCGGGCCAGGTCCACGTCGAGCGCATAGCTCACCGGCTGCGCCGCGATCACCAGCCAGTAGCGTCCGGCGGCCAGGTCGGCCGGGCCGAGTTGCGCGCGTTGCAGGGTGAGCGATTGCGCCTCGGCGGCAGCCAGGCGGGCATCGGGCCAGGGCTCGCCGTCGGCGCGGCGCACCACCGTACGGATCGAGGGATAGACGGCAGAAAGCCGCTGCTCCGCGCCGCTGCTGCCGAGCAGGGCCAGGGTGGCCAGCACCGCGTCGTACTGAACCACCTGCTGGCTCAGCAGACGGTGCGCAATGCGGGCGTTGGTGTCGAACTCGTCCTGCAACTGGCGCAGACCGTCGCGGGCGATCCAGGCCCAACCGGCGGCACTGAGTACCAGCCACGCGAGCAGCCAGATTCCGAGCGCGCCCCAACGAGTTTTCATCGGGCGCGATTGTGCGGTGTTTCCGGCGCGCGCCGCCGGCGGGGCTCAGCGCGCCGGCTTGGGCGTGTCCGGCACCAGGCA
The DNA here is from genome assembly GCA_035476655.1 of Variovorax sp. Lineage (GTDB taxonomy): Bacteria > Pseudomonadota > Gammaproteobacteria > Burkholderiales > Burkholderiaceae_C > Variovorax. Next base: position 3,049 of record DATILH010000019.1, read on the forward strand.
GGCTTCAGCCACCTGCAGATCGTTGTCGCGGGCGAAGTTCACCACGAAGTCCCAGGCCATCGGCTCGTAGTCGCGCAGCTCGCGGTTCACCACCACGCACTTGATGCCGTTGATGACCATCGGCACGCACCAGGGCGAATAGTTCAGGTGGCTGCCCGGCTGCGCCCCGCCGGGACGAAAGGAGCACATCACGCCAGCCAGGCGCTCGGCCCAGTCGCTCGGGCGGAAAGTCCGGCCGTCGCTCGTGATGCCCTGGATGAAGATTTCTTTGGCGCTGGGGGAAACCATGGATGGAAAAGACGCGGCTGCCATGCTGCAGCGCACAAGGATTCTACCTTTCGAGACACCCTCCCCGTCACTTGGGGGACATTGCAGTGATGCGCAATCCTCACGGAAGGGCGTCATGTCCGGCGCCTAGAATTCGCCCTCTTCCTTTCTTTGCACCCTTGCCGGAGAACCGCATGAGCTCCAACGCCCAGCCCTCGTCGCCCCACGTCATGAACACCTACGGTCGCCTGCCGATCGCCTTGTCGCATGGCCAGGGCTGCCGCGTCTGGGATACCAGCGGCAAGGCCTACCTGGACGGCCTGGGCGGCATCGCCGTCAACACGCTGGGGCACAACCATCCCGAACTGGTGCCTGCGCTGCAGGACCAGATCAGCAAGCTGATCCACAGCTCCAACTACTACCACGTGCCGGGCCAGGAACAGCTCGCCGCCAAGCTGACCGAGATGTCGGGCCTGACCAATGCCTTCTTCTGCTGCACCGGCCTGGAAGCCAACGAGGCGGCCCTGAAGCTGGCGCGCAAGTTCGGCCATGACAAGGGCATCGAGCGCCCCGAGATCGTGGTCTACGAGGCCGCCTTCCACGGCCGCAGCATCGCCACCCTGTCGGCCACCGGCAACCCCAAGGTGCAGGCCGGCTTCGGCCCGCTGGTGGAGGGCTTCATCCGCGTCCCGCTCAACGACATCGAGGCGCTGAAGAAGGCCACCGAGGGCAACCCCAACGTGGTGGCGGTGTTCTTCGAGACCATCCAGGGCGAAGGCGGCATCAACCCGATGCGCTGGGATTACCTGCGCCAGGTGCGCGCGCTGTGCGACGAGCGCGACTGGCTGATGATGATCGACGAGGTGCAGTGCGGCATGGGCCGCACCGGCAAGTGGTTCGCCCACCAGTGGGCCGGCATTTTGCCGGACGTGATGCCGCTGGCCAAGGGCCTGGGCTCGGGTGTGCCGATCGGCGCGGTGGTGGCCGGCCCCAAGGCGGCCAACCTGTTCGGCCCCGGCAACCACGGCACCACCTTCGGCGGCAATCCGCTGGCCATGCGCGCGGGCATCGAGACCATCCGCATCATGGAAGAGCACAAGCTGCTGGAAAACGCCGCCACGGTCGGCTCGCACCTGAAGGAAACCCTGCAGCGCGAACTGGGGAGCCTCGCCGGCGTGAAGGAAGTGCGCGGCCAGGGCCTGATGCTGGGCATCGAACTGGACCGCCCCTGCGGCGTGATCCTGCAGCGCGCCTGCGACGCCGGCCTGCTCTTGAGCGTGACCGCCGACAGCGTGATCCGCCTGGTGCCGCCGCTCATCTTGTCGCAGGCCGAGGCGGATGAGATCGTGGCGATCCTGGTGCCTATCGTGAAAGGCTTTCTTGCGGAAGAATCGAAGGCATGACCAGCAGCAACGCAGCGCCAGCCATCCGGCACTACCTCCAATTCGCCGATTTCACGGCGGATGACTACGCCTACCTGTTCGAGCGCGCCGCCATCATCAAGCGCAAGTTCAAGGCCTATGAGAAGCACCAGCCGCTGGTGGACCGCACCATGGCCATGATCTTCGAGAAGGCCTCGACCCGCACCCGCGTGAGCTTCGAGGCCGGCATGTACCAGCTGGGCGGCAGCGTGGTGCACCTGACCACCGGCGACAGCCAACTGGGCCGCGCCGAGCCCATCGAAGACAGCGCCAAGGTGATCAGCCGCATGGTCGACCTGGTGATGATCCGCACCTTCGAGCAGACCAAGATCGAATCCTTCGCCGCGCACTCGCGCGTGCCGGTCATCAACGGCCTGACCAACGAGTTCCACCCCTGCCAGATCCTGGCCGACATCTTCACCTTCATCGAGCATCGCGGCTCGATCAAGGGCAAGACCGTGGCCTGGGTCGGCGACGGCAACAACATGGCCAACACCTGGCTGCAGGCGTCCGAGATCCTGGGCTTCAAGGTGCACGTGAGCACGCCGACGGGTTACGAGGTGGACCAGTCGGTGGCCGGCATCCGTTCCGGCGACAGCTACAAGGTGTTCCTGGATCCGATGGAAGCCTGCCGCGGCGCCAACCTGGTGACCACCGACGTCTGGACCAGCATGGGCTACGAGGCCGAGAACGAGGCGCGCCGCACGGCCTTTGCCGACTGGTGCGTGGACGAGGACATGATGCGCATCGCCCAGCCCGATGCCCTGTTCATGCACTGCCTGCCGGCGCATCGCGGCGAGGAGGTGCAGGCCGAGGTGATCGACGGGCCGCAGTCGGTGGTCTGGGACGAAGCCGAGAACCGCATGCATGCCCAGAAGGCGCTCATGGAATACCTGCTGCTCGGGCGGCTCTGAGCCTCAGAACGCCCACGAACCCAGCTGGTAGTAGTCGAAGCCCCTGCTGCGCCCGCCCAGGCAGCGTGCCAGGAAGTCCTCGGTTTGGCGGTACATCTTCAGGTTGTTGCTCCACTTCTTGTTGCCGTGGCCACCGCCCAGGAAGGTGACGAATTCCACCCCCTTGTCATGCCTCTGTAGCGCAGCCACCATGCGCTGCGAATGCGCAAGCACCATGCGCGGGTTGTTCACGCCGTGCACGATGAGAAGCGGCCCTTGCGCGGTTCCGCTGCCCGGCACCCGAGAGTGAGGCCTGGGCTGCGCACCCCCGACAAATGTCGTAACATACAAACATTCAATACTTCCGCTGAGCCCCGCGGCGCGGAAGGGAGCACAAGATGCCGATCCACACCATTCCAAGCCGCGACTTTTCGCGCGACGTGGGCGCGGCCAAGCGCGCTGCGGCCGAGGGGCCGGTGTTCATCACCGACCGCGGCAAGCCTGCCTACGCGCTGCTCAAGATCGAGGATTACTACAAGCTGGCCAGCAAGAAGCCCCAGAGCCTGCTTGAGCTCATGGATGCGCTGCCCGGCGGCGATTTCGAGTTTGAACCGCCCAAGCTGAGTGGCAGCGTGCAGCCCGCAGATCTCGACTGAAGCCATGTACCTGCTCGACACCAACGTGATCTCCGAACTGCGCAGTGGCAAGCCGAAGCAATCGGCCGTTGTCAGGGCCTGGGCGGCGAGGCAGCCTGCCACGCAGCTCTACCTGTCCGCCATCACGTTGCTGGAACTGGAAATCGGCGTTTTGCGCATGGAGCGCAAGGACCCGCCGCAGGGCGCAATCCTTCGTGACTGGTTGGCGGCCATTCAGCGCGCATTCGAAGGCCGGATCCTGCCCTTCACCGAACTGACTGCACCGTTCTGCGCTCGCCTGCACGTGCCCGATCCGGGCTCCTTTCGCGACTCGATGATTGCGGCGACAGCGAAGGAGCATCGCTTCACCGTGGTCACACGAAACATCGGCGACTTTGGCAACGCAGGCGTCGACCTGCTTGACCCTTGGTCGCGCTGATGTCCGCGCCACACGCTTCCCCTTGCCAGCAATGCGGCGCCTGCTGCGCCGCGTTTCGCGTCGACTTCAGCATCCACGAACTGGACGATCACGGCGGCCACGTGCCCTCGGGGCTGGCGGTGGACGTGAACGACAGCCTGTGCCGCATGCGCGGCACCGACCATGCACGCCCGCGCTGCGCCGCGTTGGTCGGCCGGATCGGCGAGGCGGTGTCCTGCGGCATCTACGAATGGCGTCCCAACCCCTGCCACGAACTGGAAGCGGGCAGCGACGCCTGCCAGCGCGCCCGCGCACGGCACGGCCTGCTGCCGCTGGCCTGACATCTTTGGATTCGCTTTCGTTGGAAATAACCGACACCACGGGTATTCGTGCGGCGCTACCTTCTGGGCCATGGATTCCTCTTCTCCCCGCCTCTGGGACATCTCGCCACCGGTAGATGAAGGCGCGCCGGTATTTCCGGGCGACACCCCTTACCGCCAGCGCTGGGCCGCGACCATCGGCCCGGGCTGCCCGGTCAATGTCAGCGAGATCAGCCTCTCGCCCCACGTCGGCGCCCACGCCGATGCGCCGCTGCACTACGACCCGCAAGGCGCCACCATCGGTGCCGTCAGCCTCACGCCCTATCTGGGGCGCTGCCGCGTCATCCATGCCATCGACTGCGGGCCGCTGGTTCAGTGGCGCCACGTCGAGCACGCGATCGACGACGCTCTGCCGCCGCGGGTGCTGGTGCGCACCTACCAGCGCATGCCGGTCGAGCGCTTCGACTCCCAGCTCACGGCCTATGCGCCGGAGACTATCGAGCGCCTGGCCGAACTCGGCGTGCAGCTGGTGGGCATCGACACCGCCAGCATCGATCCGGCCGACAGCAAGTCGCTGGATAGCCATCAGGTGATCCGCCGCCTGGGCCTGCGCGTGCTGGAAAACCTGGTGCTCGACGAGGTGCCCGAAGGCGACTACGAACTCATTGCACTGCCCCTCAAGCTCGTGAGCGCCGACGCCTCCCCCGTTCGCGCGGTGCTGCGCGAACTCCTTTCCCACTGACCTCTCATGAACCTTCAAGACTGCCAGCGCCTCGATGCGCAAGACCCCTTGCGCACCCTGCGCGATCAATTCCAATTGCCCGAGGGCGTGATCTACCTGGACGGCAACTCGCTGGGCGTGCTTCCCAGATCGGCGCCAGCCCGCGTTGCCGAAGTTGTCGCCCAGGAATGGGGCCAGGACCTGATCCGCGCCTGGAACACCGCCAGCTGGTTCGATATGCCGCAGCGCCTGGGCGACAAGGTGGCGCGCCTCATCGGCGCCGCGCCGGGCGAGGTGGTGTGCACCGACAGCACCTCGATCAACCTGTACAAGGTGCTGTTCGCCGCGATCACGCAGGCCAAGGCCCTTCAGCCAAAGCGCCGCGTGGTGCTGAGCGAGCGCAGCAACTTCCCGACCGACCTCTACATCGCCGAATCGCTGTGCAGCGCGCATGGCATGACCCTGCAGCTCATCGACGAGAGCGAACTGCCGGCTGCCCTCAGCGACGAGGTCGCGGTGCTGATGCTGACCCACGTCAACTACCGCACCGGTGCCATGCACGACATGACCGCCCTCACGGCCGCCGCCCATGCAGCGGGCGTGCTCACCGTCTGGGACCTCGCGCACAGCGCCGGCGCGGTGCCGGTGGCGCTCAACCAAAGCAATGCCGACTTCGCCATCGGCTGCGGCTACAAGTACCTGAACGGCGGGCCCGGCGCGCCCGCCTTTGCCTGGGTGCACACGCGGCATGCGGGGCAGTTCCAGCAGCCGTTGTCGGGCTGGTGGGGCCATGCGGCGCCCTTCGAATTCACGCCGCACTACCGGCCGGCCCCAGGCATCGGTCGCTACCTGTGCGGCACGCAGCCGATCATCAGCCTGGCGGCGCTGGAATGCGGACTCGACTCGGTGCTGGCGGCGGAAAGCCAAGGCGGCATGGCGGCGCTGCGCAGCAAATCGCTGGCGCTGACGGACGCCTTCATCGCACTGGTCGAGGAACGCTGCCCCGGGCGCTTCCAACTCATCACGCCGCGCGAGCATGCGCGCCGCGGCTCGCAGGTCTGCCTGGCGATGGCGCAGCAGGAGACGCCGACGCAGGCCTATGCCATCGTGCAGGCTCTCATCGCACGCGGCGTGATCGGCGACTTCCGCGCCGGCGATTCTCAGATGCCCGACATCCTGCGCTTCGGCTTCACGCCGCTGTACCTCAGCTTCGAGGACGTGTGGAATTCGGTGGAGCACATCGTGCAGGTGCTCGAGCGCGAGGAATGGAAGCGCGCCGAGTTCAACCAGAAAAACGCAGTCACATGAGCACCGAGAAGATCGTCCACGAAGAAAAGGCCCAGCTGGACTTTAGCAAGTCCATGAGCTATGGCGACTACCTGCACCTGGACGAGGTGCTGAACGCCCAGCACCCGCTCTCGCCGGCGCATGACGAGATGCTCTTCATCATCCAGCACCAGACCAGCGAGCTCTGGATGAAGCTGATGCTGCACGAGCTCTCCGCCTCCATCCGCTGCATCGCGAGCGAGCAGTTGCCTGACGCCTTCAAGATGCTGGCGCGGGTGACCCGCATCATGGAGCAGCTGGTGGGGGCCTGGACCGTGCTTTCCACCATGACGCCGCCCGAATACAGCGCGATGCGACCCTACCTGGCCAGCTCCAGCGGCTTCCAGAGCGCGCAGTACCGCTGCATCGAGTTCTCGCTGGGCAACAAGAACCCGGCCATGCTGCAGCCCCATGCGCACCGGCCCGACCTGCTGGCGCAGGTGGAAGCCGCCTGGCGCGCGCCCTCGCTCTACGACGAGTCGCTGCGCCTCCTGGCACGCCGCGGCCTGCCGGTGCCGGCCGACCGGCTGGAGCGCGACTGGACGCAGCCCTACACGGCCAGCGAAGGCGTCGAAGCCGCCTGGCTGCGCGTGTACCGTGCGCCGCACGAGCACTGGGACCTGTACCAACTGGGCGAAAAGCTCACCGACATCGAGGATGCCTTTCGCCTCTGGCGCTTCCGCCACGTGACCACGGTGGAGCGCGTGATCGGCTTCAAACGTGGCACTGGCGGCACGGGCGGCGTAAGCTATCTGCGCAAGATGCTCGACGTGGTGCTCTTTCCGGAGATCTGGAAGCTGCGCACCGACCTGTAAAAACGAAGCGGGAGACCCGATGGACGAGTTCTTCTCAGAAGGCGAACTGGCGCAGCTGCGCGAACACGGCATCGTGATCTTTGCCGGCCGCGTGATCTTCGACGCGCGACCTCCCGTGTCCGCGCAGCAACTGACCGCCGTCGAGGCCGCCTGCATCGGCCCGGTGCCGCCGCAGCTCCTCGCGCTGTGGCAGCAGGCCGCCGGCGGCGCGCTCGACTACGACTTGCAGGTGCGCATGAACGGCAGCGAAGAGCCGATCCACTGGGGCGAGCTCTTCGGCCACGGCAACGAGGGCTACCACGACCTGCCGGGCTGGATCGCCCACGAGCGCGCCCAGGGCGCCGGCACCGACAGCGAAGGCAAGGACTGGCAACCCAAGCTCGCCGCCCTGCCCTTCGGCGGCTTCGAGGATTCGGATCGGATCTACACCGTGACCGAGCCCGGCGCCCAGTTCGGCCACGTCCTGGCCTGGAAGCAAGGGCTGCCCGCGGCTTGGCCGCATGCCATGCACGAAGATGGCCTGGCCACGGTGGCCACGGACCTGCACGGCGCATTTGCCGCCCTGCACCTCGAGGAAGACCCGCAGTCGCCGGCCGGCGACTACTTCACCGGCCAGGCGCTGCTGGACTACCTGGACGAGCGGCATGGCGACCATGGGTTGGACCTGGACCTGGCCGACAAGGTCGTGGCCTATTACCGGCGCGCCCTGATCGACTGGCGCACCCCGCTGACGGAAGGCCGGCTGGCGCAGGAGCCGCCGCTGGCGGCGCAGATCGCGCTGCGCCATGCCGTTGCAACCGACGACGCCGCGTTGGTCAACGAACTCGCGGCCGCCGGCCTGCGCTTCGACGCACCGCTCTCGGGCACCGCCCTGCCTACTGACCTGGCGCTGACGCATGGCGCCTATGCGGCGGCGGCGGCGCTGGTCGAAGCCTCCGCGCCGATCAGCGCCGACGCGCTGGACAGCATCGAAGGGCCGATCTCGCCCGAACTCACGCAGGAGCTGCTGGCCCGCGGCGCCCAGCCGACGACGCAGGCCATCGCCCAATGCGTGGCCTGCGGCGCGCCGGCCGCGGCCCGCCTGATCGCTGCGGCCTACGAGAAGACGCACGACGACCTGCCGCAGGCCTTCGAGGCCGCGCGCGGCGCACTGCTGCAAGACCTGCAGGCCGCGCTGGAAGAAGCGCGCGGCGGCAACCTGGGCCATGCGCCAGACGCCGAGGGCTTGGCCGAGCGCATCGAGCACCTGCAGAGCTTTCAGCTCTAGCCGCGCCTACCCCTTCACGCACACCACCTGCTTGAGCGTGTGCACCACCTCCACCAGGTCGCGCTGGGCGGCCATCACGGCCTCGATGTCCTTGTAGGCCGCCGGGGTCTCGTCGATCACGTTCCTGTCCTTGCGGCATTCGACCCCCTCGGTCGCGGCGCGGTGGTCCGCGAGGGTGAAGCGGCGCTTGGCCTCGGTGCGGCTCATCGTTCGCCCTGCCCCGTGCGAGCAGCTCTCGAAGCTGTCGGCGTTGCCCTTGCCGCGCACGATGAAGCTGCGCGCACCCATGCTGCCGGGAATGATCCCCAGCTGCCCGGCCTTCGCGCTGAGCGCACCCTTGCGCGTGACATACACGTCCTGGCCGAAGTGATGTTCCTTCTGCACGTAGTTGTGGTGGCAGTTCACCGCCTCGACGTGGCTCTGGAAGCTCTTGTGCACGCTCGCCTTCAAGGCCTCGATCACACGCTTCATCATCAGCTCGCGGTTCAGTGCCGCGAACTTCTGGGCCCAGTCCACGGCCCGCACGTAGTCGCCGAAGTAGCGGCTGCCCTCTTCGAAGTAGGCCAGGTCGCGGTCCGGCAGATTCGCCTGGTGCCGCATCGCGTCCTGCTTGGCCAGCTCGATGAACATGGTGCCGATGAAATTGCCCACCCCGCGCGAGCCCGAGTGCAGCATGGCCCAGACAAAGCCCGCCTCGTCCAGGCAGATCTCGATGAAATGATTGCCCGTGCCGAGCGTGCCCAGGTGCTGGATGTGGTTGGTCCTGGCCAGCTTGGGGTAGTCGCGGCACAGTTGGGTGAACTCGGGTTCGAGCTGCGCCCACGCCGTGTCCACCGCGCCCGGCACCTTGCCCCAGGCACCTGGATCACGCGCGCCCGGCGAGCGGCCGTGGGGCACCGCACGCTCGATGGCCGAGCGCAGCGGGCCCAGGTTGTCCGGCAAGTCCGAAGCAGCCAGCGTGGTCTTGCACGCCATCATGCCGCAGCCGATGTCCACGCCCACGGCCGCCGGAATGATGGCCTTCCACGTAGGGATCACCGAGCCGACGGTGGCGCCGATGCCAAAGTGCACATCGGGCATGGCCGCGATGTGCCTGAAGACCACGGGCAGGCGCGCCGCGTTGTAGAGCTGCTGCCTGGCCGCATCCTCGATCGGCACGCCGCGCGTCCACATCTTGACCGGCACGCCACCAGGGACGTCCTCGTGGATGTAGTTGCTTTCCATGGGCCCGACCTTCGTGCCCCAGCTTACCCCTCGTACAGCCAGGGCGCATCCAGCAGATGCGAGCCCAGCACTCGCAGCGCAGCATCGCGCGCCAGGCGCCTGGCGCCGCTGGCATGGAATACCTCGCCATTGCGCAGGGAGCGCGCCTGCACCCTCGCATTGCGCTGCCAGCGCGCGGCGGCGTAGCGGCTGAAGGCGAGCGGCAGATCGGCCGCGCGGCCATCGCCCACGCGCTCGGCCAGGCTCACCGCGTCTTCGATGGCCATGCCGGCACCCTGCGCCAGGTACGGCAGCATGGGATGCGCGGCATCGCCGAGCAGGGCGACGCGATCGCGCACCATTTCATGCGGACCGGCCAGCGGCGGCCGGTCGTTGAGCTGCCAGGCGCGCCAGTGCGGCATGGCTTCGATCAAGGGATGCACGCCGGCGCAGCGATCGCCGGTGGCGGCCTGCAGCGCGGCCAGGTTGGCCTGCTGGTCCCAGTCGGTCGGGTCGCCGCCCGCCTCCCGCACCGGCTCCTCGGCGATCACCACCAGGTTGAGCCAGTCGCCGCCGCGCACCGGGTAGGCCACGGCATGCAGGCGCTCGCCCAGCCAGACCTGCACCTCGTTGCTGCGCAGTCGGGCCGGCAGGGTTTCGCCCCGTGCCAGCGCGCGCCAGGCGGTGTGGCCGGTGGCGCGCGGCGGTGGCGAGTCTTCCACCACGCGTGCGCGCACCAGGCTCCACAGGCCGTCGGCGCCGATCAGGCCGTCGCCCTCCCAGGCTTGCAGCTTGCTGCTGCCCAGGCACACGGTGTCGCCGCGCGCCGCCACCTGGGTGATGCACGCGCCGGTATCCAGCTCGACGCGCGGCGCCAGGTCGCGCGCCGCGGCCAGCAGCACGCCATGCAGGTCCGCACGGTGCATGCACAGGTAGGGCGTGCCGTACTTGCGTTCGATGGATTCGGCCAGCGGCAGGCGCGCCAGCAAGCTGCCGTCCTGCGCATCCCGCACCGCGATGGCCTGCGGACGAGCCGCGACGCGCGAGGCTGCCTCCAGAAGATTGAGCGCCTTCAGGCGGCGGGTGACGTTGGGGCCCAGCTGGATGCCGGCGCCGACTTCGGCGAATGCCTCGGCCTGTTCCAGCACCTCGATGCTGTGGCCGCGGCGCGCCAGCGCGACGGCGGCGGCCAGTCCGCCAATGCCGCCGCCGGCAACGAGGATGCGGGCCGGCATGGGCTTCTAGCGCTGGCGGATGAGCGGGGCGTCGGTGGCGCCGGCCTTGGTGCCTTGGGTCTTGTCGCCACTGGCGCAGGCGGGCAAGCAGCTGTCGCAGGCGCCGCAGCCCGATTTCTTGGCCATGGTGGCTGCCATCTGCTGGGCCTGCTGTGCATCGACCAGCCCGGCGCGATGTGAACCGGCCGCCAGCTTGGCGGCCAGCGCGCGGCGCCAGAGCGCCGGCATCCAGCGCCAAGCCAGGGAGAGCGCGGCCACGGCGACGATCAGGGCGACGATGACGTGTTCAAGCATGGAGTCGTTCAGCCGGCCCCCAGGGCCAGCGCGATGCGATAGGTGACGAAGCTCGCAATATAGGCCAGAGCGAACAGGTAGCCCGCCATGATCCAGACATAGCGCCAGGAATTGGTCTCGCGCTTGACTGCGGCCAGGGTCGACAGGCATTGCGGCGCAAACACGTACCAGACCAGCAGCGACAGCGCCGTGGCCAGGGTCCAGCTTTGGGCGATCAGCGGCTGCAGGGCGTTCGCCACGTCGTCACCGCTGGAGGACAGGGCGTAGACCGTGCCCAGCGCCCCCACCGCCACCTCGCGCGCCGCCAAGCCGGGCACCAGCGCGATCGAGATCTGCCAGTTGAAGCCGATGGGCGAGAAGATGTGTTCCAGCGCGCGGCCGATCATGCCGGCCAGGCTGTACTGGATGGCCGGTCCGGTCGCGCCCTCTGGCGGCGACGGGAAGGTGGAGAGGAACCACAGCAGGATCGTCAGGGTCAGGATGATCGTGCCCACGCGCTGGATGAAGATCCAGGCGCGCTCGTACAGGCCGATCGCCAGGTTGCGCAGGCTGGGCCAGCGGTAGGCCGGCAGCTCCATCATCAGCGGCGAATGCGCTGTGGTGCTGCGAAAGCGCTTCATCACCCAGGCCACCGCCATCGCCGAGACGATGCCGAAGATGTAGAGCGCGAACAGCACCAGGCCCTGCAGGTTGAACACGCCGCCCACCGTCTTCTCGGGAATGAAGGCGGCGATCAGCAGCGCATAGACCGGCAGGCGCGCCGAGCAGGTCATGAGCGGCGCGATCATGATGGTCACCAGGCGGTCGCGCCAGTTGCTGATGGTGCGCGTGGCCATCACGCCCGGAATGGCGCAGGCAAAGCTGGACAGGAGCGGGATGAAGGAGCGGCCCGACAGGCCCACGGTGCCCATCAGCCGGTCCAGCAGGAAGGCGGCGCGCGGCAGGTAGCCCGAATCCTCCAGCGCCAGGATGAACAGGAACAGGATCAGGATCTGCGGCAGGAACACGATCACGCCGCCGGCGCCGGCGATGATGCCGTCCACCAGCAGGCTCTGCAGCATGCCTTCGGGCACGACCTGCTTGACCAGTTCGCCGACCGCGGCCGTGCCTTGCTCGATCAGGCCCATGGGTACCTCGGCCCAGCTGAACACCGCCTGGAACATGAGGAACATCGCCGCCGCCAGCACCAGCATGCCCCACAGCGGGTGCATCACCACGCGGTCGATCCTGTCGCTGGTGTCCAGGCTGCCCACGGGCTCGCGCACCGCCACCGAGAGGATGCGCCGCACTTCGCGCTGGGTCGCCAGCACGTCCTCCAGTTGCGGCGCCTTCCAGTCGGCGGGCCTGGCCTGCGCCACCGGCACGTCGATCGCCGCCATCAGGCCCTTGGCACCGTCGGCGCTGACGCCCACCGTCTCGACCACAGGCACGCCCAGTTCCTTCGACAACTTGGCGATGTCGACCACGATGCCCTGGCGCCGTGCCATGTCGCTCATGTTGAGCGCCACCACCATCGGCAGACCCAGGGCGCGCGCCTCCAGCACCAGGCGCAGGTTCAGGCGCAGGTTGGTGGCGTCGGTCACGCAGACCAGCAGGTCGGGCAAGGCTTCTTCGCTCTTGCCGGTGACGACGTCGCGCGTCACCGCTTCGTCGGCGCTCAGCGCATTCAGGCTGTAGGCGCCGGGCAGGTCGAGCACGAAGACGCGGCGGCCCGAGGGCGTACGCAGCAGGCCCTCCTTGCGCTCCACCGTCACGCCGGCGTAGTTGGCCACCTTTTGGCGGCTGCCGGTCAGCAGGTTGAACAGGGCCGTCTTGCCGCAATTCGGGTTGCCAAGCAGCGCCACGCGCGCCGGCATTTGCAGGGTGCTTGCCTCAGCCATGGCTCGCGGCTCCCGGCACGACGCGGATCAGCACGGCCTCGTGGCGGCGCAGTGCAAAGGTGGTGTGGCCCAGGCGCACCGCCAGCGGCTCGCGCCCCGGCACGCCGCTGGCCACGATGCGCACCGCCTCGCCCGGCACGAAGCCGATCTCGGTCAGGCGCAGGGCCAGTTCGCGGTCTTCGGCGTCGGCCGGTCGCGCCACGTCCAGCACGGTGGCCCATTGGTGGCTGGGGAGTTGGTCAAGGCTCAAGGCAGCCGTTGCTGCGCCATTCAAAGTCGTCACCCGAAGTGGTCCCGTTTTCAAAAATGAGAATTATTCTCGAAAACTCGACCGGCCGGCGATTTCGGCCAAAAGCCACCCTTCATATGTCTTTCTGGCGTGCGCCCGAGCATCGCCCATAGCGAATGGAGGCCACCGCTTGCACCTCCGGCCAGTTCCTGCGGGCCCGGGTGCTGCCTACACTTTCTCTACGGATTCAAGGGGAGGGGGCGCGATGGCACGAAACATCCTGGCGTCGGTGGGACTGGGCGGCGCCAATCGCGTCGATGACGTGGTGACGGTGCAATCCATGCTCAACTGCGTGCCGCCGGGCAGCGGCGCGCCGACGCCGGCATTGGACACCGACGGCAAATGCGGCCCGCTGACTGTGGGCGCCATCCGCAACTTCCAGTTCGCCCAGTTCAAATCATCCGATGGGCGCGTGGATCCAGGGCAACGCACCATCGAGCGGCTGCAGACTTTCGACACCGGCCCGGGCCAAGGCGCCGCGCCGGTGCCGGGCGGCATCATCGTGCCGCAGATCGTGACGCCGCCGGGCTATCTGCCGCCCAAGTCGGATCAGCCGCCCAATCCGTCGGTCGACATTCCGGCCGGCCTGTCGCCGCTACGCCGCAAGATCCTGGAGATCGGCATGGGCGAGGCGCTGCCCGAGTCGGCCGTGACCGACCTGAAGACCATGCAGGACGGCGGCCAGGTGGTGCGCGCTGGCTGGAAGCGCCTCAAGCAGTACTTCGACGAAGGCGTCGATGGCTGGAGCGAGCAGAAATGGAAGGACAAGTCCACCTACGACGGCGTGCGCGTTCCGGGCCGTCGCATTCCGCAGCCGGGCACTTCGGGCGTCAGTTGGTGCGGCATCTTCGCCACCTGGGTCGTGCGCTCAGCAGGCATCGACACCAAATGGCGCATGGGCATGGGCCCCAGCCACCTGAAGCTGCATTACTCACGCGACTGCAAGCCGGGTGACATCGCCGTGATGGCGAAGAACGTGCATCACTTCATCATCGCCAGCGAGATCTCGGACACCGTGATGACCATCAACGGCAACTCGGACTACCAGAGCATCAAGGTCAGTCCACGCCCACTGAGCAGCGTGGTGTACTTCTACAGCGTCGAGGATTAGAGCTCATCCGGCCAGCAGCTGCCGCAGCACGAAGGGCAGGATGCCGCCGTGCTTGTAGTAGTCGACCTCGATCGGGGTGTCGATGCGCAGGCGCACCGTCACTTCCTGTTCGCTGCCGTCGGCGCGGTGGATCACCAGCTTCACATCCATCTGCGGCCTGAGCGCGCCGCCGATCACCACGTCGACCTGCTCGTCGCCCTTGAGCTGCAGCGACTCCCAGGAGTCGCTGCCCAGGAACTGCAGCGGCAGCACGCCCATGCCCACCAGGTTGGCGCGGTGGATGCGCTCGAAGCTGCGCGCCACCACCGCCTTGATCCCCAAGAGCTGCGTGCCCTTGGCGGCCCAGTCGCGCGATGACCCGGTGCCGTACTCCTCGCCGCCGAAGATCACCGTGGGCACGCCGGCGCCCATGTACTTCTGCGCCGCGTCGTAGATGAACATCTTCTCGCCGCCCGGCTGGTAGAGCGTGACACCGCCCTCCTCGCGCGTGCCGTTGGCATCCGCCGGGATCATCAGATTCTTGATGCGCACGTTGGCGAAAGTGCCGCGCATCATCACCTCGTGGTTGCCGCGGCGCGAGCCGTAGCTGTTGAAGTCGGCCTTGCTCACGCCATGCGCCTTGAGCCATTGGCCGGCGGGCGAGCTTTCCTTGATCGAGCCGGCCGGCGAGATGTGGTCGGTGGTGATCGAGTCGCCGAACAGCGCCATGATGCGCGCCCCCTTGATGCCGGCGTCCGAGGCGGTGGGCTGCAGCTTGAAGCCGTCGAAGAAGGGCGGCTTGGCGATGTAGGTGGACGTGGGCCAGTCGTAGACCTGGCCGGTCACGCCCTGGATGCTGGTCCACAGCTTGCCCGGCTCGTCCTTGATCTTCTCGTAGTTCTGGCGGAAGGTCTTGGCGTTCATGGCCAACTGCAGGTTGTCGTCGATCTCCTTCGCGCTGGGCCAGATGTCGCCGAGGTAAACGTCCTTGCCGCCCTTGCCCTTGCCGACCGGCTGGGTCATGAGGTCGACCATCACGTTGCCGGCGATGGCATAGGCCACCACCAGCGGCGGCGAGGCCAGGAAGTTGGCCTTCAGGTTCGGGTGGATGCGCGCCTCGAAATTGCGGTTGCCCGAGAGCACCGCGGCGCACACCAGGTCATTCCTGGTGATGACCTCGTTGATCTCGGCCGCCAGGTCGCCGGCATTGCCGATGCAGGTGGTGCAGCCGTAGCCGGCCAGGTAGAAGCCGAGCTTTTCCAGGTAGGGCAGGAGCCCCGCCTTCTCCAGGTAGTCGGTGACGATGCGCGAGCCGGGCGCCAGCGAGGTCTTCACATGCGGCTTGACCTTGAGCCCCGCCAGCACCGCCTTCTTGGCCAAGAGGCCCGCCGCCAGCAGCACGCTGGGGTTGGAGGTGTTGGTGCAGGACGTGATGGCGGCGATCAGCACATCGCCGTTGCCGATGCTGACCGAATCCGACGGCGCGGCCGGGGCCGACGCCGCCGTGTGGGCTGCCGCATGGGTCGGGCGATTGGTCGCCATCTCCACCACCGCAAGCGGCGCACCCGGTGCGGGCTCGGGCGCTTCCTCTTCGCCGCCCTGGCCGGTGAATGGCAAGGTGTGACGCAGTAGCAGTTTGTCGGCCGGCTGGTTGAAGCCATTGGCCTCGATCGGCTTGCTGTAGAGCTCGGAGAACTTGGTTGCCAGTTGCCCCAGGTCGATGCGGTCCTGCGGCCGCTTCGGGCCGGCCAGGCTGGGGGTGACCGTCCCCAGGTCGAGCTTGACGATCTTGGTGAAGTTCAGCTCGCCCACGCCCGGCATGCCGAACAGGCCCTGGGCCTTGTAGTAGGCCTCGAAGCGCTCGATCTCGGCTTCGGTGCGGCCGGTGCCCCTGAAGTAGGCCACCGTCTTCTCGTCCACCGGGAAGAAGCCCATGGTGGCGCCGTACTCGGGCGCCATGTTGCCGATGGTGGCGCGGTCGGGCACCGGAATGGAGGCGGCGCCCGGGCCGAAGAACTCGACGAACTTGCCCACCACCTTTTCGCCGCGCAGGATGTTGGTGACGTAGAGCACCAGGTCGGTGGCGGTGACGCCTTCTCGCAGCTTGCCGGTGAGCTCGAAGCCCACCACGTCGGGCGTCAGGAAGTAGACGGGCTGGCCCAGCATGGCGGCCTCGGCTTCGATGCCGCCCACGCCCCAGCCGACCACGCCGATGCCGTTGATCATGGTGGTGTGGCTGTCGGTGCCCACCAGCGAATCGGGGTAGTAGACAGGGGTCTTCGAGCTGTCGTTCGGATTCTTGTAGACGCCGCGCGCGAAGTACTCCAGGTTGACCTGGTGCACGATGCCGAAGCCCGGCGGCACCACGCCGAAGGTGTCGAAGGCCTGCATGCCCCACTTCATGAACTGGTAGCGCTCGTTGTTGCGCTGGAATTCCAGCTTCATGTTGAGGTCCAGCGCCTGGGGCGTGCCGTAGTGGTCGACCATCACCGAGTGGTCCACCACCAGGTCGACCGGCACCAGCGGCTCGATCGCCTTGGGCGGCTTGCCCATTTCCTGCGCCACGCTGCGCATGGCGGCCAGGTCGGCCAGGAGCGGCACGCCGGTGAAGTCCTGCAGCACCACGCGGGTGACGACGAAGGGGATCTCCTCGGTGCGCTCGGCATTGGGCGCCCAGTTGGCCAGCGCCGCCACATTCTCGGGCGTGACCTTCTGCCCGTCGCAGTTGCGCAGCACCGATTCGAGCACGATGCGGATCGACACCGGCAGCTTCTTGACGTTGGGGTACTTCTTCGCCAATTCGGGCAGCGAGTAGAAGCTGGCCGTCTTGCCCGACGCGGTCTTGAAGGACTTGTGCGTGGAGGCAAAGGCGTGGGCCGAATCCTGGGTCATGTGCAACTCCTTGTTCGTTGTAGATACGTGGGGCAGAACCTGTTTTTTTGAAGATAGCAGGGATCGTTGACACGCGGCTGCCTGCCTTGGGCTTCCGCATGACCCGTGAGGTCATGTCGGTGTTGACCTGCAGGCACTAGCATCTGCGCCCATGACCCTGCATTCCGGCACCTCGCCCACCGCTGCCGACCCCTTCGGCACGCATCTGCGCCACTGGCGCCAGCAGCGCCGCCTGAGCCAGCTCGACCTGGCGCAGGAGGCGGACATCTCGACCCGGCACCTGAGTTATGTGGAAACCGGCCGCGCCGCGCCCAGCCGCGAGATGGTGCTGCGCCTGGCCGAGCGGCTGGAAGTGCCGCTGCGCGAGCGCAATGCATTGCTGGTGGCGGCCGGCTTTGCGCCCATGTACCGCCAGCGCTCGCTGGACGACCCGGCCCTGGCGGCGGCCCGGCGCGCGGTGGACCTGGTGCTCAAGGGGCATGAGCCCTTCCCTGCGCTGGCGGTGGACCGGCACTGGAACCTGGTGGCGCACAACGCAATCGTGCCGTTGCTGATGGCCGGGGCCTCGGCCGAGTTGCTGAAGCCGCCCGTCAACGTGCTGCGCCTGAGCCTGCACCCCGATGGCGTGGCGCCGCGCATCGCCAACCTGGCGCAGTGGCGCGAGCATCTGCTGGAGCGGCTGGCGCAGCAGATCGCCGCCACCGGCGATCCGGCGCTGGCGGCTCTGCGCAGCGAACTGGCCGCCTATCCGATGGCCAACGCGGGGCATGAGGCGCCGGCGGCCGGGAGCGAACTGGCCGGCGTGGTGGTGCCATTTCAGCTGCGAACACCCCAGGGCGTGCTGTCCTTCATCAGCACCACCACCATCTTCGGCACGCCGGTGGACGTGACCTTGCAGGAGCTGGCGGTGGAATCATTCTTCCCGGCGGATGCCCAGACCGCCGCTGCGCTGTCGGCGCTGCAGCAGGTCAGCGCCGCGCAGGCGTAGCCGGGGCCGCCGCCGGATCCTTCCACGAGTATTCGACGAAGCGCCGGATCACCAGGCAACCCGGCGGGGAGTCGATCAGCGAGACCGAGGAGTTCGGCTCCTTGGGATCCACGTACACCGCGTAGATCGGCAGCAGCCGGCTCATCTGGTAGCCCCCCAGTTCCTGCTGCGCGATGCTGGCGCAGGTGAAGGGCGCCACCGAGATGCGCTCTGCCGCGACGGTGCAGCCACCATCGGACTCGGGCAGCGCGGTGATGCTGGTCGCCACGCCGGCATCCGGATACTGGATGCCCAGGAAGGAAAAGACCAGGCCGCTGTCGGGGCGCTTGCGGTCCCAGTCCAGCAGCAGGTCGTGGCTGCGGCTACCCGCCAGGTTCAGGGTGGACAGGCGGGTGATGGCCGGCAGGCAGCGCTTGATGCCGACGCTGGAGGCCGCCATGGTGAGCTTGTCGCGCGCCTGGACTGGCTGCGGTTGCTGCTGCGCCCGCACGCCGGCAAAGGCGAAGACGGCGATCAGCGGAACGAGGAAACGCAGTGTCATGCGCGGGCCATCAGTGCGTCGATGGCCTCAGTGTAGATGCGCACGTTGTCCTCGTATTCCGGGTCCAGCCTTGCAAGGAAGGCACTGGCCCGGCCGCGATAGTTCGCCCGATCGGCATCGTGCTCGGCAAAGGCGCGGCGCAACTGCTGGCCGCCCTCCTCGCAGTCGAGGTCGTGATAGCGATGGCCGCAGTCCGCCAGCAGGTGCGAGTTGTGGACGAGCGGGAACCCGCTGGTGCACAACGCCTCGCGGTGCCCGGACCTGGGGTACTACTACGAGGGGAACGACGTGCAGGCGGGTGCGCAGCGGGTGCTCGAAGTGATCGACGGCCACGATGCCGATCACCTCGGCTATCGCGAGCGCCAGCGCTCCATGATCGGCCGCTACCTGCCGGACAACCCGGCTCTGGTGGCGCAGTACGCCGCGCTGCTCGACGCACTGGTGGCCCGGCCCGCCAGGTAGGGCAAAAAAAGACCCGCCGAGGCGGGTCTTTTTCATCAGGCTGCGACGGTCGCCGCTGCCTCGGTGAACTCATCGATCTGGTCGAAGTTCAGGTACTTGTAGATCTGGTCGCCGTTGGCGTTGAGCACGCCCATGTCGGCCATGTACTCGTCCTTGGTCGGGATCTTGCCCAGCTTGGAGCAGATCGAGGCCAGTTCCGCGCTGCCCAGGTACACGTTGGTGTTCTTGCCCAGGCGGTTGGGGAAGTTGCGGGTGGAGGTCGACATCACCGTCGCGCCCTCGCGAACCTGCGCCTGGTTGCCCATGCACAGCGAGCAGCCCGGCATTTCGGTGCGCGCGCCGGCATTGCCGAACACGCCGTAGTGGCCTTCTTCCGTCAGCTGCTGCGCGTCCATCTTGGTCGGCGGGGCGATCCACAGCTTGACCGGGATGTCGCGCTTGCCTTCCAGCAGCTTCGACGCCGCGCGGAAGTGACCGATGTTGGTCATGCACGAGCCGATGAACACTTCGTCGATCTTGGCGCCGGCCACGTCGGAAAGGGTCTTCACATCGTCCGGGTCGTTCGGGCAGGCCACGATGGGCTCGTGCACGTCGGCCAGGTCGATCTCGATCACGGCGGCGTATTCGGCGTCGGCATCGGGCTGCAGCAGTTGCGGGTCCTTCAGCCAGGCTTCCTGGGCTGCGATGCGGCGCGCCAGCGTGCGGGGGTCGGCATAGCCCTCGGCGATCATCCACTTCATCAGCGTGATGTTGCTGGTGATGTACTCGGCGATCGGCTCCTTGTTCAGGTGCACGGTGCAGCCGGCGGCCGAGCGCTCGGCCGAGGCGTCCGACAGTTCGAAGGCCTGTTCCACCTTGAGGTCCGGCAGGCCCTCGATTTCCAGGATGCGGCCGGAGAAGATGTTCTTCTTGCCCTTCTTGTCCACCGTCAGCAGGCCCTGCTTGATGGCGTACAGCGGGATGGCGTTGACCAGGTCACGCAACGTGACGCCGGGCTGCAACTTGCCCCTGAAGCGCACCAGCACCGATTCGGGCATGTCCAGCGGCATCACGCCGGTGGCGGCCGCGAAGGCCACCAGGCCGGAGCCGGCCGGGAAGCTGATGCCGATCGGGAAACGGGTGTGCGAGTCGCCGCCGGTGCCCACGGTGTCGGGCGTCAGCAGGCGGTTGAGCCAGCTGTGGATCACGCCGTCGCCCGGGCGCAGCGAGATGCCGCCGCGGGTGCTGATGAAGTCCGGCAGCTCGTGGTGCATCTTCACGTCGACCTTCTTCGGGTAGGCCGCCGTGTGGCAGAAGGACTGCATGACCAGGTCGGCCGAGAAGCCCAGGCAGGCCAGGTCCTTCAGCTCGTCGCGGGTCATCGGGCCGGTCGTGTCCTGCGAGCCGACCGAGGTCATCTTGGGTTCGCAGTAGGTGCCCGGGCGCACGCCCTGGCCTTCCGGCAGGCCGCAGGCGCGGCCCACCATCTTTTGCGCCAGCGAGAAGCCCTTGGTGCTGGCGGCCGGGCTTTGCGGCAGGCGGAACAGGCTCGATGCGGGCAGGCCCAGGGCCTCACGCGCCTTTGCAGTCAAGCCACGGCCGATGATCAGCGGAATGCGGCCGCCGGCGCGCACTTCGTCGAACAGCACCTCGCTCTTGACCTGGAACTGCGCGATCACCTGGCCGTCCTTCAGGGCCTTGCCTTCGTAGGGACGCAGCTCGACCACGTCGCCCATGTTCATCTGGCTCACGTCCAGCTCGATCGGCAGGGCGCCGGCGTCTTCCATGGTGTTGTAGAAGATCGGGGCGATCTTGTTGCCCAGGCACACGCCGCCGAAGCGCTTGTTCGGAATGAAGGGGATGTCGTCGCCGGTGAACCACAGCACCGAGTTGGTGGCGCTCTTGCGGCTGGAGCCGGTGCCGACCACGTCGCCCACGTAGGCCACCAGGTGGCCCTTGTCCTTGAGCGCCTCGATGAACTTGATCGGGCCGCGCTTGCCGTCTTCTTCCGGCGTGAAGGGGGCGCCGTCGCGCTTGTTCTTCAGCATCGCCAGGGCGTGCATCGGGATGTCGGGGCGGGTCGTGGCGTCGGGTGCCGGCGAAAGGTCGTCGGTGTTGGTTTCGCCCGGCACCTTGAAGACGGTGATGGTCAGGCTCTTGGGCACTTCGGGGCGGCTGGTGAACCACTCGGCATCGGCCCAGCTTTGCAGCACGGCCTTGGCGTTGGCGTTGCCCTTGTCGGCCAGGTCCTTGACGTCGTGGAACTGGTCGAACATCAGCAAGGTCTTCTTCAGGCCTTCGGCCGCCACGGCGCCGACTTGCGCGTCGGTCAGCAGGTCGATCAGCGGGCCGATGTTGTAGCCGCCCAGCATGGTGCCCAGCAGTTCGGTGGCGCGCTCGCGCGAGATCAGCGCGCACTTTTCGCTACCGTGCGCCACGGCAGCCAGGTAACTGGCCTTGACCTTGGCGGCATCGTCCACGCCGGCAGGCACGCGATGCGTCAGCAGGTCCAGCAGGAAGGCGCCTTCCTTCGCGTCGGCGCTCTTGAGCAACTCGATCACTTCGCTGGTCTGCTGCGCCGTCAGGGGCAGCGGCGGGATGCCGAGCGCGGCGCGTTCGGCGACATGGGCACGGTAGGCTTGCAACATTTTTCTTTCGCTTTCGGGGGGTCTAAATCTCTGGCGGCCTATGCAAGAGGCGGGCCGCCATCGCCGGGATGGCGCTTACTTGCTCGGCGCGTCGGCGCCTTCGAACAGGCTCTTGGGCGGGTTCTTCTTCATTTCCTCTTGCACCGCCACCTGCGCTGCGGCCTGGCATTCGTCCGCCAGGCGCTCACCCTTCTTCTGGCTCATCAGCATGGACTTGTTGCCCAGCTGCAGCCACATGGCTTCGGCGCGCGGGTCTTCCAGACGGATGGCGCCGGTGCGGCTGTTCACCGGATGCATGCGGAAGTGGGTCTTGCCGTGCGTCACGTTGAAGAAGCCGGGCTTGTTGGCGTCGGCCTCGATGTTCACGCTGGCACCCAGCTCGCACTTGATGGTGCCGGTGTGCACGAACTTGGCAGCGTTCAGGTCTTCGGGCGTGAGGACGATGTTGGTGTCGTCGGAGATCGGCTTGGCCTCTTCGAGCTCCTTGATGATGGGCTTGGGCACCACCTTTTGCGTGGCGCGCTTGCCCGCCGTCGGCGCCTTGTACTTGGCGGCCGGCTTGGCTGCGTCGGTCTGGGCCGTCGCGCCGAGGGGCAGAGCCAGGGCCAGGGCGGCAACGAGGAGGATCTTTTTCATGTGTGCTTTCCTTGAGAACGGATAGGGACGATCGGGGCGATGCTGGAGCCTAGGCTGCAAGCCAGGCACGGGCCTCGCTCGGCAAGGCGCGGCCGGTGGCGTGGGCACGCTCCAGCACCTGCCAGTAGAGCCTATAACTGGCGCGGTCATGTAACACGCCTTGAAAACTGACGGGAGCCCAATGGGCCTTCTGTGCGGCCTCGATCAGGCGCACCGCTTCCTCGATCTGCCGCTCGCCGGGCGCGAAGGCGTCCAGGATGGGGCGGATCTGGTTTGGATGGATGCTCCACATGCGCGTGTAGCCGAACTCGTCGGCGGCGCGACGGGCGGCGGCACGCATGGCGTCGACGTCGCTGAATTCCGTGACCACGCAGTGCGAAGGCACCTTGCCGTGCGCGTGCGCGGCCGAGGCGATCGCCAGCTTGGCGCGCACCACCAGCGGATGGCTGAACTGGCCGGCCGCCGCCATGCCCTCGGCCGGGATCGCGCCGGCATGGGCCGAGACGAAGTCCATCAGGCCGAAGCTGAGCGACTGCACGCGCGGATGGGCGGCGATGTCGAAGGCGTTGTGCACTGCCAGCGGCGATTCGATCAGGACCTGCAGAGGCAGGTCGGCGGCGCCGGCGGCATCGAGCGCTGCGGCGGCCCGCACCACATCGGCCGCGGATTCCACCTTGGGCACCATGATGTGGCGCAGGCGCTGCCCGGCGCGGCCGGCGATGGTGGCGATGTCGGCCGCGAAGGACGGATGGTCGACCGGGTGCACCCGCACCGCCACCCGCATGCCGGGCGCGGCGGCCAGGGCCAGTTCGGTCACCAGGGCCGCATGCTCGGCCTCGGCGCCGACCGGGGCACCGTCCTCGCAGTCGAGGGTGACGTCGAACACGCAGGCGCCGAACTCCTGCGCCATCTCGGCCTGCAGCGCCAGGCTCTTCTTCATGCGCGCCTCGACGCCGCTGTAGTGGTCGCACACCGGCAGCGCCACGGCGCCAGCCTGGGCGCCCAGCAGCACTTCGCGCGGATGGATGGAAGAGGTGGTCATGCGGATTTGGTCGCGACGATGAACAGGCGCGGAAAGGCCAGCAGGCGCTTGCCATCCGCACGCGCGGGATAGGCCGCGTCGATGCGGCGCTCGTACTCGGCCAGGTAGCTGGCCCGCAGGTCTTCGGACAGCGGGCCGACGAAGGGCCGCAGGCCGGTGCTGCGCACCCAGTCGACGATGGCGCACGGCGACTCCAGCGGATGCTGGTAGACGGTGCGCCAGATGTCGATGTGGCCGGCCAGCGGAGCCAGCAGGTCGTAGTAGCCCGGCAGGCCGAGCAGTTCGGTGCGCAGGCGGCTGTAGTCGCCGATGGCTTCGGCCCATGCGGGCTCGGCCGCCACTTCCCGCATCAGGCGATGCGTGGGCTCGTCCCGGTTGTCGGGCATCTGGATGGCCAGCACACCGCCGGGAGCCAGCGCATTCAAGAGGGGCGGCAGCAGCGCGGCGTGGTCGGGCACCCATTGCAGTGCCGCGTTGGCGTAGATCAGGTCGGGTGCTTCCTTGGGCTGCCAGCTGGCGATGTCGCTCAGCTCGAAGCGCACCCTGGGAAATCTGGCCTCGGGGAGGCGTTCGCGGGCCGATGTGAGCATGGCCTGCGAGTTGTCCGTGCCGACGACGGCAGCGGAAGGAAAGCGTTCGACCAGTAGCTCGGTCGAATTGCCCGGGCCGCAGCCCAGGTCGAAAGCCAGGCGGGCCGACTGGAGCGCCACGCGCGCGAGCAGGTCGCGTGCGGGGCGGGTGCGCTCGTCCTCGAAACGGGCGTAGAGCGCTGGGTTCCATTCAGAGGCCATTGCTCGCCCCCAGGTCGCGCGCACTTCGTGTCGCGCTCCCACCCCCTGCAGGGGGCAACGCCAGCGGCCCGGCAAAGCCGGTTCCGCGGCGTTCCTGGAAGGGAACTGCGATGACGAGGCGCGATGTCCAGGGCATTCAGCGATCAGAGAAGGTGCTTGACGCCGTCTTGCTCGCCTTGCAGCTCGGCCAGCGTCTTGTTGATGCGCTCCTGGCTGAACTCGTCGATGGCCAGGCCTTCGACGAGCTTGTACTCGCCGTTTTCGGTGGTGACCGGGAAGCCGAAGATCACGTCCTTCGGAATGCCGTACTGGCCGTCCGACGGGATGCCCATGGTGACCCACTTGCCGTTGGAGCCCAGCGCCCAGTCGCGCATGTGGTCGATGGCGGCGTTGGCGGCCGAAGCGGCCGAGGACAGGCCGCGCGCCTCGATGATGGCGGCGCCGCGCTTGCCCACGGTGGGCAGGAAGGTGTCGGCGTTCCAGACCTGGTCGTTGATCAGGTCCTTGACGCTCTTGCCGCCAACGGTGGCGAAGCGGTAGTCGGCGTACATCGTGGGCGAGTGGTTGCCCCAGACGGTCAGCTTCTCGATGTCGCCCACTGCCGTGCCGGTCTTGGCGGCGATCTGGCTGGCGGCGCGGTTGTGGTCCAGGCGCAGCATGGCGGTGAAGTTCTTGCGCGGCAGGCTGGGGGCGCTCTTCATGGCGATGTAGGCGTTGGTGTTGGCCGGGTTGCCGACCACCAGCACCTTGACGTTGCGGCTGGCGACCTTGTCCAGCGCCTTGCCCTGGGCGGTGAAGATCTGGGCGTTGGCGGCCAGCAGGTCGGCGCGCTCCATGCCGGGGCCGCGCGGACGGGCACCGACCAGCAGGGCGTAGTCGGCGTCCTTGAAGGCCACTTCCGGATCACCGGTGGGGATCACGCCGGCCAGCAGCGGGAAGGCGCAGTCTTCCAGTTCCATGATCACGCCCTTGAGCGCCTTCTGGGCCTTCTCGTCGGGGATCTCGAGCAGTTGCAGGATCACGGGCTGGTCTTTGCCGAGCATTTCCCCGGATGCAATGCGGAACAACAGGGCGTAACCGATTTGGCCTGCGGCGCCGGTGACGGCAACGCGAACGGGCTTCTTGCTCATGGGAAGGACTCCAGATGGTGATGAAAATGAGGGGCGATCGGGGGCGGGCGGACGCTGGCGCTTCTGCGCATGCGGTCCACGGGCACGAGACACCCCGGCGCGAAAACGTCGGCGATTTTATGCCGATTCGGGCTTGGGATGGCGCATGTCTTATGTCTTATATAAGATACGAGCTGTTGCATCGCCGGAATGCAGCC
Source organism: Variovorax sp. (assembly GCA_035476655.1). Classification (GTDB taxonomy): domain Bacteria; phylum Pseudomonadota; class Gammaproteobacteria; order Burkholderiales; family Burkholderiaceae_C; genus Variovorax. The sequence goes on from DATILH010000019.1 coordinate 28,429, forward strand.
TGCCCACGCCATGACCACCACCTCCAGTTCGATCGCCGACAGCCCGGCGCCCGCCTTCAGTCCGCTCTACCAGCAGATCAAGACCTTGATCCTGCAGAGCCTGCAGGCCGGCGAATGGAAGCCGGGCGAGCCCATCCCCAGCGAGATTGAGCTGGCGGCGCGCTTCCGGGTGAGCCAGGGCACCATGCGCAAGGCCATCGACGAGCTGGCGGCCGAAAACCTGGTGGTGCGCCGCCAGGGCAAGGGCACCTTCGTCGCCACCCATGCCGAGCACCATGTGCAGTACCGCTTCCTGAAGCTGGTGCCCGACAGCGGCGACCTCAACACCGAGGGCCCGGCCGAACGCACCATCGTCGACTGCAAGCGCCAGCGCGCCAGCGCCGACGTGGCGCGTGCCCTCTCGCTGCGTACCGGCGATGCCGTGCTGCAGGTGCGTCGCGTGCTGGCCTATGGCGGCGTGCCCACCATCCTGGAAGACCTGTGGCTGCCGGCCTCGCCCTTCAAAGGCCTGACCGCCGAGCGCCTGGACGAATGGCACGGCCCCATGTATTCGCTTTTCGAAACCGAATTCGGCGTGCGCATGGTTCGTGCCGAAGAGAAGCTGCGTGCCGTGCTGCCGGACGCTGAGCAGGCGCAGTTGCTGCAGGTGACGACCGCAACGCCGCTGCTCAGCGTCGAGCGTGTGGCTCACACCTATCACGACACGCCGATGGAGCTGCGCCGCGGGCTCTACCGCACCGATACGCACCACTACCGCAATGAACTTGGTTGAGTGGCGCGAGGGCTTGTCGCCCGCGAGCGCACTGCCCGATGGTGCGTTGCAATAGAATTTTGGGTTGTTTGCTTTTCCGCGAAGAACAAGCCGTCCACCGAAGAAAGCCACGAAAGTCCCCATGACAGAGCTTGCAACTCCCCGGCCACCGCGCCGCGAATTTCGCAACATCAATGCCTTCACCGATCTGACCACCTACCGGCTGCCGCCGGCGGGCCTCGTCTCGATCCTGCACCGCGTCAGCGGCGCGCTGATGTTCCTCTTGATGCCGTTCATCATCTGGATGTTCGACACCTCCATCTCCTCCGAGATTTCGTTCGCGAAGTTCAAGGCCGTCTTCAACAACGGCTTTTCTTTTGTCCCCGGCTTCTTCGTCAAGCTGGTGGTGCTGGCCCTGATCTGGGCCTACCTGCATCACTTCATCGCCGGCCTGCGCCACCTGTGGATGGACGTGAGCCACGCTGCCGTCACCAAGGAGTTCGGCAACACCTCCGCCATCGTCACGCTGGCGCTGAGCATCCTCCTCACCGTGGTGCTCGGCCTCAAGCTGTTCGGCGCCTACTAGGAACAAGGAGCACAACAACATGGCAGTGAACTACGGCTCCAAGCGCATCGTCGTCGGCGCGCACTACGGTCTGCGCGACTGGCTCAGCCAGCGCGTCACCGGCGCCCTGATGGCGCTCTTCACCATCATCCTGCTGGCGCAGGTGATCTTCTCCAAGGGCCCGATCGGCTACGACAAGTGGGCCGGCATCTTCGCCTCGCAATGGATGAAGGTCCTGACCTTCGCGGTGATCGCTTCCCTTCTCTATCACGTGTGGGTCGGCATGCGCGACATCTGGATGGACTACGTCCAGCCCGTCGGCATTCGCCTTGCCCTGCAAATCTTCACGATCGTCTGGCTTGTGGGTTGCGCGGGTTGGGCCATTCAAGTGCTCTGGAGAGTCTGACCTCATGACTTACACAAAAGACCAAATCACGACGCGCAAGTTCGACGTCGTCATCATCGGCGCCGGCGGTTCCGGCATGCGCGCCTCGCTGCAGCTGGCGCGTGCCGGCCTCAACGTGGCCGTGCTCTCCAAGGTGTTCCCGACCCGCTCGCACACCGTGGCGGCGCAAGGCGGCGTCGGCGCCTCGCTGGGCAACATGAGCGAGGACAACTGGCACTACCACTTCTACGACACCATCAAGGGCTCGGACTGGCTGGGCGACCAGGACGCCATCGAGTTCATGTGCCGCGAAGCACCCAAGGTGGTGTATGAGCTGGAGCACTTCGGCATGCCCTTCGACCGCAACCCGGACGGCACCATCTACCAGCGCCCCTTCGGCGGCCACACCGCCAACTACGGCGAGAAGCCGGTGCAGCGCGCGTGCGCCGCAGCCGACCGCACCGGCCACGCGATGCTGCACACGCTCTACCAGAAGAACGTGGAAGCGCGCACCCAGTTCTTTGTCGAGTGGATGGCGCTCGACCTGATCCGCGACGCCGAAGGCGACGTGGTGGGCGTCACCGCGCTCGAGATGGAAACCGGCGACCTGCACATCCTGCAGGCCAAGACCGTGCTGCTGGCCACCGGCGGCGCCGGCCGCATCTTCGCGGCATCGACCAACGCGTTCATCAACACCGGCGACGGCCTGGGCATGGCGGCTCGTTCGGGCATCCCGCTGCAGGACATGGAGTTCTGGCAGTTCCACCCGACCGGCGTGGCCGGCGCCGGCGTGCTCTTGACCGAAGGCTGCCGCGGCGAAGGCGCAATCCTGCTCAACAGCAACGGCGAGCGCTTCATGGAGCGCTACGCGCCCACCCTGAAGGACCTGGCGCCGCGCGACTTCGTCTCGCGCTCGATGGACCAGGAAATCAAGGAAGGTCGCGGCTGCGGTCCCAACAAGGACTACGTGCTGCTCAAGCTCGACCACCTGGGCGCCGAGACCATCCACAAGCGCCTGCCCTCGGTCTACGAGATCGGCGTCAACTTCGCCAATGTCGACATCACCAAGGAACCGATCCCGGTGGTGCCGACCATCCACTACCAGATGGGCGGCATCCCCACCAACATCAACGGCCAGGTCGTGGTGCAGCAGGGCGACGAGAACAGCGCCGTGGTCAACGGCCTGTACGCGGTGGGCGAATGCTCCTGCGTGAGCGTGCATGGCGCGAACCGCCTGGGCACCAACTCGCTGCTCGACCTGCTGGTGTTCGGCCGCGCGGCCGGCAACCACATCGTCGAATTCAACGACAAGAACCGCGAGCACAAGCCGCTGCCGGCCGATGCGGCCGACCTCACGCTGGAGCGCCTGAACCGCCTCGAGAAGTCGACCGAAGGCATCTACGCGCAGGACGTGGCCAATGAGATCCGCGCCACCATGCAGCAGCACGCCGCCGTGTTCCGCAAGCAGGCCTCGATGGACGAAGGCGTGCAAAAGATCGCCGAGGTGCGCGAGCGCGTCAACGCCATCACGCTGAAGGACAAGTCGCGCGTGTTCAACACCGCCCGCATCGAGGCGCTCGAAGTCGACAACCTGATCGAGGCCGCGCAGGCCACCATGGTCTCGGCGGCCGCCCGCAAGGAATGCCGCGGCGCCCACACGGTGGAAGACTACGAGCGCCCGGCCGACGATCCGGTCGCGCCGCTGGGCCGCGATGACGCCAACTGGATGAAGCACACGCTCTGGTACAGCGCGGACAACCGCCTTTCCTACAAGCCGGTGAAGATGCAGCCGCTCACGGTCGAGTCGGTGCCCCCGAAGGTCCGCACCTTCTAAGAACAACTCAAGGTTTACACGATGAAGCGCACATTCCAGATCTACCGCTACGACCCGGACAAGGACGCCAAGCCCTACATGCAGACCATCGAGATCGAGCTCGACGGCCACGAGCGCATGCTGCTGGACGCCCTGATGAAGCTCAAGGCGCAAGATCCCACGCTGTCGTTCCGCCGCTCCTGCCGCGAAGGCGTCTGCGGCTCGGACGCGATGAACATCAACGGCAAGAACGGGCTGGCCTGCCTCACCAACATGAACACGCTCAAGGGCACCGTCGTGTTGAAGCCGCTGCCCGGCCTGCCGGTGATCCGCGATCTGATCGTGGACATGACGCAGTTCTTCAAGCAGTACAACTCGATCAAGCCCTACCTGCAGAACGACACGGTGCCGCCTGAGAAGGAGCGCCTGCAGTCGCCCGAGGAGCGCGAGGAACTGAACGGCCTGTACGAGTGCATCCTGTGCGCCAGCTGCTCGACCAGCTGCCCCAGCTTCTGGTGGAACCCGGACAAGTTCGTCGGCCCGGCCGGCCTGCTGCAGGCTTATCGCTTCATTGCCGACAGCCGGGACCAGGCAACAAGCGATCGGC
>DATILH010000020.1:0-5103 GCA_035476655.1 Variovorax sp.
TCGGCCTCGATCGCCGCGATGGAGACCGGTACCGCAGCAGCCTTGGCGGGTGTGCCAGAGGAGGGAGCGTCCTTGCAGCCGGCAAGCACCAGGGCTGCGGCCAGGGGGGTGGTGAGGAGGAGGCGTCTTTTCATCCCCCGAAGATACCAAAGACAGCGACGGCGCGATGGCCACCCCTGTGCGGGCTCAGGGCAGCTTCTTCTCGCCGGCTGCCTTGGCGGCCTCGTCTGCGAGGTTCCTGTCGATCGCGGCGGCCGCCTGGTCCAGTGACCGCTGAGGGTCCGCGCCCTTCGCGACCTGGCTCACGGCCAGCGCGAACGAACGGCTGATCGTCGGGTAGTGGGCCGTGGCCGGCCGCACCCGTGCCAGGCCGGCTAGCAGTTGATCGGCATACAGGCGCAGCTCGCCTCCGGGCCCGTAGGCGCGGCTGTACACCATGGCCGCACCAGTGCCGGGCACGGCGCCATTGACTTCCGTGACGCGCAGGATCTCGGCACGGCTCATCAGGTGCTCCAGGAATTTCGCGGCGGCTTGCGGCTGCGCGCAGGATGCGGCGATCCCGAAGTTCCATGAGCCCGAACCCGTGACGGTCTTGCCGCCAAACCGCGGCAACGGCATCAGCACCAGCTTGTCTCCCAGCGCCTTCTTGTAGTCGCTGTAGACCCAATGGCCGACCCAGGACAACGCCGAGCGTCCGTTCACGAACGCCTTGTCATCGGCCGGTGTGGGGTCCACATAGCCGGCCCTGATCCATCCCTGCAGCGTAGCCATGGCCTTGACGGAGGCGGGACTGTTCAGCGTGCCTTGCGCGGTGCGCAGTGTCTTGCGATCGACCAGGTCGCCACCGAAGCCCTGGATGATGGGCGCGAATCCATAGGTGAACCACTCGCCCACGCCGTAGTTGAACTTCATGTCCAGCGGTGACGCGACGCCGGCGGCCTTGAGCTTTCTCAGGGCATCCTCGAACTCGGCCAGCGTCCACCCATCGTCGACCCGCGCGGGAATCCGCACGCCCGCTTGCGCCAGCAGTTGCCGGTTCCCCCACAGCGCCAGCCCCGAGTCGTATTGGCCGACGCTGTACAGCTTGCCGTCGACGGTGCCTTGGCGCACCAGCGAAGCGAGCATGGCGTTTTGAATCTGGGCCATCCGCTCGAAACGCTCGAGCGGCACCAGGTGGCCGGCGGCCGCATAGGACGCGACATTAGGCCCGTCGAACTCCAGCACGCACGGAAGGCGGCGCTCGCGCGCGGCCTTGTTCACGGCTTCGTTGTAGTCCGCCTCGGGCAGGGGGACGAGTTCCGCCCGCACATTGTCCCGCGCCAGGGCCTGAGCCTCGTTGAAGGCACGCACCGAGGCGACATAGGCGTCGCGTTCAGGGCCTGGCCCCGAATGGACCCAGACCGACAAGGCCTGGCCGGACGCGGATGCCGCGCAGCCCAGACCTAACACAAGACAGCACAGAAGGCGGGTGAGCATGAGGGGTACCTCCAGAGTAGGGACTACCGACGAAAAACAAAACCGGCTTGGGCGTTGCGCGGCACTTCGATCTCGGCATAGCGCCATTGCTCCACGGCACTCACGACATGCGGATTCAGGCGCACGTTGGTGGAGCTCGCCACTTTGACGCCGGTGACCGAGCCGTCGGGCAGCACGATGAACTGGACCATCACCCGGTCATCCCCCTCGCTGGCGATCAATCGCTCGGGCGGCTCGGGGAGCACCTGCTTCACGATCCGCAAGGCAGGCGGTTCGGCCGGCGCCTTGGCGCTGGCCGCTGCGGCAGGCACCGGCATGCTGGCGGCAGCCTGCGGCGGCTCAGCCAAAACGAGCGGCTCAGCGGGAGGTTCAACCTGCGGTGGTGGCGCCTTGGGCGCCGCGGCGGCCGTGGCTTCTCCGGGCTTGGATGGCGTGGTCTTGCCGGCCTTCTTGTCCTTGATCGCGCCGTTGATCATGATCCAGCGGAAGGGGCTGTCGGCCAGCCGCTTGGCCTGCTCGGTCGGTGCCGAGGCCGGCGCTTGCGGCTGCGCCCCCAGGGGCGCGCATGCGAGCAGCGCAAGCGTCGCCCCGCCCTGGCGCCACCGCAAGCGGCCGGGCTTCATTGCCGCGCGGCCGCGGGAGTGACGATGGCGTGAGACTTCACCCAGAGCATGGCGCAAGCCGCGCACAGCAGGAGCACGCCTGCCAGGCGGATGGCGTTCTGGGGGCTGCCGCCCAGCCAGGGCTGGTAGTACAGCGGAAGGGTCAGCATCTGGATGATCATCGGGATCACGATGAACATGTTGAAGATGCCCATGTACACGCCGGCGCGTTCCGGTGGGATGCAGTCCGCCAGCATGATGTAGGGGTTGCCCATCATGCTGGCCCACGCGAGGCCGATGCCCACCATCGGCACGAAGAGCAGCCATTTGTCCTGGATGGCCGGCAGGCACAGCATGCCGATGCCTGCCAGCGTGAGGCACAGCGCGTGGACGTACTTGGGGCCGAAGCGCCGGGTGAGCGGCACCAGGGCAAACGCCGCGCCGAATGCCACGAAGTTGTAGAACGCGCCGATCTGGCCGTTGAGCAGGCCAGCCTCGCGGAAGCCGCCGGAGCCGGGGTCGGAAGTGCCGAACATCGACAGCGCCAGGCTGGGCACGATGTAGATCCAGTAGCACAGCATGCCGTACCACTGGAACAGGCTCATCCACGCCAGCCGGCGCATGGTGGGCGGCATCTCTCGCATCGCCACCCAGATGTCGCCGAGCATCGCCGCCCAGCCCGGCGGCCGCGCGCGGATCGCGGCTTTTTCGGCCTCGTCCAACGGCAGCTCGGGCACCTTGCGGATGGACCACCATACCGTGGTGAAGGAGAACACGGCGCCGATGAGGAATGCCGTCAGCGTCGCCAACGGGATGCGCCCGTCGGTCACAGCGTCACGGTCCATGCCGGCGAATACCAGCAGCGTGGGCATGAGATAGGCCACTGTCTGCGCGAGGCCGGTGAACGCACTCTGCGTGAGGAAACCGAGCGAATGCTGCTGCTTGTCCAGCCGGTCGCTGATATAGGCGCGGTAGGGCTCCATCGTCACGTTGTTCGCGGCGTCGAGGATCCACAGCAGGCTGGCCGCCATCCACAGCGTGGGACTGAAGGGCATGAACAGCAGGCACACGCTGCAGATCAGGGCACCGATCAGGAAGTAAGGCGTGCGCCGGCCCCAGCGTCCCAGCGTGCGGTCGCTCATCGCGCCGATAAGGGGCTGCACCAGCAGCCCCGTCACCGGGCCGGCCAGCCACAGCAGCGGCAAGCTGGCCTCGTCGGCGCCCAGGTAGCGGTAGATCGGGCTCATGTTGGCCTGCTGCAGCCCGAAGCTGAACTGGATCCCGAAGAAGCCGAAGTTCATGTTCAGGATCTGCCAGAAGGACAGCCTGGGTTTGGCGATGGTCATGTTTGTTGTCTCCTCACATCTCGCCTGTTGGTATTGTCAATCGAGGCGCCAGTGGTGGCGCCAATGGTGGTGGAACTGGGTGCCGTGGGGCATGGCGCCGCGTACCTCGCACACGGCCGCGGCGAACTCGTTGGCACGTTCCAGCGCCAGCGGCAGCTTCCAGCCCAGGATGAATCCCGCCAGCACGACCGACGAAAAGGCGTCGCCCGCACCCACGGTGTCGACGAGCGCCACACCGGTGCGGCCCGGCCCCGACGCGATGCATTGGCCGCGCCGGTCGTATGCGGCGTAGCCGCCATGCCCATATGTGACGATCAACCGCGCCACGCTCAGGGGCTCCAGCAGGTCGCCAATGGAGGTGCAGGTCTCGCCGACGTGCAACACCATGGCTTCGGCGCGTGACTGCAGCCCGTGCCAGCGCATCAGCATGGCGAGTTCGTCGCTGTTCACCTTGGCCACGTCGGCGGCACCCAATGCGTGCAGCACCTTGGAGCGCGGCACGTTTCCTTCGCGCCAGTTCAGATCCATGTAACGTTGGCCCTCGTGCGCGATGCACAGGCGCTGCCAGGCCATGTGCGATGCCGGGCTGCGCAGGGCGAGCGAGCCGTAGTACAGCCAGCCCGCCTGCACCACCTCGGAATGCGCCAGCGGCAGGGCTGCGGCCTCGATGTGGTCCCACGCCGCGTCGGCGACGATCTCGAAGCTGTGCTCGCCGGGCGCCTCCTGGTGCACCCGCACCAGGCCCGTCGGGTAAATCGGGTCGGTCTGGAGGGCGGCCGTACTCATGCCGCGCCGCGCCAGCTCGCCGGCGATGAGCGTTCCGCCTTCGTCGACACCGATACGGCTCACGAAGCAGGCGGCGAGCCCCAGGCCCTGCAGATGGCGAGCCACGTTGAAAGGCGCCCCGCCCACCACAGGCCCCTGCTCGAACAAATCGATCAGCGCTTCGCCAAATACCAATGCGGAGGGTGCACGCGACGGCTGTGCCGGTTGGATGTTCATGAGGGAACGCTCCTTGTCAGCCAGGCCGATGACCATGCGGGCAGCGTGAGGCGGCCGTCCTGGAGCGGGTCGCCCAGGACGTTGCGCCAGGCGGCAGCGTCTGGGCCCAGCACCTGGGCCAGGTCCAGTTCAACCGCCTCGCCCGTGAAATTGCCGAAGGAATAGAAGAGGCCCGCGCGTGAGATGCCCAGTACGCCCGGGTGCGCCAGCGGCAGCACCTGCGCCGGCACGTCGCCATCCAGGCCGGGCAGTTCGCGCCGCAGTTGGGTTAGCCGCAAGAAGCCCTGGTGAACCAGGCCTTCCGGCGTGGAAGGGTCCAGCCGGCGCTCCCATGCGGCCGCGTCGAAACGCGGCCGATGCAACTGGCGGCCATCGACGGCCTCGATGTCCGACTCGGCGGCCGCGTTGCCCAGGCCGATCTCGTCGCCCATGTACACCAGCGGGATGCCGCCGACGCTGAACGAGAGCGCGTAGAGCAGGTGCAGGCGGCGCACGGCGAGCACCAGTTCCTGCGGCGTCCGCGCCGACGACATTCCGACCAGCGCGGAGGTCATGCCGTTGGTGCCGTGCACGCCGCCGCTTGCGTGCGCCTGGAACGCTTCGCCGCGGGCATAGCTGCCCTGCGTCTGCCCTTCGAAGAAGCTGGACGCGAACGAGAGGCGGGCCTGCGCGTCGGC
>DATILH010000021.1:0-5386 GCA_035476655.1 Variovorax sp.
GACCGAAGAACCCGGCGGCGCGCTGCAGTACGGCGCCACCGAAGGCTACGAGCCGCTGCGCACCCAGCTGGCCGCCTTCATGAAGACCAAGGGCGTGACGGTGGACCCGAGCGGCCTGATCGTCACCACGGGCAGCCAGCAGGCGCTGGACCTCCTGGGCAAGACCCTGATCTCGCCCGGCGACAAGGTGATCGTGGAAGGCCCGACCTTCCTGGCCACCATCCAGTGCTTCCGCTTGTACGGGGCGCAACTGATCAGCGCGCCGATCGATGCCGATGGCGTGAAGACCGATGAACTCGAAGCGCTCATCGCCCAGCACAAGCCCAAGTTCGTCTACCTGATCCCCACCTTCGGCAACCCCAGCGGCGCCATGCTGAGCCTGGAGCGGCGCAAGAAGGTGCTGGAGATGGCCGTGAAGCACAACACGCTGATCGTCGAGGACGATCCCTACGGCGACCTGTACTTCGGCGGCGAGCCACCGCCGCCTTCCATCATGTCGCTGACCGCGCAGGTGCCTGGCAGCCGCGAGTTGGTGGCGCATTGCGGCAGCCTGTCGAAGGTGCTGAGCCCGGGCCTGCGCATCGGCTGGATGATCGGCCCGGCCGAGCTCCTGGCCAAGGCCACCATGTGCAAGCAGTTCAGCGACGCCCACACCAGCACCTTTGCACAGGCCACCGCAGCGCAGTACCTGAAGAGCGGCCGCATGCCAGCCACCCTGGCCCATGTGCGCGAGGTCTACGGCCAGCGCGCCCAGGCCATGGGCGCGGCGCTCAAGCGCGAACTGGGCGAGGCGATCAGCTTCAGCCAGCCGCACGGCGGCCTGTTCTTCTGGGCGCGCCTCACCGGCGCCAACGGCAAGGTGGCGGACGCCAACGAATTCGCCAAGCGCGCCATCGAGAAGCTGGTGGCTTTCGTGCCGGGCGCGCCCTTCTTTGCCGAGAAGCCGGACGTGGCGACCCTGCGCCTGTCCTTCGCCACCGCCAACATCGAGAAGATCGAAGAGGGCATCGCCCGGCTCGGCCAGGCGCTCTGAGCGCTTTCTACGGAGAACGATGCAGCCGCGGCGCCGCCAGGAGCGCCAGGCTGTCTTCGATGGCGGCGTCGAGCGCGCGGTGCTTGCCCGTCAGGCGCGAACCTTTCATGACGGTCTGCAAGGCCGTCAAGTCCTTCACTGAGGGCGCCACCTTGATCTGCGCGATGGCGGCCGAGGTGTTGCCGGCGTGGATCAGGGCCATCACCTTGCTGGTCCAGTCGCTGGGCCTTGCCATTCCTCACCTCGCTTTGCCGTAAAACCAAAAGAAGGCGTACTGTAGCCCCATGAGAAAAACCTTTTTGCTGCGCCCCGAGGGCAAGCATCCCGATCGCGTCCTGGACGCGGTCAAGCACGAGATCCGAAAATACATCAAGCGCGAGCGCCGCCGCGTGCTGCCCGAGGGGGTGGATTTCTGGGACTTCGACTGCAAGGTCGGACCCGACGCAGCGCAAGCCCAGGTGGTGCACCTGGCGGAACTGATCGGCGCGGTCGATGTCCTGGCCAAGTCTGAAGGCACGCAGGCCTATGTGGAGGTACTGGCCAAGCATGGCCAGCGCAGCCGCCGGCCGGCCGGCGAGGCCGAGCCGGATCAGGCCGCGGGCGAAGGGAAGGACAGCGCGTAGCGCTCGGCCAGTGGCGCCAGCGCCGGTGCGATCGAGGGGTGCAGGGCCACGCCGCCCTGCGCCTGCCGGGCGCGCCGCTTCAACCCGCCTTCGCCCGGCAGGCGCACTGGCTTGGCGGCGTCGATCGGCCGGTTGCTGCGGCAGGCCTGCGCGATGTGGTCCATCTGGCGCAGGAAGGCGGCCTTGCCGCCGAAGGCTTCCAGGTCGTGCAGGGTGATGTGCACGGTGGCGCCCCAGCCTTCCTTCGGATCAGCCCGCCCGTGGCCGGCCAGGCCGCCGGTCAGCGCCTCCACCAGCAGAGCCATGCCATAGCCCTTGTGGCCGTGGTGCAGGCCGCCCAGCGGCAGCAGGGTGCCGGCCGGGTCTTGGAACAGGACAGCCGGGTCCGTGCTGGGTTGGCCCTGGGCATCGATCAGCACCTCGTGAGCGAAGCGCTCGCCGGCCGCGCGCTTGCGGTTGCTCATGCCGTTGGTGGTGATGGAGGCAGAGATGTCGACCATCACGCCGCTGCCAGTCAGCGGAAAGCCCAGCGCCAGCGGATTCGGCGTGAACACCGCCTGCGTGCCGCCGAAGGGCGCCACGCTGGCGGTGGCGGGGTCGGAGCAGGCCAACAGCATCAGCATGCCTTCCTCCAGCGCGCGCAGCATGTAGACCGCCAGGCAGGCGATGTGGTGGCTGCGCCGGATCACCAGCGAGGCCGTGCCCAGTTCGCGCGCTCGCGGAAGTAGCAGGTCGACGCCCTGGTGCACCAGCCACGGGCCGGGCAGGCGCTGGCCGTCCCAGAGCACGGCGGCGGGCTTGTCGGAGATCACGAGGGGCGAGCCCTCGCGCCGCATGCCGCCGGCTTCGATGTCCTTCACATAGCCGGCCAGCAAGGCCAGGCCATGCGTGTCGTGGCCCAGCAGGTCGCCATCGACCAGGGTGCGCGCCACGCTGCCGGCCATCGGCGCGGCGAGGCCGGCCTTCTGCAGCAATGCATGGGCAAAGGCGACGAGTTCCTCGGGACGATACAGCGTGGCTTGCTCGGTCATTTCACGATCTCCAGGAGTCGGTCGAGGCCGCCTTCGTTGATGGCCACCATGGCCTGCTCGCGTACCTTCGGCTTGGCGTGATAGGCGACCGACAGGCCGGCTTCGCCCATCATCGGCAGGTCGTTGGCGCCGTCGCCCACGGCGATGCATTCGCCCGGGGAGATGCCCATCAGCGAGGCCACTTCCAGCAGGGTGCGGCGCTTCTGCGCGCCGTCGCAGATATCGCCCCAGGATTGGGTGACGACCTGGCCGGTGAGCTGGCCGTCTTTCTCGTCCAGCAGGTTGGAGCGCGTGAAGTCGATGCCCAGGCGGTCCTTGACCCGGTTGGCGAAGAAGGTGAAGCCGCCCGAGACCAGCAGCACCTTCAGGCCCGCCGCCTTGCACGCCGCCACCAGCTGCTCCGCGCCCGGGTTCAGCATCAGGCGCTGGTCGTAGACCTCCTGCAGGGCCGACACCGGTACGCCCTTGAGCAGCGCCACGCGCCGGCGCAGGCTCTCCTTGAAGTCCTTGATCTCGCCGCGCATGGTGGCCTCGGTGATCGCCGCCACCTCGGCCTTCTTGCCCACCGCGTCGGCGATCTCGTCGATGCACTCGATGCTGATCAGCGTCGAGTCCATGTCGAAGGCGATCAGCTTGAAGTCGGCCAGCACCAGCGGCGGCTTCACGCGCTGGATCACCAGGCCGGGGCGCAATTCGGAGGGGAGGGTGCTCATGCGGGAACGCTTTCGGGTTGTGTCGTCGGCTGGCCGAGGCTGCGCAGGATATCGCGCACCATCTGCGCACGGTCCTTGGGCTCCTTGAGCTCACGCTCGATGCGCAGCTTCTCGTTGCCGGCCAGCTTGATGTGCTTGTTCTTCTGGATCAGCTGGATGATGGCCATCGGGTCCACCGGCGGATCCTTCTTGAAGCTGATGTTGATGACGCCCGGCGCCGCATCCACCTTGGTCACGCCGTAGGGCCGCGCCAGCACGCGAAGGCGGTGCACGTCGATCAGCGTCTGGGCCTGCGCCGGCAGCTTGCCGAAGCGGTCGACGATCTCTTCCAGCAGGGCATCGATCTGCGTCGGTGTCTTGGCCGTGGCCAGCTTCTTGTAGAAGGACAGGCGCAGGTGCACGTCGCCGCAGTAGTCGTTGGGCAGCAGGGCTGGCGCGTGCAGGTTGATCTCGGTGGTGACAGAGAGCGGCGAGAGCAGGTCCGGCTCCTTGCCCGCCTTGAGCGAGCGCACAGCCTCCGACAGCATCTCGTTGTAGAGCTGGAAGCCGATCTCCATCATGTTGCCGCTCTGGTTCTCGCCCAGCACTTCGCCGGTGCCACGGATCTCCAGGTCGTGCATGGCGAGGTAGAAGCCCGAGCCCAGTTCCTCCATCTGCTGGATGGCTTCGAGCCGCTGCGCCGCCTGCTTGGTCAGGCCGTCCAGGTCCGGCACCATCAGGTAGGCATAGGCCTGGTGGTGGCTGCGGCCCACGCGCCCGCGAAGCTGGTGCAGCTGCGCCAGGCCGAACTTGTCGGCGCGGCTCATCACGATGGTGTTGGCAGTGGGCACGTCGATGCCGGTCTCGATGATGGTGGAGCACAAGAGCACGTTGAAGCGCTGCGCCACGAAGTCGCGCATGACGCGCTCCAGCTCGCGCTCGGGCATCTGGCCATGGGCCACCGCGATGCGCGCCTCGGGCAGGATTTCTTCCAGCTTGGCGCGCCGGTTCTGGATGGTCTCGACCTCGTTGTGCAGGAAGTAGACCTGGCCGCCGCGCTTGAGCTCGCGCAGCACCGCCTCGCGGATCACGCCGTTGTTCTCGCTGCGCACGAAGGTCTTGATGGCCAGGCGGCGCTGCGGCGCGGTGGCGATCACGGAGAGGTCGCGCAGGCCTTCGAGCGCCATGCCCAGCGTGCGCGGGATCGGCGTGGCGGTGAGTGTGAGCACGTCGACCTCGGCGCGCATCGCCTTCATCGCTTCCTTGTGGCGCACGCCGAAGCGGTGCTCCTCGTCGATGATCAAAAGGCCCAGGTTCTTGAACTTGACGCTCTCGGAAAGGAGCTTGTGGGTGCCCACCACGATGTCCACGCTGCCGTCGGCCAGGCCTTTGCTTGCGGCGGTGATTTCCTTGGTCGAGCGGAAGCGGCTCATCTCCGCCACCTTCACCGGCCACTTGCTGAAGCGGTCCACCAGGGTCTGGTAGTGCTGCTCGGCCAAGAGGGTGGTGGGCGCCAGGAAGGCGACCTGCTTGCCGCCGGTGATGGCCACGAAGGCGGCGCGCAGGGCGACCTCGGTCTTGCCGAAGCCGACGTCGCCGCACACCAGGCGGTCCATCGGGCGCGGCGAGATCATGTCCTGGATCACGGCGTGGATGGCGGCCTGCTGGTCGGCCGTCTCCTGGAAGCCGAAGTCGTTGGCGAAGGTCTCGTAGTCCTGCGCCGCGAAGCGGAAGGCATGGCCCTCGCGCGCCGCGCGACGGGCGTAGATGTTGAGCAGTTCCGCGGCCGAGTCGCGCACTTGCTCGGCCGCCTTGCGCTTGGCCTTTTCCCATTGACCGGAGCCCAGCTTGTGCAGCGGCGCCTCGTCGGCCGAGACGCCGGTGTAGCGGCTGATCAGGTGCAACTGGCTCACCGGCACGTACAAGGTCGCCTTGTCGGCGTACTCCAGGTGCAGGAATTCCTGCAGGAGCGGCTTGCCTTCGGCATCCACGCCCTGGCCCAGGTCC
>DATILH010000022.1:0-4803 GCA_035476655.1 Variovorax sp.
TGCTCACCGGCGCGATCAGCCTGCGCACCTCGGGCATCGCCTTCATCATGATCACCCTGGCCTTCGCGCAGATGGGCTACTTCCTGTTCGTCAGCCTGAAGAACTTCGGCGGCGACGACGGCCTGCCCGTCAGCCACACCAGCCGCTTCGGGCCGCTCAACCTGGGCTCGCCCCTGGTCGTGTATGGCGTCTCCTTCGTGGTCCTGGTGCTGCTCACCTGGTGGATGGCGCGGCTGCGGGTCGCCCCCTTCGGCATGGCGCTGCGCGGCGCGCAGCAGAACGCGCGCCGCGTCAACGCCATCGGCTTGCCGGCGCAGCGCTACCAGCTGGTGGCCTACACCGTCTCGGGCATGGTCTGCGGCCTGGCCGGCCTGCTGCTGGCCAACCTCAACGCCTTCGCTTCTCCCAGCACCCTGGCCTGGGCGGTCTCCGGCGAGCTGATCGTGATGGTGGTGCTGGGCGGCATCGGCACGGTCTTCGGCCCGCTGCTGGGGGCACTGGTCTTCCTGGGCCTGGAAGAAGTGCTCAAGGGCATCACGGAACACTGGATGGTGGTGTTCGGCCCGCTCATCGTGCTGATGGCGCTGGTCGGCAAGCGCGGGTTGGCAGGGCTGCTGGATGTCGCCTTCCTCCTTCCCCCTGCGGGGGAAGGCCGGGATGGGGGCGTGCGTGCCGTGAGCCCTCACCCCAGCCCCCACCCCAACCCTCCCCCGGCGGGGGAGGGAGCACTACCATGAGCGCGCTGCAAACGCAGGGCCTCGTCAAGCGCTACGGCGGCCTGCTCGTCACCGACAACGTTTCGCTGGACATCGCACCGGGCGAACTGCACGCCGTCATCGGCCCCAACGGCGCCGGCAAGACCACCCTCATCAACCAGCTGAGCGGCGAGCTCGCCTGCGACGAGGGAACGATCCGCTTCGGTGGCAACGACGTCACCGGGCTGCCGGTGCACCAGCGCGCCCGCCAAGGCCTGCTGCGCTCCTACCAGATCACCTCCATCTTCGAGGACTTCAGCGTGCTGGAGAACGCCACGCTGTCGGCTTTGGGCGCGCGCCAGCATGCCTGGCGCTTCTGGCAGCCACTGCTGGGCAACGCGGGCGCGCGGCGGGCGGCCGAGGAGGCGCTGGCCGCCGCCGGCCTGGCGCACCGCGCCGACGTTCCGGCCGGCGAGCTGGGCTACGGCGAGCGGCGCCAGCTCGAGCTGGCCATGGCGCTGGCCGCGCAGCCGGCCTTCCTGCTGCTGGACGAACCCATGGCCGGCATGAGCGCGCAGGAGTCGGCGGCGGTGATCGCCTTGCTCAAGGGCCTGAAGGGGCGCTACACCATCTTGCTGGTCGAGCACGACATGGATGCCGTCTTCGCGCTGGCCGACCGCATCAGCGTGCTGGTGTACGGCCGCGTGATGTTCACCGGCACCCCCGACGAGATCCGCAACCATCCCGAGGTGCGCGCGGTGTACCTGGGCGAAGAAGCATTGTGAGGCGCGCGTGATGGACCCCTTCCTTTCGGTGCGGCAACTGCAGGCCGGCTATGGCCGCGCCCAGGTGCTGTTCGACATCTCCTTCGACGTGCAACCGGGCCAGGTGGTCACGCTGCTGGGGCGCAACGGCATGGGCCGCTCGACCACGGTGAAATGCCTGTTCGGCATGCTGGCGGCCAGCAGCGGCCAGATCTTCGTGGGCGGCCAGCAGGTGCGCGGCGAGGCCTCACACAAGATCGCCCGGCGCGGCCTGGCCCTGGTGCCCGAAGGCCGGCAGATCTTCACCCAGTTGAGCGTGGAGGAGAACCTGGTGGCGACCGCGCGCGACAACGGCGGGCAAGGCAAGACCTGGACGCTGGACCGCGTCTACGGCTTCTTTCCGCGCCTGAAGGAGCGTCGGCAGAACCTGGGCTGGCAGCTTTCCGGTGGCGAACAGCAAATGCTGGCCATCGGCCGCGCGCTGATGACCAATCCCCGCTTGCTGGTGCTCGACGAGGCCACCGAAGGCCTGGCGCCGGTGATCCGCGAGGAGATCTGGAGCACGCTGGCCCAGCTCAAACGCGAGGGCCTGTCGCAGATCGTGATCGACAAGAACATCGGTCACCTGCTGCGGCTGGCGGACCGGCATTACGTGATCGAGAAGGGCCGCATGGTCTGGCAAGGGGATTCGGCCGCGTTGCGCGAGCAGCCGGACATCGTGCACCAGTACCTGGGGGTGTGAATTGGTTGTCATCCCGGGCTCGACCCGGGATCGGGGTCCGGGGCAGGCTCCGGGATCCATGTCTCGTGAGGTGCGGTCTGCCGCCATGGATTGCGGGTCAAGCCCGCAATGACAATCCATCGATGGCACGGCGGCCAAGCGCCTGGTCCAGCACGGCATGGGCATACGCGTGCCGGGCGATTGCGCCGCGCCAGGCGACGATCTGGTCGGGGCGGATCAACACCAGCGGCGCCTCGTACAACGCACGCAGCTGCGGATCCGGCAGGCGTACCACCTGCAGGTCCAGGCCACGCTGCTGCGCCGCGGCTTCGAAGGGGCCGGTGTCCGCTGGCTCGCCGCCAAGGACCAGCAAGGTCCAGTCGCGACCGAACAGGTCGAACAGCGAGCGGCCGTCCTCCAGCCACACATTCGGAGGTCGGCCACCCGGGCAGGCCGTTGGGATGTATCGGTTGGGCGCGTCCGCTGGCGGCTCGGTGCCATCGGGCACGATCAAGGGAGAACCGTCGTAGCGGCCGCCGAAGGTGACGCCGGGAATGTTGAATTCGAGCCGGGCATGCGCGTCCAGGTGCTCGGCGGCCGCTGCGCGTTCGGCCTCGCCGCGGGGCGACTCTTCCTCCAGCTCGGGCCTGGCCGTGAACAGGCCGACCGAATCGGCGAAATGGCGCGCGTAGCCGGTGTTCCGTTCCGCCAACGGACGGCGCTCTGCTTCGTAGCTGTCGAGCAGCGCCGGCGATGTCTGGCCCCTCAGCACGGCCGCCAGCTTCCAACCCAGGTTCACAGCGTCCTCGACGGCCGTGTTGTAGCCCAGGCCGCCCGTCGGCGTGAACAGGTGCGCTGCATCGCCGGCGATGAATACCCTTCCTCGCTGGAACTGCCTGGCTACCAAGGCATGTCCCGCCATCCAGACGCCCATCGACAGCACCTCGATCGGGACTTCGGCGCCGACCGTCTCCGCGAAGATCCGGCGCGCGTCGGCTTCGGTCCAGCTCTCCGGGGTTTCATGAGGATGGACGGCGGCATGAAAGGCGTACTGCGCCACCCCATCCACCGAGGCCATGAACGCGCGCCGCTGGTGGTTGACGGCCACATACATCCAGGCCTTCGGATGTTTCAGGACCGACGCGAACTGCGGCGAACGCAGGTACAGGGCGAACATCTTGCCCCCCATGAACTCGCGCTGGATGCCCGTCACGCCACCCCAATCGATGCCGAGATGGGTCCTCACCATGCTGCGCGGACCATCGGCGCCGACCAGGAACCTCGCCTTCACGGCCACTGGTTCGCCGCCGCCGGTCGGGCAGACCGAGGCTGTGATGCCATGGCCGGTGTCCTCGAAGCGCTCCAGCCGCCAGCCGTAGCGCACATCGTTGCTCGGCCAGGCCTGCGCATGGCTGTGCAACGTGGCTTCGACGAACTTCTGCGATACACGGTGCGGCAACTCGGCGGCGCTCCATGAGCCCGCCATCGTCTTGATCTTCTCGACCGCTTCCGCCGCCGTCGGAAGGTGGATGCGGGCAAGTTCCCGGCCGGCATAGCGGGTGAAGTACGCGATGTCGGTGGGATGGTCGGCGGGCAGGCCCAGGCGGCGAATCTCGTGCGCGAAGCCGAGCCTGCGGAAGTGCTCCATGGTGCGCGCCTGGGTCGCGTTGGCTTGCGGGTTGAAGGCAGTTCCGGGCTTGGCGTCGACCAGCAGGCAGCGGATTCCTCGGCGTCCCAGTTCGTTGGCCAGCATGAGGCCGCAGGGGCCTCCGCCGGCGATGAGGATTTCGGTTTCCACTTCGCGTTCTCGCAGGGTCGTCATGGCGTGTGTGAAGTCGTTCATGGTGTGTTCGACTCGCCATCATGGGCGGCGGTGGACTATTTGCCAATAGAATAAAAAGAATAGTTTGTATAGATTTGGTCAATGAACGGGCGCGCACATGGAACTCGAGGAAATCGACCTGAACCTGCTCGTGGTGTTCAAGCACCTGCTCGCCGAACGCAGTGTCTCGCGCACCGCGCAGGCGCTCGGGCTGTCGCAGCCGACCGTCAGCAACGCGCTGGCACGCCTGCGCAAGCTTCTGGGTGACGAGCTGTTCCTTCGAACGCCGGCCGGCATGCAGCCGACGCCGTTTGCCGAGCAGTTGGCGGAGTCCGTGACTTATGCGCTGGGCATGCTGCATAGCGCTGTGAATCAACGCACCAGCTTCGATCCGGCCACCAGCACGCGCTCTTTCGTGATCGGCATGACCGACATCGGTGAGATCCACTTCCTGCCGCCACTCATGCACAAATTGCGCGAAATCGCACCGGACGTGACGATCAGCACCGTGCGCGACACGGCGGTGAACCTGCGCGATGAACTGGAGGCGGGCAAAGTGGATCTGGCGGTCGGTTTGCTGCCGCAGCTCAAGGGCGGCTTCTTTCAGCGCCGCCTGTTCGCGCAGCGCTATGTGTGCATGCTGCGCCGGGGGCATGCGCTCGACAAGAAGCGCATCACGCTGGCGGAGTTCTCGGCGGCCGACCACCTGCTGGTGGTGGCCGAGGGCACGGGCCACGGAAAGGTCGACGAGATTCTCAAACGCAGCGGCATCGAACGCAGGATCGTCCTCACGGTTCCGCA
>DATILH010000023.1:0-2407 GCA_035476655.1 Variovorax sp.
GCCTCCCGTCGCGGCGCCGGGCGCGCCGTTCAAGGAGAGTCGCCATGGCATCGATTCACCGGGAAATGAAGGTCGCCGCAGACGCGGCGCAGATCTGGGACGCGGCGCGCGACATCGGCGCGCTGCACACCCGGCTGGTGCCGGGCTTCGTGGTGGAGTGCCGGCTCGACGGGCCCGAGGCGCGCATCATCAAGTTCGCCAACGGCATGGAGGTGCGCGAAGTGATCCTGGACGTCGACGACGCTGCGCGCCGCATTGCGTGGACGGCGGCGGGTGGGCAGTTGACCCACTACAACGCTTCCCTCCAGGTCTTCGACGAAGGCGCGGGCGCAAGCCGCCTGGTGTGGATCGCCGACCTGCTGCCGCATACGGCAGCACCGGCCATCGCCGGCATGATCGAGGAGGGCCTGCGCGCGATGAAACTTGCGCTGGAGCGGCAGCCCTCTAGGTGACCATGCGCCCGATCTCGGGCCAGCGGCGGTGCAACGACATCCAGGCGAACAGGCCGACGCACAGCATCAGCAACGAAGTCAGGGCCAGCCAGAGCGGCGAATGCATCACCAGCGGCGCAATGGCACCGGCGACGACGCCGTTGGCGGTCGAGCCGATCACCGCCTGCAGCGAGGAGGCCATGCCGCGCCGATCCGGATGCAGGTCGAGCACCAGCAGGGTGATCACCGGCACCATCAGCGCCCAGCCGAAGGCGAAAGCCGCCACCGGCCACAGGGCCCACCAGACATTCGGGGCGAACAGGGCGTTGGCGATCACGTTCACCAGCGAGGCCAGCACCATGATCAGCAAGCCGTCGCGGATCTGACGCTTGGGCTTGACCTTGCCGGCCATGCGCCCGCTCAGCCAGGCCCCGAGCATGATGCCGCCGATGGTGAGGATGAAGAACCAGAAGAACTGCGTCGGCGCCAACCCGAGGTGGTCGCCCAGGAAGGCCGGCGCGGCCAGCACATAGAGGAACATGCCGTTGAAGGGCACGCCGCTGGCCAGTGCGAGCAGCAGGAAACGCGGGTCCGAGCACAGGGCCCAGTAGCCGCGCATCAGGTGCGCCGGATGGAAGGGCTGGCGCTGGTCCACATGCAGCGTCTCGGGCAGCAAGCGGTAGTTGGCCACGAACAGCACCACGCCGACCCCGACCAGGAACCAGAAGATGCTATGCCAGCCCAGGTGCACGAAGAGAAAGCCGCCCACGATGGGCGCAATGGCCGGCGCCACCCCGAAGTAGATGGTGACCTGCGCCATCACCCGCTGCGCCTCGGCCGGCGGGAACATGTCGCGGATCACCGCGCGCGAGACGACGATGCCGGCGCCGGTCGACAGGCCCTGTAGCGCGCGGAACAAGACCAGTTGCCCGATGGTCTGCGACAGCGCACATCCCAGCGATGCCAGGGTGAACACCGCCAGCCCCCAGAGCACCACCGGCCGCCTGCCGAAACTGTCTGACAGCGCGCCGTGGAACAGGTTCATGAAGGCGAAGCCGAACAGGTAGGCCGACAGCGTCTGCTGCATCTCGACCGGCGTGGCGCCGATCGAGCGAGCGATGCCGGAGAAGGCCGGGATGTAAGTGTCGATGGAGAAGGGGCCGAGCATGCCCAGCACCGCCAGCAGTACCGCCAGCGCCCAGCGCGGCGCTTTCCAGATGGTGGCGGCATCGGGGTTCATCGGCGTTTCTCCATTCTTGTTGTGTCGGCAGGGCAAAAGAAAAGGCCCGGCGCCCACTTGCGTGGAGGCCGGGCGCTTGGGCTCCGGAAGGAGGAATGAAGCTTACAGCGTATCGATGAAGCTGCGCAGCTTGTCCGAGCGGCTCGGGTGCTTGAGCTTGCGCAGCGCCTTGGCTTCGATCTGGCGGATGCGCTCGCGGGTCACGTCGAACTGCTTGCCCACTTCTTCCAGCGTGTGGTCGGTGCTCATCTCGATGCCGAAGCGCATGCGCAACACCTTAGCCTCGCGCGGGGTCAGCGAGTCGAGGATGTCCTTCACCACGTCGCGCAGGCCCGCCTGCATGGCGGCCTCGATCGGCGCGGTGTTGGTGCTGTCCTCGATGAAGTCGCCCAGGTGCGAATCGTCGTCGTCGCCGATGGGGGTTTCCATCGAGATCGGCTCCTTGGCGATCTTCATGATCTTGCGGATCTTGTCTTCCGGGATCTCCATCTTGGCCGCCAGGATGCCGGCGTCGGGCTCGAAGCCGAACTCCTGCAGATGCTGGCGCGAGATGCGGTTCATCTTGTTGATGGTCTCGATCATGTGCACCGGGATGCGGATGGTGCGCGCCTGGTCGGCGATCGAGCGGGTGATGGCCTGGCGGATCCACCACGTGGCGTAGGTCGAGAACTTGTAGCCGCGACGGTATTCGAACTTGTCGACCGCCTTCATCAGGCCGATGTTGCCTTCCTGGATC
>DATILH010000024.1:0-50160 GCA_035476655.1 Variovorax sp.
CAAGACGGTGATCGTGAACAAGCGAAGCATGGCCGCGGGCTACGCGGGGCTGGACAACGAGCTGTTCTACATGGACAAGACCATGATGGTCTTCGGCGACGCCAAGAAGGTGGTCGAGGACATGGCCAAGGCGATTGAATAACAGGTATTGAAGTGTGATGGCGCCCGCGCCAAGCCGCGCCTGAGAGAAAGTGACAGGAGACATCCAAAAATGACAGACCGCCCCTGGCTGAGCAGCTACCCCGCCGGCGTGCCCGCCGATATCGACGCGAGCCAATACCCTTCGCTCGTTGCCCTGATCGAGGAGAGCTTCGGCCGCTATGCCGACCGCGTCGCCTACAGCTTCATGGGCAAGGACGTGAGCTACGGAGAGACCGACCAGGCCAGCCGCAAGCTCGCCGCCTACCTGCAGGGCCTGGGCCTGGCCAAGGGTGACCGCGTCGCGCTGATGATGCCCAACTCGCCGCAGTACCCGATCTCGGTGGCGGCGGTGCTGCGCGCCGGGCTGGTGGTGGTGAACGTCAATCCGCTGTACACCCCGCGTGAACTCGAGCACCAGCTCAAGGACTCGGGTGCCAAGGCCATCATCATCATGGAGAACTTCGGCGCGACCCTGCAGGCATGCATCGCCGCCACGCCGGTGCAGCACGTGGTGCTGGCCTCCATGGGCGACCGGCTCGGTGGCCTCAAGGGTGCGCTGGTGAACTTCGTGGTGCGCAACGTCAAGAAGCTGGTGCCGGCCTTCCAGCTGCCCGGTGCGGTGCGCTTCAACGACGCCATCGGCCGCGGCGACCCGCGCAAGCTGCAGCAGCCGCAGATCGGCCCGGACGACGTGGCAGTGCTGCAGTACACCGGCGGCACCACCGGCGTGTCCAAGGGCGCGGTGCTGCTGCATCGCAACGTGATCTCCAACGTGCTGCAGTCCGAGGCCTGGAACGCGCCGGTGATGAAGCGGGTGCCCGAAGGCGAGCAGCCCACCAGCGTGTGCGCGCTGCCGCTCTATCACATCTTCGCCTTCACGGTGAACATGATGCTGTCGATGCGTACCGGCGGAAAGACCATCCTCATTCCGAATCCGCGCGACCTGCCTGCGGTGCTCAAGGAGCTGTCCAAGCACACCTTCCACAGCTTCCCGGCGGTGAACACGCTGTTCAACGGCCTGGCCAACCACCCCGACTTCAATACCGTGAACTGGAAGAACCTGAAGGTGTCGGTCGGCGGCGGCATGGCGGTGCAAAGCGGCGTGGCCAAGCTCTGGCTGGAGAAGACCGGCTGCCCGATCTGCGAAGGCTACGGCCTGTCGGAAACCTCGCCCTCGGCCAGCTGCAACCCCGTGACCAGCAAGGAATACACCGGCACCATCGGCCTGCCGCTGCCCAGCACTTCCATGAAGCTGCTGGACGACGCCGGCAACGAGGTGCCGCTGGGCCAGCCCGGCGAGATCGCCATCAAGGGCCCGCAGGTGATGGCCGGCTACTGGCAGCGCCCCGACGAGACCGCCAAGGTCATGACGGCCGACGGCTACTTCAAGACCGGCGACGTCGGTGTGGCCGACGAGCGCGGCTACTTCAAGATCGTGGACCGCAAGAAGGACATGATCATCGTCAGTGGCTTCAATGTGTATCCGAATGAAATCGAGGACGTGGTCTCGCAGATCCCCGGCGTGATGGAGTGCGCGGCCGTCGGCGTCCCCGATGCCAAGACCGGCGAAGGCATCAAGCTGGTGATCGTCAAGAAGAACCCCGAGCTCAGCGAAGAGCAGGTGCGCGAGTACTGCCGCGCCAATCTGACGGGCTACAAGCAGCCCAGGCTGATCGAGTTCCGCACCGACCTGCCGAAAACGCCGGTGGGTAAAGTTCTGCGCCGCGAACTGCGCGGCTGATTTCATCCACCCCCGTATCGGCGCACTTCGTGTCGCCGAGTACCCCCTCGAGGGGGCAACACCGGCGGCCTGGCAGAGCCAGTTCCGCGGTGTTTCTCGATTTAGAACCATAACCTCGCGAGCGAACCGCCCACAAGGCGGCTGCGCCGCAATAAGGGTTCTGCCGGGCACCCTTCCCGGCATTGCTCTTGCATATTCCCCGCCGATGTTCCGATTCTTCCTTACGCGAGCCAGCCTGCTCGTGCCGACTTTCATCGGCATGACGCTGCTGGCCTTCTTCCTGATCCGCCTCGTGCCGGGCGACCCCATCGAAACCCTGGCTGGCGAGCGTGGCATCGACCCCGAGCGACACGCCCAACTGCTCAAGGAGTACGGGCTCGACAAGCCCCTCTTCGTGCAGTACGGCATCTACATCGGCCGCGTGCTGCAGGGCGACCTGGGCAAGTCGGTGATCACGCAGGAACCGGTGATCAGCGAATTCCTGGCGCTCTTTCCGGCCACCGTCGAGTTGGCGCTGTGCGCCATCGTGTTCGCGCTGCTGCTGGGCATTCCGGCCGGCATCATCGCGGCCGTGCGGCGCAACTCGCTGTTCGACCATGGCGTGATGGCGACTTCGCTCACCGGCTATTCGATGCCGATCTTCTGGTGGGGCCTGCTGCTGATCCTGTTTTTCTCGGTGCAGCTGGGCTGGACGCCGGTGTCGGGCCGCATCTCGGTGCAGTATTTCGTGGAGCCGGTCACCGGCTTCCTGCTGATCGACTCGCTGCTGGCCGATGACAAGGGCGCCTTCTGGTCGGCGCTGCAGCACCTCATATTGCCGGCCATCGTGCTGGGCACCAACCCGCTGGCGGTGGTGGCGCGCATGACGCGCTCGGCCATGCTGGAAGTGCTGGGCGAGGACTACATCCGCACGGCGCGCGCCAAGGGCCTGTCGAAGATGCGCGTGGTGGGCCTGCATGCCCTGCGCAACGCGATGATCCCGGTGATCACCGTGATCGGGTTGCAGGTCGGCACGCTCTTCACCGGCGCCATCCTCACCGAGACCATCTTTTCCTGGCCCGGCGTAGGCAAGTGGCTGATCGAGGCGATCGGCCGGCGCGACTACCCGGTCCTGCAGGGCGGCATGCTCCTCCTCGGAGTGATCGTCATGATCGTCAACGTGCTGGTCGACCTGGCCTACGGCGTCATCAACCCCCGCATCCGGCAATCGCGATGAACAACGTAGCCATCAACAACAAGAGCGCGGCGGTCGCGCCGGCGCCGCCGGGCCCCTGGCGCGAATTCTGGGGTGCCTTCTCGCAGAACCACGGCGCTGTCGCCGGGCTGGTCACGGTAGCGGTGCTGTTGCTCGTCGCGCTGCTGGCGCCCTGGATCGCGCCGCACGCGCCGAACCAGACCGACAGCGCCGCCTTCCTGCTGCCGCCGGCCTGGCAAGCAGGCGGCTCCGCAGCCCACCTGCTGGGCACCGACGCCATCGGGCGCGACATCCTGTCGCGGCTGATGTGGGGCGCGCGCCTGTCGCTGTCGATCGGGGTGGCGGTGGTCGCCCTGTCCGTTGTGTTGGGCATCGTGCTCGGCCTGGTGGCCGGCTTCTTCCGCGGCGTGCTCGAGATCGCGATCATGCGGCTGATGGACATCATCCTCACCTTGCCCAGCCTGCTGCTGGCCATCGTGATCGTGGCCATCCTCGGGCCGGGCCTGATCAACGCCATGATCGCGGTGGCCATCGTGGTGCTGCCGCACTATGTGCGCATCACCCGCGCGGCGGTCATCAGTGAGGTCTCGCGCGACTACGTGACGGCCGCGCGCATCAGCGGCGCCGGCACCCTGCGCCTGATGTTCAGCGAGGTGCTGCCCAACTGCGCGGCGCCGCTGATCGTGCAGGCCTCGCTTGGCATTTCCACCGCCATCCTGGACGCGGCGGCGCTCGGCTTCCTCGGCCTGGGCGCGCAGCCGCCTTCGCCCGAATGGGGAACGATGCTGGCCGACGCCCGCGAATTCGTGCTGCGCGCCTGGTGGGTCGTGACCTTCCCTGGCGTGGCGATCCTGGCCGCGGTGCTGGCTTTCAACTTGCTGGGCGATGGCTTGCGAGACGCGCTCGACCCCAAGCTCAAGAGATAACGAATGGCTTTACTGGATATCCGCGACCTGCATGTGGAGTTCCCCACGCAAGGCGGCGTCATGCACGCGGTGGACGGCGTCAGCCTCTCGCTCGAGGAAGGCGAGGTGCTGGGCATTGTCGGCGAATCGGGCTCGGGCAAGAGTGTCACCATGATGGCCCTGATGGGCCTGATCGCCTACCCCGGACGGGTGCGGGCGCAGCACCTGCGCTTTGCCGGCAACGACCTCCTGGGCATTTCCGACAAGGCCCGGCGCGCGCTGGTGGGCAAGGACGTGGCCATGATCTTTCAGGATCCCACGACCAGCCTGAACCCCTGCTTCACCATCGGCTTCCAGCTGATGGAGACCCTGCGCCTGCATCTGAAGATGGACAAGAAGGCGGCCCAGCGCCGCGCCATCGAGTTGTTGGAGCAGGTCGGCATTCCCGCCGCCTCTTCGCGCCTCAACAGTTATCCGCACCAGCTCTCGGGCGGCATGAACCAGCGCGTGATGATCGCCATGGCGATCGCCTGCAACCCGCGCCTGTTGATCGCCGACGAGCCGACCACCGCGCTCGACGTCACCATCCAGGCCCAGATCCTCGACCTGTTGCGCGAGCTGCAGAAGGAGCGCGGCATGGCGCTGGTGCTGATCACCCACAACATGGGCGTGGTGAGCGAAATGGCACAGCGCGTGGCCGTGATGTATGCCGGCCAGGTGATGGAGCAGCAGCCGGTGGATGAGCTCTTCGCCATGCCGCAGCACCCCTACACCGAGGCGCTGCTGGCGGCCCTGCCGGACCGCGCGCCGGACAACGGCCGGCTGGCCACCATCGCCGGCGTTGTGCCGGGCGTGCACGACCGTCCCGATGGCTGCCTGTTCGCACCGCGCTGCGCCTATGCCACCCAGCTTTGCCGTGCCGAGCGGCCCGAACTGCGCGACTGGCTTGTCGGCGGGGTGCGTTGCCACTATCCGTTGGGCGATGCGCAGCGTGTAGAAAAGATCGCGCGCGACGGCCATGTGGCCGTGGTGGAGGCGGAGCAATGAGCGGCATCGAACGCCCGACCGGCATCGTCGCCCAGGCCCAGGACCTGCAGCGTGTCTACCGCATTCGGCGTGGCCTGTTCAAGGAGCCGGCTGCGCTGCACGCTGTAGGGGGCGTGTCCTTCACCCTGGAAGCCGGCAAGACGCTGGCGGTGGTGGGCGAGTCGGGCTGCGGCAAGTCCACCCTGGCGCGCATGGTCTCGCTGATCGAAAAGCCCAGCGGCGGGCACCTGGCCATCGACGGCATTGACGTCGCCGGCATGACCGCGCCGCAGCAGCGCAACCTGCGCCGCGCGGTGCAGCTGGTGTTCCAGAACCCCTACGGCTCGCTCAATCCGCGCAAGAAAATCGGCGCCATCCTCGAGGACCCGCTGATCATCAACATGCCCTTCAGCAAGGAGGAGCGCAAGCGCCGGGTGCGCGAGATCCTGATGCAGGTCGGGCTGCGGCCCGAGCATGCGGAGCGTTATCCGCACATGTTCTCGGGCGGGCAGCGCCAGCGCATCGCGATCGCGCGTGCGCTCATGCTGCGGCCCAAGCTGGTGGTGGCCGACGAGCCGGTGTCGGCGCTCGACGTCTCGGTGCAGGCCCAGGTGCTCAACCTGCTGGCCGACCTCCAGGCCGAATTGGGGCTGGCCTATCTTTTCATCTCGCACGACCTGGGCGTGGTGCGCCACATCGCGCACGACGTGCTGGTGATGTACCTGGGCCATGCGGTGGAGCAGGGCCCGAAGGCGCGCATCTTCGCGCGGCCGCTGCACCCCTACACGCAGGCGCTGCTGGCTTCGACGCCGGGCCTGTCGAACCAGCGCATCGTGCTCAAGGGCGAGCTGCCCTCTCCGCTCGATCCACCGGCCGGCTGCGTCTTCAGCACCCGCTGCGCCCATGCGACCGAACGCTGCCATGTCGAGCGCCCGCTGCTGCGCAAGCTCGACGAGCGCATGGTGGCCTGCCACCATGCTGAAAAGTTTCTCGAGACCGGCTCATCCGCGCCAGTCGAGAAAGCCCCCCTCGCTTCGGCGAAGTAGTTCCAACCCGAGAGAAAAAAGGATTCGATCATGAAATCCACGTCCAGCATCGCGCGGCGCGCACGAGTCGCCGCGTCGATCCTTCCCGCCCTGCTCGCGCTCACCTGCGGAGCCGCGGCGGCCAAGACACTGGTGTACTGCTCCGAAGGCAGCCCGGAAAACTTCTACCCCGGCGTCAACACGACCGGCACCTCCTTCGATGTGACCACCCAGGTCTACAACACCATCGTCGAGTTCGAGCGCGGCGGCACCAAGGTCGTGCCCGGCCTGGCCGAGAGCTGGACCATTTCGCCCGATGGCACCGAGTACACCTTCAAGCTGCGCAAGGGCGTGAAGTGGCACAGCACCAGCAAGAACTTCAAGCCGACGCGCGACTTCAACGCCGACGACTTCATCTTCATGATCGAGCGCCAGTGGAAGGAGAACGACCCCTACTTCCGCGTCACCAGCCCGAACCACTCCTACTTCAACGACATGGGCATGCCCAAGCTGTTGAAGACGGTGGACCGCGTCGACGACCACACCGTCAAGATCGTGCTGAACAAGGCGGAAGCCCCCTTCCTGGCCAACCTGGCGATGCAGTACGCCGGCATCCAGTCGAAGGAATATGCCATCGCCATGCTCAAGGCCGGCACGCCCGAGAAGATCGACCAGGACCCGATCGGCACCGGCCCCTTCTACCTCGTGCAGTACCAGAAGGATGCAGTGGTGCGCTTCAAGGCCTTCCCGCAGTACTGGGGCGGCAAGGCGAAGATCGATGACCTGGTGTTCGCGATCACGCCAGATGCATCGGTGCGCTGGGCCAAGCTGCAAAAGGGCGAGTGCCATGTCATGCCCTACCCGAACCCGGCCGACCTGGACGCGATCCGCAAGGACCCGGGCGTGCAGGTGCTGGAGCAGCCCGGCCTGAACGTGGGCTACCTGGCCTACAACACGCAGAAGAAGCCCTTCGACGACGTGCGCGTGCGCAAGGCCATCAACATGGCTATCAACAAGAAGGCCATCATCGACGGCGTCTACCTCACGGCCGGCGTCGCCGCCAAGAACCCGGTGCCGCCGACCATGTGGTCGTACAACGACGCCGTCAAGGACGACGCCTACAACCCCGAGGCCGCCAAGAAGCTGCTGGCCGAGGCCGGCCATCCGAACGGCTTCACCACCGACCTGTGGGCCATGCCGGTGCAGCGCCCCTACAACCCCAATGCCAAGCGCATTGCCGAGCTGATGCAGGCCGACCTGGCCAAGGTTGGCGTGAAGGCCGAGATCAAGACCTTCGAGTGGGGCGAGTACCGCAAGCGCATGCAGGCCGGCGAGCACCAGATGGGCATGCTGGGCTGGACCGGCGACAACGGCGATCCGGACAACTTCCTCTACACCCTGCTGGGCTGCGCCTCGGCGCAATCGGTGAGCGGCTCCAACGTGGCCAAGTTCTGCCATCAGCCCTATGAAGATCTGGTGCTCAAGGCCAAGAGCGTGCCCAAGCAGGCCGATCGCGACGCGCTCTACAAGAAGGCGCAGGTCATCTTCAAGGAGCAGGCGCCCTGGTTCACCATCGCCCACGCGGTGCAACTGAAGCCCGTGCGCAAGGAAGTGGTGGACTTCAAGCTGAGCCCCTTCGGCCGCCACACCTTCTACGGGGTGGACATCAAGGACAGCAAGTAAGCCGCCAGGCTCTTGCCTGAAAGCCGCCGCGTCCCGCCCGGGGCGCGGCGGCTTTTTCGTTGTGGCTAGGATGCGCGCATGACCATCGCCATCTTGAGTGCCCTGCCCGAAGAACAGGAAGGGCTGGCCGTGCAGCTGCAGGAACTGCGCGTGGTGCGCCATGCCGGCCGCGATTTCCACCTTGGGCGTTGGCATGGGCGCGAAGTGGTGTTCGCGCTGTCGCGCATCGGCAAGGTTGCCGCGGCGACTACCGCTGCCGCCTTGATCGAGCGCTTCGGCGCGCGGCGCATCGTCTTCACCGGCGTGGCCGGTGGCCTGCATCCGCAGGTGCGGGTGGGCGACACGGTGATCGGCAGCGAATTCCTGCAGCACGACATGGATGCTTCGCCCCTGTTCCCGCGCCACGAGGTACCGTTGTACGGGTGCTCCCGATTCCGCGCCGATGAGGAACTGAGCGCGCAGCTTCTGATGGCCGCGCGCAGCCTGCCCGTGGAGGGCCTGGTCGACGAAGCCACGCGGCTGCGCTTCGGCCTGGGCACGCCGCGCATTCACCAGGGCCTGCTGCTGAGCGGCGACCGCTTTGTCTCGCGTGCCGACGAGGCGCTCGCCTTGCGCACCGCGCTGCCCGATGCGTTGGCGGTCGAGATGGAGGCCGCCGCCGTGGCCCAGGTGTGCCACGACTACGGCATTCCCTTCGCCGCGGCGCGCAACATCTCGGACCGCGCCGACGACCAGGCGCATGTGGACTTCACGGCCTATCTCATCCAGGTCGCGGGCGTTCAGGCGCGGGCGCTGATCGGCGCCTTGCTGCCCTTGCTGTCGCCGTGATGCAGCTGCGCGAGCTCACGCGCCGATTCCCGCGTGCCGGACGGCTGGAGGCGATCCTCCTGCGACCGGCCTGCCGCGCGGCGATGCGTTCGGTGTTGCAAGTGGTGGCGCTGCCTGGCCTGGGCCTGGAGGGCGACCGCAGCGCGCTGCGCGCGCCAGGCGCCGGCAGCAAGCGCCAGGTCACGCTGATCCAGGCCGAACACCTGCCGGTGATCGCCGCGCTCGCCGGCCTGGCGGCAGTGCCGGCCGAGCTGCTGCGGCGCAACCTGGTGGTGGCGGGCCTCAACCTGCTGGCAGCGCGCTCCCTGTTCGGCGACCAGCGGCTCCAGTTGTCCATCGGCGCCGAGGTGGTTCTGGAAATCAGCGGACCGTGCGAGCCCTGCTCGCGCATGGAGGAGTCCCTCGGTCCTGGCGGCTACAACGCCGTACGCGGTCACGGGGGTGTCACGGCTCGTGTGCTGGCGGTCGGCCTGATACGGGTCGGCGACGCAGTGACGGTCCGTGCGTCGGCGACGTGATGAATTGGCCCAACTGGGGCATCATTTGGCCGGCGCGTCTCGCGCCGCAGACTCCCTTCAATTCCCACGGATGAGGTCAGGCCATGAGCACTGCAGCAGCAAGCATTCCTTCGCCTGAAGCGGCTCGCTTCGGCAGCGGCCAGGCGGTGCGCCGCCTGGAAGACGAGGCCCTGCTGGCCGGCAAGGGCCGCTACACCGACGATGTGCGGGTCGACGGCCAGCTCCATGTGGCTTTCGTGCGCTCGCCCTATCCGCACGCGCGCATCATCTCGGTTGACACGTCCGCCGCTGCCGGCATGCCCGGCGTGGCCAAGGTCTTCACCGGCGCCGAGCTGGTGGCAGCCGGCGTCAAGCCCATCCCCGGCGTGGCCGGCTTCGTTCGCGCCGACGGCAGCCCCGCCGCCACGCCACCGCGCTACGCGCTGGCGCACGAGCGGGCGCGCTACGTCGGCGAATGCGTGGCCGCCGTGCTGGCCGACACGGTGCAGCAGGCACGAGATGCCGCGGAGGCGGTGCATGTCGAATACGAAGAGCTGCCGATGGTGGTCGAGCCGGCGCAGGCGCTGGCGGCCGGCGCGCCACTGCTGTGCGAGGGCCTTGCAGACAACGTTTCTGCCGAGATGCGCCATGGCGACGCGGCCGCCTGCGACGCAGCCTTTGCCCAGGCGGCGCATGTGGTGAAGCTGGACATCCGGCATCAGCGCCTGGCCGCCGTCACCATCGAGCCGCGCTCGGTGCAGGCCGAGTTCGACAAGACCAGTGGCCGCACCACCATCCGCATGAGCACGCAGATGCCGACAGGCGTTCGCAACACCATCGCCGCCGACATGCTGGGCATCGCGCCCGAGGAGTTGCGCGTCGTGGTGGGCGACGTCGGCGGCGGCTTCGGCATGAAGACCGGCCTTTATCCGGAAGACGCGCTGGTCGCCATCGCCGCGCGCAGCCTGCAGCGGCCGGTCAAGTGGATTGCCGATCGGAGCGAGGAATTCGTCTCCGCCGGCCCGGGGCGCGACGCGCATGCGCACGCCGAGTTGGCGCTGGCGGCCGACGGCAAGATCCTCGGGCTGCGCGTGCGCACACTGGCCAACGTCGGCGCCTATCCCACCGCCGCCGGCGTCGCCATTCAGCTGCTGGTCGGGCCCTGGGTGCAGACCAGCGTCTACGACATCCAGACCATCGATTTCCACTTCACGGCAGTGATGACCAACACCGCGCCTACCGGGCCGTATCGCGGCGCGGGCCGACCCGAGGCCATCTTCAACATCGAGCGCCTGATGGACGAGGCAGCACGCCAGACCGGCGTGGACCGCATCGCGCTGCGCCGCCGCAACTTCATCCGCCCCGAGCAGATGCCCTACCAGAACCCGATGCAGCAGGTCTATGACAGCGGCCGCTTCGAGCATGTGATGGACCAGGCCCTGCAGCTGGCCGACTGGTCCGGCTTCGAGGCGCGCGCCGCCGGGTCGGCGCGGCGCGGCAAGCAGCGCGGACTGGGCATCTCGACCTTCCTGGAGTGGACCGGCGGCATGGTGTTCGAGGAGCGGGTGACTGTGGCGGTGCTGGCCGACGGCGTGATCGAGGTCTTCTCCGCCGTCAACGCGATGGGCCAGGGCATTGCCACCTCGCTCACGCAACTGGTGGTCGATGCCTTCGGCGTGCCCATCGAGAAGGTGCGCGTGGTGCTGGGCGATACCGATCGCGGCAACGGCTTTGGCAGCGCCGGCTCGCGTTCGCTCTTCACCGGCGGCTCGGCGGTAAGCATCGGTTCGCAGCGCACCATCGAGCAGGCGCGTGTCCTGGCCGCCAAGGAACTCGAGGCGGCACCGCCCGATGTGCAGTACGCCGCCGGCCGTTTCAGCGTGGCCGGCACCGACCTTGCCATCGACCTGTTCGAGCTGGCCGCACGCCAGCCCGAGCGCCGCATCTTCGTGGATTCGACCAGCACCGTATCGGGTCCCAGCTGGCCTAACGGTTGCCACATCGGCGAGGTCGAAGTCGACCTGGCCACCGGCGAAGTGGAGGTGGTGGCTTATGCCTCGGTCAACGATGTCGGCCGCGTGGTCAATCCGATGATCGTGCGCGGCCAACTCGACGGCGGCGCGGTGCAGGGCATCGGCCAGGCGCTGCTGGAGCAGGTGGTCTACGACAGCGAGACCGGCCAGTTGGTCACGGGCAGCCTGATGGATTACGCCCTGCCAAAATCCTCCGGCGCGCCCGACTTCAGGACCGAGATGGACCCTTCCACGCCCTGCCTGAACAACCCGCTGGGTGTGAAGGGCGTGGGCGAACTCGGCACCATCGGCGCCACGCCTTCCGTGGTCAACGCGGTGGCCGATGCGCTGGCACGCGCCGGCCATGCGGACAAGGCGCCTCGCCTGCAGATGCCGGTGACTGCCGCGCGCCTGTGGGAGTTGCTGGCTACTTGAGCCAACCCCTTCTGCGGAAGTACCACATGGGCACCAGCGCACTGGCCGCCATCAGGATCAGCGCGTAGGGGTAGCCGCCCACCCAGTCGAGCTCCGGCATGAACTTGAAGTTCATGCCGTAGATGCTCGCGATCAGCGTCGGAGGCAGCAGCGCCACGCTGGCCACCGAGAAGATCTTGATGGTCTTGTTCTGGTTGATGTTGATGAAACCGACGGTCGCATCCATCAGGAAGTTGATCTTGTCGAACAGGAAGGCGGTGTGGTTGTCCAGCGATTCGATGTCGCGCAGGATCTGGCGCGCCTCCTCGAACTGCTCGGCATTGAGCATGCGGCTGCGCATCATGAAGCTCACCGCGCGGCGCGTGTCCATCACATTGCGGCGGATGCGGCCGTTCAGGTCTTCCTGGCGCGCGATGGCGCCCAGCACTTCGCCGGCCAGTTCGTCGCTGACGTTGCCCGACAGCACCTTCTTGCCGGCCAACTCCAACTCGTCGTAGATGTTCTCGAGCGTGTCGGCCGAGTATTCCGCGTCGGCATCGAAGAGCTTGAGCAGCACCTCCTTGGCGTCCTCGATCAGCCCCGGCGCCCGGCGCGCGCGCATGCGCAGCAGGCGAAACACCGGCACGTCCTCGTCGTGGATCGAGAACAGCACGCCGCGGCTGCGCAGCTCGGTGTTGTGCTGGTTGAGGATGAAGGCGACGCGTACCGAGCGCGGGTCTTCGTCATCGGCGATCAAGAAGTCACTGCGGATATGCAGCTCGCCGTTGTCTTCCTCGTAGAAGCGCGCGGACTCCTCGATGTCCTCGTCCATCGCGTCTTCCGGGATGGACAGGCCGTAGTACTGCTTGATCCAGCGCTTCTCTTCGAGCGTGGGCGACTCCAGGTCGACCCAGATCGGCTGGAATTTGGAAAGCTCCTCGAGCGCCTCGATCTCTTCCTGGACGAGGCGGCCGTTGGCGAGCGTGAAGATGTTGAGCATGGGCTCACTCCCGGGGAAACGACGGATGGGTTGGCAAGTGGTGGGGCGCTTTCAACAAAGTCCCCAGGGCACCCATCCGCGTCGGATGGCTGTCAGCAGGGAGTTGTTGAAAGCTGCCGAGACGGGCAGGTTTCCAAGGCCGTAGCTCCTAAAGATTTCGACGGGCGCGATTATGTCATTGGCCTGCCGCCTCAGAGGGCTCGCGGCGAGGGCGCGATGCTGGATGAATGTACAGTTAGGCTTCGCCGCCATGTCCATCCTCGAAGCCCCCACCGACCGCCTGCAAGAGGCCCTTGCTGGCCTCAACGCGCAGCAGCGCGAGGCAGTGCTGCATGGCGTGGACGCGGCGCAGGCCGATGCGCGGCCGCTGCTGATCGTGGCCGGCGCCGGCTCCGGCAAAACCAGCACCCTGGCGCACCGCGTCGCCTGCCTGATCGCAAAGGGCGCCGACCCGCAGCGCGTGCTGCTCCTGACCTTCTCGCGCCGCGCCGCGCAAGAAATGTCGCAGCGCGCCGGCCATGTGCTGGCCAAGGTGCTGGGCCTGGGTGCGCAGACCCCGCCTTCGTTGCCCTGGGCCGGCACCTTCCATGGCATCGGCGCCCGGCTGCTGCGCGAATACGCCGCGCAGATCGGGCTGGCGGACAGCTTCACCATCCACGATCGCGGCGATGCCGAAGACCTGATGGGCCTGGTGCGGCACGAACTCGGCCTGTCGGGCAGCGAGCGGCGCTTTCCGCAGAAGGGCACCTGCCTGTCCATCTATTCGCGCGTGGTCAACACCCAGGACAGCCTGGACCGGGTGCTGGCCCAGGCCTTTCCCTGGTGCGCCGAATGGGAGGCCGAGCTCAGGCGCCTGTTCGGCGCCTATGTGGAGGCCAAGGCCCAGCAGAACGTCCTCGACTACGACGACCTGCTCCTGGGTTGGCACGAGATGATGGGCGAGCCCGTACTGGCCGAGCAGGTCGGTGCGCGCTTCCACCATGTGCTGGTCGACGAATACCAGGACACCAACCGCCTACAGGCCGCCATCCTGCAGCGCCTGAAGCCAGACGGCCGCGGCCTGACGGCTGTGGGCGACGATGCGCAAGCCATCTATTCCTTTCGCGGCGCCACGGTACGCAACATCCTGGACTTTCCGGCGCAGTTCGGCAGCCCCGCGGCGCCGGCGCGCATCGTCAGCCTGGAGCGCAACTACCGTTCGACGCAACCCATCCTGGACGTGTCCAACGCGCTCATCGCCGGTGCCGGCGAGCGCCATGCCAAGCGGCTGTGGACCGACAAGCCCTCGGCCGGCCGACCGCAACTGGTGCTGGTGCCGGACGAGGCGCAGCAGGCGCGCTGGGTGGCCGACCGAGTCCTGGCGCAGCGCGAAGGCGGCCTCAGGCTCAAGTCGCAGGCGGTGCTGTTTCGCACGTCCAGTCACAGTGCTGCGCTGGAGCTCGAACTGGCGCGCCGCAACATCCCTTTCGTCAAGTTCGGCGGCCTCAAGTTCCTGGAGGCCTCGCATGTCAAGGATCTGCTGGCGTTGCTGCGTTTTGCGCAGAACCCCAAGGGCCGGTTGGCCGGCTTTCGGGTCGTGCAACTCATTCCCGGCATCGGCCCGGTGACGGCAGCACGCCTGCTCGATGCCATGGACGAGGCCGCTGACCCCGGCGCGGCGCTGCAGGCATTCGAGGTGCCGGCCAATGCCCGCACGCAATGGGCCGACTTCGCTGGCGTTTACGCCGCCTTGCGCGCCGGTCAGGAAGCCTGGCCGGGCGATGCCCAACTGGCGCTGCGCTGGTATTTGCCGCATCTGGAGCGCCTGCACGACGACGCATCGGTACGGCGCGCCGACGTCGAGCAACTGGTGCGCCTGGCCGCCGGCTACGCCAGTCGCGAAGGCTTTCTGACCGAACTTACCCTCGATCCGCCCGAAGCCACCAGCGACCGATCCGGGCCGCCGCTGCTCGACGAGGACTACCTGATCCTCTCGACCATCCACTCGGCCAAGGGCCAGGAATGGACTTCGGTGCATGTGCTCAACGTGGTGGACGGATGCATCCCTTCCGACATGGCCACTGGCAGCGCCGAGGAGATCGAGGAGGAGCGGCGCCTGCTGTACGTGGCCATGACCCGGGCCCGCGACCACCTGCACCTGCTGGTGCCGCAGCGCTTCTACGTGACCCAGCAGGCGGCGCGCGGTGACCGCCATCTGTACGCCGGCCGCACGCGCTTCATCCCGGCGGCCGATGTCAAGGCCTTCGACGAGGTCGTCTGGCCGTCGCCGCCCGAACGCCCCCCGGCCGTGCCGCCGCCCGCCGCCACCATCGACCTGCGCAACCGCCTGCGTGCGGCTTGGCGCTAGGGTCGTCAACCGCACACTTTGCAATCAAGTCGGGTGTAAAGATACGGTCACAGCTTTCGACTAGTGACGGGCGGAATCAAGCATTGCAATTCAGGGCCAGGGCGGGCATAGTGAATCGACACCTCGTACTTTCTCCCCCTCTCCCTCTCTCCCCTGAACCCCCCGCTTTCCCCCGTAGATTCCGCCCGGATTCCCTCTGGGCGGCGTCATTCTCCAACCGTCAATTCCAGGAGGTCACTTATGAATTTGACGATCAGCGGTCATCACCTCGACGTCACTCCCGCCCTGCGCAACTACGTCACCAGCAAGCTGGACCGAATCACGCGCCACTTCGACCAGGTGGTCGATGTCAAGGTGATCCTGACAGTGGAAAAGCAGAAGGAGAAGGAAAGGCGGCAACGCGCCGAATGCAACATCCACGTCAAGGGCAATGACATGTTCGCTGAGTCGAGCCATGCTGATCTGTATGCCGCCGTCGACGAACTGGTCGACAAACTGGACCGCCAGGTGGTGCGCCACAAGGACCGCCTCCAGGACCATCACCACGCGGCGCCCAAGCGCGTCATGTAACGTGATGTAGTTGACGCCTTCGGGCAAATACTCTTGCGGGCCGCCTCCGGGCGGCTCTTTGCTTTTTGTGGGGTGGGTGCATAATCGCCCCCGCTCTCTCCCACCATGAATCGCCTCGCGTCCATCCTGCCGCCCGCTCAAGTCCTTGTGAGCGTTGATGCAACCAGCAAGAAGCGCGCCTTCGAAGAGGCCGGCCTGCTGTTCGAAAACCTCCATGGCCTGGGCCGGGCCCTCATCACCGACAGCCTGTTTGCCCGCGAGCGCCTGGGTTCCACCGGCCTGGGCCACGGGGTGGCGATTCCGCACGGGCGCATCAAGGGGCTGAAGTCGCCCATGGCGGCGGTGTTCCAATTGGCCCACCCGATCGGCTTCGACGCGCCGGACGAACAGCCGGTGGCGCTGCTGATCTTCCTGTTGGTGCCGGAAGCCGCCACCCAGAAGCACCTGGAAATCCTCTCAGAGATTGCCGAACTGCTCTCCGATGCCCATCTGCGCGAGCAGATCAAGTCGAGCACCGATGCCTCGGCGCTACATGCGCTGATCGCGAGCTGGCAGTCGGCCCAGGTCGCGTGACCCCCGCCATTCCCTTTCTTCTTCAGTCCGCTCGTCGGCCGCTCGCATGAAGCCGACCGTCATCAGCGCCGATGCGATGTTCGAGGAGTTTCGCGGGTCGCTGCGTTGGGAGTGGCTGGCCGGCCTGGGCGCCTCGGAGCGCCAGTTCGACCCCGAGGTGATCAGCCGCGCCCAGTCGGCGGCGGACCTGGTCGGCTACCTCAACTACATCCACCCTTACCGGGTGCAGATCCTGGGCGCGCGCGAGATCGCCTACCTGACCATGGGCACGCAGGACGACTGCGCGCGTCGCATCGCCCGCATCGTCACCCTGGAGCCGCCGATGCTGGTGCTGGCCGACGGCCAGGCCGCGCCCGACACCCTGCTGTCGATCTGCGAGCGGGCGCAGTTGCCGCTGTTTGCCACGAAGGAGTCTTCCGCCTTCGTGATCGACGTGTTGCGCGCCTACCTGTCCAAGCACTTTGCCGAGCGCACCTCGATGCACGGCGTGTTCATGGACATTCTGGGCCTGGGCGTGATGATCACCGGCGAGTCCGGCCTGGGCAAGAGCGAGCTGGGCCTGGAACTGATCTCGCGCGGCAACGGCCTGGTGGCGGATGACGCCGTCGACCTGTTTCGCATCAACCAGACCACCATCGAGGGCCGCTGCCCCGATCTCTTGCAGAACCTGCTGGAAGTGCGCGGCATCGGCCTGCTGGACATCCGCGCCATCTTTGGCGAGACGGCGGTACGGCGCAAGATGCGCCTCAAGCTCATCGTGCACCTGGTGCGACGCGACAGCTTCGAGCGCGACTACGAGCGCATGCCCTCGACCCCGCTGACGCAGGACGTGCTGGGCGTGCCCATCCGCAAGGTCATCATCCAGGTGGTGGCCGGCCGCAACATCGCCGTGCTGGTCGAGGCTGCGGTGCGCAATTCCATCCTCCAACTGCGCGGCATCGACACCTATGCCGACTTCGTCGCCAGGCACCACAAGGCGATGGAGAACTCCAGCGACCCGAACTAGGCGGACGTCGAGGTCCGGCCAATCCGGCCCGCGGACCGGCACGGTTACATCACGGTGACCTCCATCGCAGTGCAGGGCGCATGCCCCATGCGCCCGCGCCTGCTGCGCATCCGTCCCACGCAGCCCAGCCTGCGCGCGAGATAGCCGCTCCCTTCAGCCACTTTCTTTTCACCTGCTCATTGCGGCAGGCGAATTGGGTTGCGCACGCTGGCGCGAACCCGGACGGGCGTTGACCGCTTGCAGGTGCACGACGCCTATTCGCGCGCGGAATGAGCAATATCGCACGACCGGAATTTTGCATATTGGAAATTTCCTGCGAACTCTGCAGCGCTTTCGAATTTCGCTTCCGGGATAGGTTTTATACAGTAACTGAGCCCAAAGTCTGGAAGAGTGTTGTGCAATAGTTAGCCAGTACTCCTCTGTACGCCCGCATGTGCCATGACATTTCGGTGGCGATCTGGCGTGGCAAAAGGTATTTGAGCTGTCACACACTTAGCTAGCAACGGGATAATTCAGTGGTATCTAAAACAACGTCAATTGTCATCAATAACAATAACAATGGCAAAAACGAAGGCCGTGCAATTTCCCTGAGCACCGACAAGGTTGTCAAGATCAAGGTCGAGCCAGGCAAAAAGTACATTCTCAATTCGGACGGGGATGTGGGCCCCGAGAATGTCACGGTCAGCCGCAACGGCGACGACCTGATCGTCATGCTGGAGGGCGACTCGGAGCCCGCCCTGGTCCTCGAGGGCTATTTCGCGCAGCCGGAATCGCCCGGCCTCTACGGTGTGGCCGAAGATGGCCAGCTGTACGCCTACACCCGCACCGATGGCGTGCCCGGAATCCTTGAGTTGGTTGACGGCGCCTCGGAGCCCATCGCCTTGGGCCAGGAGCCGCTGGGCCTTGGTGCGCCTTTTCTCGTGGCCGGCGGCGAACCCTGCGGCCTGTGGCCCCTGCTCGCCGCTGGGGCTGCCGCGGGGTTGGTCGGGCTGGGTGTCCACCAATTCAATCGAGACGATTCTCACGATGGCGGCCCCGTCGGACCGACCATCGGCGGCATTAACGATGATGTTGGCCCCAAGCAGGGCCCCTTGGCCGACGGCGAGATCACGGACGATTCAACGCCGACCGTGTATGGCCGAGGCGAGCCCGGGTCGACGCTTGCCATTTTCGACAACGGCGACAAGATTGGCGAAACGCAGGTGAACGGCAACGGTGATTGGACCTTTACCCCAGAAAGTCCACTCCCCGATGGTTCGCACACCTTCACCGCAGGTACCGTCTGCGCACCACGGCCGAACAGCGCGACGCCGCTTTCCAGCGCGCGTTGGAATACACCCAACTCATCAAGGAAACCGACCAGGTGCGCAGCATCTTCTTCGAGCAGTGGTACCACCTGGGCCGGCGCACCTTGCTAGACGTCCTGATTGCCGAGAACGACCACTACGGCAACCAGATCGCGCAAGTGAACAATCGCTTCGACGGTGAGGCGGCCGACCTGCGCATGCGCGCAGACGCGGCAATGCTGCTCGAATCGCTCCCGGATGGCGCCCCGCAGGTGGCAGGCATCACCGCGACAGCGCGCTAGATAGGGAGACTCAGCGCTTGGCGGTGCAACTGCCGCACAGGCCGTAGAGGGACATGGCGTGGTCCTGCAGTGTCCACCCCTTGTCCTTGGCGATCATCTGCTGGCGCCGCTCGATCTCGGCGTCGTAGAACTCCTCGACCTTGCCGCAGGAGGTGCACACCAGGTGGTCGTGGTGCGTGCCCTCGTTCAACTCGTACACGGCCTTGCCGCTCTCGAAATGGCTGCGCTCCAGGATGCCGGCCTGCTCAAACTGGGTCAGCACCCGGTAGACCGTGGCCAGGCCGATGTCCGAATGGTGGTTCAGCAGCACCCGGTAGACGTCTTCCGCCGTCATGTGACGCTGCTCGCCGCTCTGGAAGATTTCCAGGATCTTCAGCCGCGGCAGGGTGGCCTTCAGGCCGGTACTCTTGAGTTCGTCGATCTTGTCCATGGTCGTTCCTGCGCCAGCCGCGGCAGGGGCCGCTCAAGCAAGTGTGGCCTTGCCACTTTGCTCGAACCCCCGCGGGGGGCGGGCCGGGCTGGCCCGGCCCTGGGGGCCTCAAAGGACCCAGCCGCTACAATGGTTCGATCATATCGCTTGCCCCTTTTCCCATGCCTGCCAATCACTCACGCCGTCTCTGGCTGCTCCTAGCGGCCGTCGCCGGCAGCGTCAGCCTCGGTGCGTGCAGCAGCATCGGCGACAGCACCCGCAGTGCGCTCTATGCCGTCACGCCCTACAAGGTCGAGGTGGTCCAGGGCAACTTCGTCTCCAAGGAACAGGTGGAGGCGCTCAAGCCCGGCATGACGCGCCAGCAGGTGCGCGAAGTTCTAGGTACCCCGCTGCTGAACGACGTGTTCCATGCCAACCGCTGGGACTATGTCTTCACCATCCGGCGCCAGGGTGTCGAGCCGCAGCAGCGCCGCCTCACGGTGTTTTTCAACGGCGAGCTGATGGAGCGCTTCGAGGGCGACCCGATGCCCAGCGAGGAAGAATTCGTCGCCGCCCTGGACACGCGCGCCCGCAGCGGCGGCAAGGTGCCCAAGCTCGAGGCCACGGAAGACGAGTTGAAGAAGTTCGACCCGCCCAAGGACGACAAGGCGCAGGAGCCCCAGCAGCCGCTGCCGCCCTTGCCGCCCAGCTACCCGCCGCTCGAATCCTCCGGGCGTTGATCGCCCGAACGGGCGGCGCCCTAGCTTGCCCCTTTCATCATCAAGGCTGAATCCGCTTGACCGATTCCACCACCCCCTCCCTCCACCGCGTCGCCGTTGCCGGCGCTTCGGGCCGCATGGGCCGCATGCTGATCGAGGCCGTGCAGGCTGCCGATGACTGCCACCTCACCGGCGCGCTCGACATCGCCGACAGCAGCGCCCTGGGCAGCGATGCTGCCGCCTGGCTGGGTGCGGCCGCCGGCGTGCCCATCGTGTCCGACCTGCGCGAGGGCCTGAAGAACTCGCAAGTGCTGATCGACTTCACGCGGCCCGAAGGCACCCTGGCGCACCTCGCGGTGTGCCGCGAGCTGGGCGTGCAGGCTGTGATCGGCACCACCGGCTTCAGCGAGGAGCAGAAAGCCCAGGTTGCCGACTACGCCAAGGACATCGCCGTCATGCTG
This sequence comes from Variovorax sp., assembly GCA_035476655.1. Classification (GTDB taxonomy): domain Bacteria; phylum Pseudomonadota; class Gammaproteobacteria; order Burkholderiales; family Burkholderiaceae_C; genus Variovorax. Next base: position 20,141 of record DATILH010000024.1, read on the forward strand.
GCGCCCAACATGAGCGTGGGCGTCAACGTCACGCTCAAGCTCCTGGAAATGGCAGCCAAGGCCCTCGCCACCGGCTACGACATCGAGATCATCGAGGCGCACCATCGCCACAAGGTTGACGCGCCCTCGGGCACCGCGCTGAAGATGGGCGAGGTAATCGCGCAAGCGCTCGGCCGCGACCTGAAGGACTGCGCCGTCTACGCCCGCGAAGGCGTCACCGGCGAGCGCGACCCGTCCTCCATCGGCTTTGCCACCATCCGCGGCGGCGACATCGTGGGCGACCACACGGTCCTTTTCGCCGGCACCGGCGAGCGAATCGAGATCACGCACAAGTCGGCCAGCCGCGTCACCTACGCCCAGGGCAGCTTGCGCGCGGTGCGCTTCCTGGCCGGCCAGAAGAACGGCCTGTTCGACATGTTCGACGTGTTGGGCCTGCGCTAAGCGCTGAATGAACGCGCTGGACCTGCTCGCCCAGGGCGACGCCGTCAGCCGCACGGTGGCCGCGCTGCTGCTGGCCATGTCGATCGCGAGCTGGGTCGCCATCTTGTGGAAGACCTGGCTGCTACGCGGCGGCACCCGCAGCGTGTTGCGCAGCATCGCCGCCTTCTGGCAGGCGCCGTCACTGGACGAAGCCGAGCAGCGCCTGGCCGGCTTCGACCACGCCCTTTTGGTGCTGCCGGCCGTGCAGGCGCTGCGCGGCGAGCAGGCGCTGCCCGCGGCGCCCAGCCTGGGCGCCGGCGGCGAGCCGGTGCAGCGCCTGACTCGCGCGCTGCGCGATGCGCTGCATGGGGCACTGCGGCGCCTGCAGGGCGGGCAGATCCTGCTGGCCACGGTTGGCGCCACCGCCCCCTTCGTCGGCTTGCTGGGCACGGTCTGGGGCATTCACCATGCGCTGGCCACCATCGCCACCCAGACCGGAGGATTCACCATCGACAAGGTGGCAGGCCCGGTCGGCGAGGCGCTGATCATGACCGCCTTCGGCCTGGCAGTCGCCATCCCGGCGGTGCTGGCCTACAACGTCTTCGGCCGGCTCATCGGCCGCATCGAAGCCGAGCTGGAAGGCTTCGCGCACGACCTGCTGGCGCGCTTCGCGCCGAATTCCCGGCAAGGCTCCTGAATGTCATTCGGCCGCACCTCGCTCGGCAGCTCCGCCGCCAGCGGCGGACGGGCCCTGGGCGGCGGCGGGCAGCGGCCGCTGTCCGACATCAACGTCACGCCGCTGGTCGACGTGATGCTGGTGCTCCTGGTGATCTTCATCATCACCGCGCCGTTGATGGCCAGCTCGATCCGGCTGGACCTGCCCAAGACCGATGCCGGCCAGCCCACCGAGACGCCCAAGTTCGTCAGCCTGGTGGTGAACGCCCAGGGCGCGTCGTTCCTGAACGAGCAGCCGGTCGACATGGAGCAACTGGCCGCCGGCCTGGCCAAGGCCGCCGCGCAAAGCCGCGACACCGAAGTCCAGTTGCGTGCCGATCAGACCGTACCCTACGGCAAGGTGGTCGAGCTGATGGGCATTGCCAACAAGGCCGGGCTCAACCGCATCGGCTTCGTCACCGAGGCACCGCCGGCGCCGGTCGCGCCGCGCTGACGCTGTCGTCTACTGGCCCAGCGCCACCGGCTTCGTGTGCCAGATCTCATGCGCATACTGCGCAATCGTCCGGTCCGAGGAAAAGCCGCCCATGCCCGCCACGTTGAGGATCGCCATGCGCGTCCAGGCCTCCGGGTCGCGGTACAGGGCGTCGACCTTTTCCTGCGCCTCCACGTAGCTCGCATAGTCGGCCAGCAGCAGGTAATGGTCGCCCCAGCTCACCAGCGCGTCGAAGATCTCCTGGTAGCGTGACTCCTCGCCGTGCGAGAAGACGCCGTCGCGGATGCTGTCGAGCACCCGCTGCAGTTCGAGGTTTCCCTCGTAGATCTCGCGCGGCTGGTAGCCGCTGGCGCGAATGTCGGCCACCTCGGGCGTGGTCTTGCCGAAGATGAAGAAATTGTCGGCGCCCACCGCTTCGCGCATCTCCACGTTGGCGCCGTCCAGGGTGCCGATGGTGAGCGCGCCATTGATCGCGAACTTCATGTTGCCGGTGCCCGACGCTTCGGTGCCGGCGGTCGAGATCTGCTCCGACAGGTCGGCCGCCGGGATGATCACTTCCGCCAGGCTCACGCTGTAGTTGGGCAGGAACACCACCTTGAGCAAGTTGCCGACGCGCTCGTCGTTGTTGATCACCGCCGCCACGTCGTTGATGAGCCGGATCACCAGCTTGGCCACGTGATAGGCCGAGGCCGCCTTGCCGGCGAACACCACCACGCGCGGCACGTGACCAGCCTCGGGCGCATCAAGGATGCGCTGGTAGCGGGTGATGACGTGCAGCACGTTGAGCAGCTGGCGCTTGTACTCGTGCATGCGCTTGACCTGCACGTCGAACAGCGCATCGGTGTCCAGTGGCAGGTTCAGATGCTGCTCCACCCAGTTGGCCAGGCGCAGCTTGTTCTCACGCTTGGCATGGCGAAAGGCCCGCACGAAGGCCGGCTGCTGCGTCATGTGACCCAGTGCCTGCAGTTGGTTGAGGTCGCGCCGCCAGCCGCGGCCGATGCGGTGGTCCAGAAGCTTGGCCAGCGGCGGGTTGGCCTGGGCCAGCCAGCGGCGCGGCGTGACGCCGTTGGTCTTGTTGTTGAAGCGCTCCGGAAAGAGCTTGGCGAAGTCGGCAAAGATCGACTGCTTCATCAGCTCCGAATGCAGGCCCGACACGCCATTGATCGAATGGCTGGCCAGCACCGCCACATAGGCCATGCGCACGCGGCGCTCGCCGTTCTCGTCGATCAGCGAGAGGCGCCGCATCAGTTCGACGTCATGCCCATGCTGCTGCGTCACCGACGCGAGGAAGCGCGAGTTCATGTCGAAGATGATCTGCAGATGGCGCGGCAGCACGCGGCCGAACATCTCCACCGGCCAGGTTTCCAGCGCCTCGTGCATCAGCGTGTGGTTGGTGTAGCTGAACACCTTCTGCGTATGCGCCCAGGCCGTGTCCCAGGGCAGGCCGTGCTCGTCGATCAGCAGGCGCATCAGCTCCGGCACCGCCAGCACCGGGTGCGTGTCGTTCAGGTGGATGCTGACCTGGCTGGGCAGCTCGTCGAAGGTCTTGTGGTTGCGCAGGTAGCGGTGCAGCAGGTCCTGCACGCTGGCGCTGACGAAGAAGTATTCCTGGTGCAGGCGCAGCTCGCGGCCCGATGGCGTGGAGTCGTCCGGGTAGAGCACGCGCGAGACGTTCTCCGAATGGTTCTTGCTCTCCACCGCTTCCATATAGTTGCCGCGGTTGAAGGCCGAGAGATCGATCTCTTCGGTGGCGCGCGCCGACCACAGGCGCAGGGTGTTGGTGGCCTGGGTGCCGTAGCCAGGGATGATGGTGTCGTAGGCCATGGCCAGCACATCGTGGGTGTCGACCCACTTGGCGGCACCGTAGGGCGCGCCCTTGCCCTCGCGCCGCTGCACATGGCCGCCGAAGCGAACGCGGTAGGTCACTTCGGGCCGCTGGAACTCCCAGGGGTTGCCGCGGGTGAGCCAGTAGTCCGGCGTTTCCACCTGCTGGCCGTCGACGATGCGCTGGCGGAACATGCCGTACTCGTAGCGGATGCCGTAGCCGAGGCCGGGCACACCCAGGGTGGCCATCGAGTCGAGGAAGCAGGCGGCCAGCCGGCCCAGGCCGCCGTTGCCAAGGGCCGCGTCGGGCTCGCGCTCGGTGAGTTGCTCGAGGTCGACGCCGAAGTCGGCCAGCGCTTCCCTTACCGTGTCCTGCAGCTCGAGGGCCAGCAGGGCGTTGGTGAAGGTGCGGCCGATCAGGAACTCCATCGACAGGTAGTACACGCGCTTGAGCTTTTGCGCGTACTGCGCGCGGGTGGTGGTCATCCAGCGCTCGACCAGCTGGTCGCGCACGGCGAAGGCGGTGGCATGAAGCCAGTCGTCCTGGCTGGCGGTGGCCGGGTCCTTGCCCACCGCGTAGATCAGCTTGTTGGCCACGGCGCGCTTGAAGGCGGCGACGTCGCGGTCGGGATGGTCGTACTTGAAGTCTTCGAGGGTCATGATTCAAGGGTTCGAAGAAGAAGGAGGAAGCGTTCAGGCCAGTGCCTGCCGGTACACGGCCAGGTAGCTGGCTGCGGCGGTGGCCCAGTCGGCCGGGCGCCGCATGGCATTGGCGCGCACGGCGCGCCAGTCGGCTGGCCGGCGGTACAGCGCAAAGGCGCGGCGCAGCGCGCGCTCATAGCCGGCGGCGCTGAAATCGTCGAAGCTGAACCCGGTGGCCTCGCCGCTGGCCATGTCTTCCAGGCTGCTGTCCACCACCGTGTCGGCCAGCCCGCCGACGCGGTGCACCAGCGGCAGGCTGCCGTACTTGAGGCCGTACATCTGGGTCAGTCCGCAAGGTTCGTAGTGCGAAGGTACCAGCGTCACGTCGCCGGCGCCGAACAGGCGGTGCGCCAGCGCCTCGCTGTAGCCCAGGCTCACGCTCACCGCTTGCGGGGCGGCAGCGGCACGCTCACGGAAGGCGCGCTCCAGTGCCGCATCGCCGCTGCCCAGCACGGCCAGTTGGCCGCCTTGGGCCAGCATGGCATCCAGGCCCTCGAGCACCAGGTGCAGGCCCTTCTGCTCGGTCAGGCGGCTCACCACCACGAACAGCGGCACATCGGCTTCGCGCGCCAGGCCCAGCTCTTCCTGCAGCGCGGCCTTGCAGTGCGCCTTGCCGCCCATGCGGCGCGTATCGAAGCGCGCAGCCAGGTGCGCGTCGGTGGCCGGGTTCCAGACCTGATCGTCGACCGCGTTGAGGATGCCCGAGAGCACGCCGGAGCGATGCCGCAGCAGGCCGTCCAGCCCGCAGCCCTGCTCGCGCGTCTGGATCTCGCGCGCATAGGTGGGGCTCACGGTGGTGATGCGATCGGCGAAGACCAGGCCGCCTTTCATGAAGGAAAGCTGGTCGTGGTACTCCAGCCCGTTGATCCCGTAGGCGGCGGCCGGCAGCCCCAGTTCAGCGAAGTGCCGGGGCGCGAACAGCCCCTGGTAGGCCAGGTTGTGCACGGTGAAGACGCTGCCCACCTTGGGGCGGCTGTTGGGCGGGGCGAAGGCCAGGTAGATCGGCGCCAGCGCCGCGTGCCAGTCGTGCGCATGCACCAGTTCGGGTTGCCAGTGCGGATCGAGGCCTTGCGCCAACTGGGCGGCGGCCCAGCCCAACAGCGCAAAGCGCCGGTGGTTGTCGCCATAGGCGTGGCGGGAGGCGTCTTCGTAAGGGTTGCCGGGCCGGTCGTAGAGGGCTGGCGCGTCGATCCAGTAGGCCGGAATGTCCGGCGCGCCCTCGGTGACGATGCGGCCCAGGCGCAACCGCACGCGCTCGCCCCAAGGCGTGCCGAACTCGGCCACGGCCTGCGCATCGCGCACGCCGGCAGCGATGGCGGGAAAGCCGGGCAGCAGCACCCGCGCATCCTGCTGTGCCGCCAGCAGCGCCAGCGGCAGGGCGCCCGCGATGTCCGCCAGGCCGCCGGTCTTGAGCAGGGGAAAGATTTCGGCGCTGACCTGGAGGATTCGCATTCAGTTCAGGCGTTTCAGCATCTCGCGCGTGACCAGCACCACGCCGCCTTCGGTGCGCTCAAAGCGTGACGCATCTAGCTCCGGGTCCTCGCCGATCACCATTTCGTCGGGAATGACGCAGGCGCGGTCGATCACCACCCGGTTCAGCCGGCAGCCGCGCCCGACTTCCACGTCGGGCAGCAGCACCGCCTCGTTGATCTTGCAGAAGGAATGCACCCGCACGCCGGAGAACAGCACCGAGCTGCTCACTTCCGAGCCCGAGACGATGCAGCCGCCCGAGACGATGGTGTTCACTGTCATGCCATGCTTGCCGTCGCGATCCAGCACGAATTTGGCCGGCGGAAGTTGTCGCTGGTATGTCCAGATCGGCCAGTCGGTGTCATAGATGTCCAGCTCGGGGGTGATCGAGGCCAGGTCGAGGTTGGCTTCCCAGAATGCATCAATCGTGCCCACATCGCGCCAGTAGGCCGGCGCGTCGCCGCCGCGCCGGGCCCGGGTGACGCAGGACATGCCGAAGGGGTGCGCAACCGCCCGACTCTCGGCCACCGCGCGGGGGATGATGTCCTTGCCGAAATCGTGGTTGGAGGCGGGACTCTGGTTGTCGTCTTCCAGCAGCCGGTAAAGGTACTCGGAATCGAAGATGTAGATGCCCATGCTGGCCAGTGCCACGTCGGGCTTGCCCGGCATGGCGGGAGGGTCGGCCGGCTTCTCGAGGAACTCGATGATGTTTCGCTCGGCATCGATCGCCATCACGCCGAAGGCCACCGCCTCCATGCGCGGGACCTCGATGCATCCGACCGTGCAGCCGCGGCCATGCTTCACATGGTCCATCAGCATGATCGAGTAGTCCATCTTGTAGACGTGGTCGCCCGCCAGCACCACCACATAGTCGTGCGGGGTCGAGCGGGTCTGGATGATGTCCAGGTTCTGGTAGACCGCATCGGCGGTGCCGCGGTACCAGTGCTCGTCGCCCATGCGCTGCTGCGCGGGCAGCACGTCGACCATCTCGTTGAGCTCGGCACGCAGGAAGCTCCAGCCGCGCTGCAGGTGGCGCATCAGCGAATGCGACTTGTACTGCGTGACCACCGCCATGCGCCGGATGCCCGAGTTCAGGCAGTTCGACAGCGCGAAGTCGATGATGCGGAACTTGCCGCCGAAGTAGACGGCTGGCTTGGCGCGCCGGTCGGTCAACTGCTTGAGCCGCGAGCCGCGGCCGCCGGCCAGGACCAGGGCGATGGTCCGGCGCACCAGCTGGTGCGCCTGCAGTTGGTGGCTGGGGGTGGTCCTGTCGTCCATCTTCTTTGCCTCCTTCTTGTGGTCGTGGGCTCAGCCTACGCCGGGCGGCTCGGTTTGCGCAAGCCACAGGCTGACCGGCGGGACGGTCGGCTGATCGAGCTGTTCGTCGGCCCCGCCACCGGCTTCGTCGGTGGCCAAGCGTCGGCGCCAAGGTCCGGGCGGCAGGCGAAAGCGCACGGGCCGCTCTTCGCCATTGACCAGCAGCAGCCAGCGCGCCTGTGCGGCAGGTTCGTCGAACAGGATGGCGATGGCATGCCGGTCGGCGCGCTCCCAATCGGCCGGCGTCATCGCTTGGCCCTCGGGTGTCAGCCAGCGCAGGACCGGCATCCCGGGTTGCGGCTCGGCCGGCCACCAGCGGCCAGCGCGCAGCGGCGCGGCCTCGCGTCTCAAGGCCAGCAGCCGAGCCACATAGTCCGAGAGTTCGGCATCGGCTCGTATCCAGTCCAGCCAGGTGATGTCGTTGTCCTGGCAATAGGCGTTGTTGTTGCCGCGCTGGCTGTGGCCGAGCTCGTCGCCGGCGAGCAGCATGGGCGTGCCTTGGGACAGCAGCAGCGCGGCCAGCAGCACGCGCTGCAATCGGGCCCGCTCGGCCAGCACGGTGGCGTCGTCCGTATCGCCTTCCACCCCGCAGTTGTGGCTCAGGTTGTGGCTGTGGCCGTCGCGGTTGTGCTCGCCATTGGCCAGGTTGTGGCGCTCGTTGTAGCTGAGCAGGTCGCGCAGCGTGAAGCCGTCGTGCGCGGTGATGAAGTTGACGCTGGCAGTGGGCGCGCGGCCGTCGTGCCGGAAGTCTTCGCTGGAGGCCGCAAAGCGATGGGCGAATTCGCCCAGGCCGATCTGGCGGTGCAGCCAGAAGGCGCGCTGCGCATCGCGAAACCGGTCGTTCCATTCCAGCCAGCCGGGCGGGAACTCGCCCAGGCGGTAGCCGCCGGGGCCGATGTCCCAGGGCTCGGCGACCAGGGGGCAGCGCGAAAGCACCGGGTCCTGCGCGATGGCAGCCAGGAAAGGTGCATGCGCGTCGAACTCGCCGCTGATGGCGCGGCGTGCCAGCACCGGCGCCAGGTCGAAGCGGAAGCCGTCGACGCCCAGTTCCAGCACCCAGTGGCGCAGGCTGTCCATGACCAGTTGCAGCACGCGCGGCTCGGACAGCTTCAGGCAGTTGCCGCAGCCGGTCCAGTTCTCGTAGAGGGCCGGGTCATCCTGGCGCAGGTGGTAGTAGAGCTGGTTGTCGATGCCGCGCAGGCTGAGCGTGGGGCCCAGTTCGTCGGTCTCGGCGCTGTGATTGAACACCACGTCGATCACCAGTTCCATGCCGCGCGCATGCACCGCATCGGCCAGCGCCCGGAACTCGCCGGCCGGTGTGCTGCCGGCCCGGCCGCTCCAGTAGCGCGCCTCCGGCGCGAACCAGCCGATCGGGCTGTAGCCCCAGTAGTTGCGCAAGCCCAGCTTTAGCAGGCGCTCCTCGTCGGCGCGATGCTGCACCGGCATCAGGCTCAGGGTCGTGATGCCCAGGCGCTGCAGATGATCGAGCACCGGCGCCTGCGCCAGGCCGGCAAAGGTGCCGCGCAGGTCCGGCGGCACGGCGGGGTGCAGTTGCGTGTGGCCGCCGACGTGCAGCTCGTACAGCACCCGCTCGCTGCTGGCGATGTGCGGCCGCGGCGCGGTCGACGGCGGCAGCGCCGCGGCGACACGGGCCTTCAGTGCGACGGCGGCGCTGTCGCGCGGATCGCGCGCATCAGGCCGGCCCGGCACATGGCCGAGAAAGAGATCCTCGCCGCCGTATTCGCCGACGATCTCGCGGGCATAGGGGTCGAGCAGGACCTTGGAGGCATTGAAGCGCAGGCCCTCATGCGGCGACCAGGGGCCATGCACGCGATAGCCATAGACCAGTCCGGGCCTGGCGCCGGGCAGGTGGCCGTGCCAGACGCCGTCGGTGCAGGCCGGCAGCGGCAGGCGTTGCTGCTCGTACCGGCCGCTGGGGTCGAACAGGCACAGGTCCACCGCGCTGGCGTGCGGGGCGGCCAGGGCGAAGTTGATGCCGCCCTCGGGGCTGACGCTGGCGCCCAGGGGATGGGGCGAGCCCTCCCTCACACCAGCACCCACATCAAGGTACCCAGGGGCGGCAAGGTCATCACCAGCGACTGCGCCCGCCCATGCCAGGCAATGGCGTCCGAAGGGACGACCCCATTGCCCACGCCGCTGCCGCCGTACGCCGCGTTGTCGGTATTGATGATCTCCCGGTAGGCCCCCTCGGCAGGCACCCCGAGCCGGTAGCCATGCCGCACCACTGGCGTGAAGTTGCACACCGCGACAACGAAGCTGCCGTCCTGCGCCTTTCGCACGAAAGCAAAGACCGAATGCGCCTTGTCGTCATGCACGATCCATTCGAAGCCCTCGGGTTCGCAGTCCAGTTCATGCAGGGCCGGGAAGTGCCGGTACACATTGTTCAGGTCGCGCACCAGGCGGCAGATGCCCTGGTGCGGCGCGTGCTGTTCCAGGAGGTGCCAGTCCAGGCTGCGGTCGGCATTCCATTCGGCGTACTGCGCGAACTCGCCACCCATGAACAGGAGCTTCTTGCCCGGATAGGCCCACAGGTAGCCGTACAGGTTGCGCAGGCCGGCGAACTTCTGCCACGCGTCGCCCGGCATGCGGCCGATCATCGAGCCCTTGCCATGCACCACCTCGTCGTGCGAGAGCGGCAGCACGAAGTTCTCGCTGTGCGCGTACATCAGGCCGAAGGTGACCTGCTGGTGATGGTGCGGGCGGTACACCGGATCCAGCCCGACGTAGGCCAGGGTGTCGTTCATCCAGCCCATGTTCCACTTGAAGTGAAAGCCCAGGCCGCCATGCTCCGGGGGCCGGCTCACGCCGGGAAAGGAAGTGGATTCCTCGGCCATCGTGGTGGCGCCCGGCCGCTCCACGCCCACTACCTGATTCATGCGGCGCAGGAAGTCGATGGCCTCCAGGTTCTCGCGGCCGCCCTGCGCGTTGGGCACCCACTCGCCGGCCGGGCGGCTGTAGTCGCGGTAGAGCATCGAGGCCACCGCATCCACCCGCAGGCCGTCGATGCCGTAGCGCTCCAGCCAGTACAGGGCGTTGCCCACCAGGTAGTTGCGCACCTCGGTACGGGCATAGTTGAAGATCAGCGTGCTCCAGTCGCGGTGAAAGCCCTCGCGCGGGTCGGCGTACTCGTACAGCGCGCTGCCGTCGAAGTGGCCCAGGCCGTGCGGGTCGGTCGGGAAATGCGCCGGCACCCAGTCCAGGATCACGCCCAGGCCGGCCTTGTGCGCCGCCTCGACGAAGGCGCGAAAGTCGGCCGGCGTGCCGAAGCGCGAGGTCGGCGCGTACAGGCCGATGGGTTGGTAGCCCCAGGAGCCGTCGAAGGGGTGCTCGCTCACCGGCAGCAGCTCGATGTGGGTGAAACCCAGGTCGCGCACATAGGGCACCAGGGTTTCGGCCAGTTCGCGGTAGCTGAGCCATTCGTGGCCGTTCTTGCGCCGCCAGGAGCCCAGGTGCACTTCGTAGATGCTGATCGGCGCCTCGCGGCCGTTGGCCCGGGCGCGCTCCTCGCTCAGCTCGGTGGGCAGTGGCAGCGGCTGCACCACGCTGGCCGTCTCCGGGCGCAGCCGGGCGGCAAAGCCGTAGGGGTCGGACTTGCGCAGCAACTCGCCTTGCGCCGACAGGATCTCGTATTCGTAGCAGTCTCCGGCCGTCACATGCGGCGCGAAGATCTCCCACACGCCGCATTCGCTGCGCAGCCGCATCATGTGGCGGCGGCCGTCCCACTGGTTGAAGTCGCCCACCACCGAGACGCGGCGCGCATTCGGCGCCCAGACCGCGAAGGCGACGCCGCGCACGCCGTCGACCTCGCGCAGGTGCGCGCCCAACTGCTCGAAGGGCCGCAGATGCGTGCCCTCGGCCAGCAGCCAGACATCGGTGGCGCCCAGCACCGGCGGAAAGCGGTAGGGGTCCTCCAGTTGCGAGCTGTGCGTGCCCCAGTCGACCTGGAAGCGGTAGCCCAGGCGCGCCTCGGCGGCCGGCACCAGGGCCGCGAACACGTCGGACTCGCCCTGGCGCTCCAGTTCGGCCAACAGCCAGCCCGAGTCGGCCTGCACCACCGCGACCGACTTGGCGCCCGGCAGCAGGGCGCGCACCCACAGGCCTTCCGTATCCAGGTGCGGCCCGAGCACGGCAAAAGGGTTGCCATGCTCGGCGCGCATCAGGGCTTGGATCTGGGCTTCAGGCAGCCGCATCGACAGGCGCTCCCATGAAGACGCCGTAGGGCGGCAATTGCAGCAGCAGGTCTTCGCCGAGCCGGGTGCCCAGGAAAGGCGAGCCGGACAGCGGCACCAGCATCCGGGGCAGGCGCAGCGAGGCGCTCTGGTCGGACAGGTTGAACACTGCCTCCAGCACGGCATCTCCGGCGCGGCGCTCCACGCACAGGAAGGGTTCGGGCGCCTCCAGGAAGCGCATGTCGCCCTCGCGCAGCAGGGTCTGGCTGCGGCGCCATTGCAGCAGCGAGCGGCTGAAGTTCAGCATGGACAGCGGATCGAGCGTCTGGCGGTCGACGGCCAGTGGCAGATGCAGCTCCGACACCGGCAGCCAGGGCTCGGTCCGCCCGGCGCTGAAACCGCCGTGCCCGGCCTCGGCCTGCCAGGGCATGGGGGTGCGCGCGCCGTCGCGGCCCTTGAACTGCGGCCAGAAGGCGCGGCCGTAGGGGTCCTGCAGGCGCTCGAAAGGCACCTCGGCCTCGGGCAGGCCCAGCTCCTCGCCCTGGTAGACACTGGCGCTGCCGCGCAGCGTCAGCAAGAGGGCCAGCCACATCTTGTCGCGCCGGCTGTCGGCCTGGCCGCCGGCGTTCCAGCGGCTGGCCACGCGCGGCACGTCGTGGTTGGACACCGCCCAGCAGGCCCAGCCGTCGGTCTCGGCCAGGGCCTTGTCGAGCGCCTGGACCTGCTCGCGCAGATGCTGCGCGCTGTGCTCGCTGGTCAAGAGGGCAAAGCTGTAGGCCAGGTGCAAGCGCTTGCCGCGCTCGGTGTACTGGGCCATCACCGGCGGGGCGTTCTCGTCGCCCACCTCGCCCAGGCCCACCGCGCCGTATCGGTCGAGCAGGGTGCGCAGCTTTTCCAGGAAGCGCAGGTTCTCCGGCTGGCTCTTGTCGTACAGGTGCTGCTGCATCGCATAGGGGTTGTCGGCTCGCACCGTACTGACCTTGCCGTCCGCCGCCGGTGGGTTGTCGCGCAGCTGCGCATCGTGAAACTGGTGGTTACAGGCGTCGAAGCGGAAGCCGTCGACCCCGCGCTCGCACCAGAATTGGACCTCCTCCAGCAGGGCCTCCTGCACCGCTTTGGCGTGGAAGTTCAGGTCGGGCTGCTCCGGCAGAAAGCTGTGCAGGTAGTACTGGCGGCGCCTGGAATCCCACTGCCAGGCCGAGCCGCCGAAGACCGAGAGCCAGTTGTTGGGCGGCGCGCCGTCCGCCTTGGGGTCGGCCCAGACATACCAGTCAGCCTTCGGATTGCTCTCGCGGCCGGCGCGGCTGGCGGCAAACCAGGCGTGCTGGTCGGAGGTGTGGGAGAGCACCTGGTCGATGATCACCTTCAGGCCCAACCGGTGCGCGCGGTCCAGCAGGACGTCGAAGTCGGTCAGGGTGCCGAACATCGGGTCGACCTGCCGGTAATCGGCCACGTCGTAGCCGAAGTCCTTCATGGGGGAGCGGAAGAAGGGCGAGACCCAGATCGCGTCCACCCCCAGCCCGGCCACGTGCTCGAGCCGCGCGCTGATGCCCGGCAGGTCGCCAATGCCGTCGCCGTTGCTGTCCATGAAGCTGCGCGGGTAGATCTGATAGATCACCGCGCCGCGCCACCAGTCACTGCTGCCCATGGGTGCGCACCTTTCTGGTTCGGTTTCATTGTGTCACGCGAAATGCGGGCCAAGGCACTCGCCCAGCGGCGGCACAGGCATAGCCGCGATAATCCGCACTCCTGCACGTTTGCGGCCACTTCCCGTGGCCGTGGCCCTTGTCGAGATCGCATGAATTCCAGCTACAAACCCGCCGACGTCGAATCTGCCGCCCAAGGAAAGTGGGCGGCCGCCGACGCCTACCGCGTGACCGAGGACGCGAGCAAGAAGAAGTACTACGCCTGCTCCATGCTGCCCTACCCCAGCGGCAAGCTGCACATGGGCCACGTGCGCAACTACACGATCAACGACATGCTCACGCGCTACCTGCGCATGAGCGGCTACAACGTGCTGATGCCCATGGGCTGGGACGCCTTCGGCCTGCCGGCCGAGAACGCCGCCCTGAAGAACGGCGTGCCGCCCGCCGCCTGGACGCAGGACAACATCGCCTACATGAAGGGCCAGCTCCAGGCCATGGGCCTGGCCATCGACTGGAGCCGCGAGGTCGCCACCTGCGACCCGCTTTACTACAAGTGGAACCAGTGGTTGTTCCTGAAGATGCTGGAAAAGGGCATCGCCTACCGCAAGACCCAGGTGGTCAACTGGGACCCGGTCGACCAGACCGTGCTGGCCAACGAGCAGGTGATCGACGGCAAGGGCTGGCGCACCGGCGCCCCGGTCGAGCGCCGCGAGATCCCGGGCTACTACCTCAAGATCAGCGACTACGCGCAGGAACTGCTGGAGCACACCCAGCACAAGCTGCCGGGTTGGCCCGAACGCGTGCGCCTGATGCAGGAAAACTGGATCGGCAAGAGCGAAGGCGTGCGCTTCGCCTTCACCCATGACATCCAGGACCACGACGGCCGCCTGATCCAGGACGGCCGCATGTACGTGTTCACCACGCGGGCCGACACCATCATGGGCGTGACCTTTTGCGCCGTGGCGCCGGAGCATCCGCTGGCCCAGCATGCCGCGCGCACCAACCTCCAGGTGGCCAACTTCATCGACGAATGCAAGGCCGGCGGCACCACCGAGGCGGAACTGGCCACGCAGGAAAAGAAGGGCGTGCCCACGGGCCTGACGGTCACCCATCCGATCACCGACGAGCAGGTGCCGCTGTGGGTCGGCAACTACGTGCTGATGAGCTACGGCGACGGCGCCGTGATGGGCGTGCCGGCGCACGACGAGCGCGACTTCGCCTTCGCCAACAAGTACAACATCGACATCATCCAGGTGGTGCTGGTGGAGGACGAGCCGCACTTCGACTACCACCGCTGGCAGGACTGGTACGGCGACAAGGAACGCGGCATCACCATCAACTCCGACAACTTCAGCGGCATGAGCTACCAGGAGGCCGTCAAGGCGGTGGCGCATGCGCTGGAGCAAAAGAGGCTGGGCGCGACGCAAACCACCTGGCGCCTGCGCGACTGGGGCGTGAGCCGCCAGCGCTACTGGGGCACGCCGATCCCGATCATCCATTGCGAAGCGCACGGCGCGGTGCCGGTGCCGGAAAAAGACCTGCCGGTGGTGCTGCCTACCGACTGCGTGCCCGACGGCTCCGGAAACCCGCTGCACAAGCACGAAGGCTTCCACGCCGGCGTGACCTGCCCGGTGTGCGGCAAGGCGGCGCGCCGCGAAACCGACACCATGGACACCTTCGTCGACAGCGCCTGGTACTTCATGCGCTACTGCGACCCGAAGGACAACGAGCGCATGGTGGGCGAGGGCGCGCAGTACTGGATGCCGATGGACCAGTACATCGGCGGCATCGAGCACGCCATCCTGCACCTGCTCTATGCGCGCTTCTGGACCAAGGTGATGCGCGACCTGGGCCTGGTGTCGATCGACGAGCCCTTCAGCAGGCTCCTGACCCAGGGCATGGTGCTCAACCACATCTTCTTCACCCGCAACGCCAAGGGCGGCAAGGACTACCACCCGCCTTCGGAAGTCACGCCCAAGCTCGACGAGCACGGCCACGTGGTCGGCGGCCATCTGGCCAACGGCACCGAGGTGCAGTACGGCGGCGTCGGCAAGATGGGCAAGAGCGAGCGCAACGGCGTCGACCCGCAGGACCTGATCGAGAAGTACGGCGCCGACACCGCCCGCCTGTACACCATGTTCACTGCGCCGCCTGAAGCCACCCTGGAGTGGAACGACGCGGCGGTGGAGGGTTCATTCCGCTTCCTGCGCCGGGTCTGGAACTACGGCGCCGCCGTCAAGGAACTGGGCGCCGCACCGGCCGCCAAGGCGCCGGCCTACGGCAAGGCGGCCAAGGCGCTGCGCCACGAAGTGCACACCGTGCTGCGCCAGATCGACTACGACTACCAGCGCATGCAATACAACACGGTGGTGTCGGGCGCGATGAAGCTGCTCAATGCGCTGGAGGCTTTCAAGCCGGCGGACGCCGCCGACACCGCCGCCGTGCGCGAGGGCTTCGGCATCCTGCTGCGCTGCCTCTACCCGGTGACGCCGCACATCGGCTATGAGCTGTGGCACACGCTTGGCTACGACCAGCAAAGCGGCGACCTGCTGGACGCGCCCTGGCCAGTGGTCGACGAGCGCGCCCTGGAGCAGGACGAGATCGAGCTGATGCTGCAAATCAATGGCAAGCTGCGCGGCTCACTGGTGGTGCCGGCCGATGCTTCCAGGCAGGACATCGAGAAGATGGCCCTGGCCTGCGAAGCCTTCGTCAAGCATGCCGAAGGCGCCAGCGCCAAGCGCGTGATCGTCGTTCCAGGCCGTCTCGTCAACGTGGTGATCTGAGCGCGATGACGAACACCTCGCTGCCGACGCGCCGCTCGCTGCTGCTTGCCAGCGGCGCCGGGCTGGCCCTGGCGGGCTGCGGCTTCAAGCTGCGCCAGGCGCCGGAATTCGCCTTCCAGACCATCGCCGTGGACAACACCAGCGCCTACCTGAACCAGCTGCGCCGCGCCATCGGCGTCACCGGCCGGTTGACGGTGCTGCCGATGACCGAGGTGGCCAACGCCGAGACCGTGTTCGAGGTGCTGAGCGAGACGCGCGAAACCATGGTGCTGTCGACCAATTCGGCCGGCCAGGTGCGCGAGATGCAGCTGTTCCTGCGCATCCGCTTCCGGCTGCGCACGCCCGCCGGCAAGGAGTTGATTCCGCCGGCGGAGATGCTGCAGTCGCGTGACATCACCTACAACGAAACGGCGGCCCTGGCGAAGGAAAGCGAGACGAACCTGCTCTATCGCGACATGGTGAACGACATGGTCCAGCAAACCCTGCGCCGGCTGGCGGCCGTCAAGTCGATCACCTGATGCAACTGGCCGCCGCCCAGCTTCCAGGCCACCTGCAAAAAGGCCTTCGCCCGCTCT
Organism: Variovorax sp.; assembly: GCA_035476655.1. Lineage (GTDB taxonomy): Bacteria > Pseudomonadota > Gammaproteobacteria > Burkholderiales > Burkholderiaceae_C > Variovorax. The sequence continues at coordinate 36,236 of DATILH010000024.1, forward strand.
ACACCCTGCACGGGGACGAGCCCCTGCTCATCCAGGAAGCGGGCGACGCCATCCGCACCGCCGCGCGCGCGCAGGGCTATGCCGAGCGCAGCGTGCACACGGTGGCCGGCGCCCATTTCGACTGGGGCGAGGTGCTGGCGGCCGGCGGCTCGATGAGCCTGTTTGCCGACCGCCAGATCGTCGAGATCCGCATCCCTTCGGGCAAGCCCGGCAAGGACGGCAGCGTGGCGCTGCAGCAGATCGCGGAAAGTGCAGCAGGCAACGACAGCACCCTCACCCTGGTGTTGCTGCCGCGGCTGGACAAGCAGACCCGCAGCGGCGCCTGGTTCGGCGCACTGGAGGCCAATGGCGTCACCCTGCAGGTCGACGCGGTGGAGCGCGGCGCCCTGCCCGAATGGATCGCCCAGCGCCTGGGCAAGCAGGCGCAGCGCGTCAAGACTGGCGAGGAAGGCCAGCGCACCCTGCAGTTCTTTGCCGACCGGGTCGAGGGCAACCTGCTCGCGGCGCACCAGGAAATCCAGAAGCTGGCCCTGTTGTACCCGGAGGGCGAACTGTCCTTCGAGCAGGTCGAGGGCGCCGTCAACAACGTGGCCCGCTACGACGTCTTCAAGCTGTCCGAGGCGGTGCTGGGCGGCAACCCGCAGCGCGTCGCCCGCATGCTCGAGGGCCTGAAGGCCGAGGGCGAGGCCCAGGTGCTGGTGCACTACACCCTGGCCGAGGACATTCGCGCCCTCAAGCGCGTGCGCGACGCCATCGATGCGGGCCGGCCGCTGCCGATGGCGCTGCGCGAGAACCGCGTCTGGGGCCCCAAGGAACGCGCCTTCGAGCGGGTGCTGCCGCGCCTGGAGGGCCGTGTCCTTACGCGCCTGTTGGGCGACGCCCACAAGGTCGACGGCATCGTCAAGGGCCTGAAGCAGCCCGACTGGCCCGCCGACGGCTGGCAGGCCCTGCAGCGCCTGGCCTTCCGCCTGTGCCGCCTTTGCATGACCGAGGCCGGCCCGCGCCGCAGCGCCTGAGACCCTGCGCCTGCCCCGGCGCGGCGGGCGGTGGGAAAATACGCCGCATGAACGCCTTCAACGTCGACGAACACATGCTTGCCCTGGGCGCGCAGGCCAAGACCGCCGCCGCCCTGATGGCACGCGCCGATGCCGCCACCAAGAACAAGGCCCTGAAGGCGCTGGCGCGCCGCCTGCGCGAGGCCGGCCCGGAATTGGGCGAAGCCAATGCCCGCGACGTCGAACGCGCCACGGCCGCCGGCCTGTCGGCACCGATGGTCGACCGCCTCAAGCTCACGCCCAAGGTGCTGGCCACCGTGGCCGAGGGCTGCGAGCAGCTGGCCACCATGCCCGACGTGATCGGCGAGATCATCGGCATGAAGCAGCAGCCCAGCGGCATCCGCGTCGGCCAGATGCGGGTGCCGATCGGCGTCTTCGGCATGATCTTCGAGAGCCGGCCCAACGTGACCATCGAGGCGGCCAGCCTGGCCATCAAGAGCGGCAACGCGGCCATCCTGCGCGGCGGCTCGGAGGCCATCGAATCGAACAAGGCGCTGGCGCAACTGGTCGCCGAGTCGCTGGTGGAAGCTGGCCTGCCGGCCGATGCCGTGCAACTGGTGCAGACCACCGACCGCGAGGCCGTCGGCCGCCTGATCGCCATGCCCCAGTACGTGGACGTGATCATCCCGCGCGGCGGCAAGAGCCTGATCGAGCGCATCAGCCGTGAGGCCAAGGTTCCCGTCATCAAGCACCTGGACGGCAACTGCCATGTCTATGTGGACGACACGGCCGAGCTCGACATGGCCGTGAAGATCGTCGACAACGCCAAGACGCAGAAGTACAGCCCCTGCAATGCGGCCGAGGGCCTGCTGGTGGCACGTCCGCAAGCCGCCGCACTCCTGCCGAGGATCGGCGCCATCTTCGCCGCCAAGGGTGTGCAGATGCGCTGCGACCCGGCCGCCGCCGCCATCTTGCGCGCGGCCGACCTGGCAGCGGTCGATGCGGTGGAATCCGACTGGTCGGAGGAGTACCTGGCGGCCGTCATCAGCATCAAGGTGGTCGAGGGGCTGGACGAAGCCATCGCGCATATCAACCGCTATTCGAGCCACCACACCGACGCCATCGTCACGCGCGACCATGTGAATGCCCAGCGCTTCCTGCGCGAGGTGGATTCGGCCAGCGTGATGGTGAACGCCAGCACCCGCTTCGCCGATGGTTTCGAATACGGCCTGGGCGCCGAGATCGGCATCAGCACCGACAAGTTCCACGCCCGCGGCCCGGTCGGCATCGAGGGGCTGACCTCGCTCAAATACGTGGTGCTGGGGCAGGGCGAAGTGCGCAGCTGAGTACGCCCGCGAGGGCGCCTGGGGAGAAGAACATGAAGATCATCATCCTGGGCGCCGGACGCATCGGAGAAAGCGTGGCCGGCACCCTGGTGTCGGAGCGCAACGACATCACCGTGATCGACACCGACCCGGCGCGCCTGCGCGAGCTGGAAGAGCGCTTCGAGCTGCGTGGCGTGGTCGGCAGCGGCATCGACCCCGCGGTGCTGGCCGAGGCCGGCGCCCGCGATGCCGACATGCTGATCGCCTGCGCCGCGCAGGACGAGACCAACCTGGTGGCCTGCAAGGTCGCGCACCAGATGTTCAACATCCCGACCCGCATCGCCCGGGTGCGATCCGCCGCCTTCCAGGGCGACAGCCCGCTCCTGGGCAAGGAGGGCTTCGCGGTCGACCGCGTGATCTGCCCCGAGGAGTCGCTGACCCGCTACATCGGCAAGCTGATCGAGTACCCCGCGGCGCTGCAGGTGCGCGAGTTCGCCGGCGGCCTGGCCTGCCTGGTGTCGGTACGCGCCATGGCCGGCGCGCCGCTGGTGCGCCACACCATCGCCGAGCTGCGCGAATGCGTGCCGGGCGTGTCCATGCGCATTGTCGGCATCTACCGGCGGCTGGAGGACGAACCGGATCGCTTCATCGTCTGCGAAGGCCCCACCCGCATCGAGCCGGGCGACGAGGTCTTCGTGCTGTCGGCGCGCGAGCATGTGCAGAAGGTGTTGTCGGCGCTGTATCGCGACGAGCGGCCTGGCCGGCGCGAGGTCGATCGAATCATGATTGCCGGCGGTGGCCGGGTCGGCCTGCGGCTGGCCCGCCAGCTGATCGAGAGCGGACGCCCGGTGCAGCTCAAGCTGCTCGAGCGCAGCGCCGAACGCTGCGTCACGCTGGCCTCGGAACTGCCGGCGGGCGTGCTCGTGCTGCACGGCGACGGCACCGACGAAGACCTGCTGGAGCGCGAGGGCATCGAGAACATCGACCTGTTCCTCTCGCTGACCAGCGACGACGAGGACAACATCATGGCCAGCCTGCTGGCCAAGCGCATGGGCGCACGGCGGGTGCTGGCGCTGATCAACCGGCGCAGCTACGCCGAGCTGATGCATGGCACGCAGATCGACATCGCGCTGTCGCCGGCGCAGACCATGCTGGGCGAGCTGCTCGCCTATGTGCGCCAGGGTGACGTGCAGGCGGTGCACAGCCTGCGCCGCGGCGTGGCCGAGGCATTGGAGATCGTGGCGCGCGGCGACCGCAAGACCTCGCGCGTGGTGGGCCGCAGCGTCACGGAACTCAAGCTGCCCAAAGGCGCGCAGGTTGGGCTGATCATGCGCGGGCTGCCGGGGCCAGACGAGGAGGCGCTGGCTACCGGGGCGCCGCCGGAGGTCATCATCCCGCACGGCGACACGGTGATCCGCAGCAACGACCACGTGGTGGTCTTCCTGCCGCGCCGCCGCCAGGTGCGCGATGTGGAAAAGCTGTTCCGCGTCAGCGCCACCTTCTTCTGAAGGCCTTCGGTGCTGCGCGAATTCCTTCCCGTGCTGCGCGTGCTGGGCGCGCTGCTGGCCTTCTTCTCGATCGGGCTGTTTCTGCCATTGGGAATTTCCTGGCTGCACGCCGACGGGCTGCCCCATGTCTGGGCCATCTCGGCCGGCGTGGCCTTTGCCTGCGGCGCGCTGCTGTGGGGCGGGCTTCGCCGCCACAAGCGCGAGCTGCAGCCGCGCCACGGGATCCTGCTGGTCGCATTCACCTGGGTGGTCTTGCCGCTCTTCGCCACCTTGCCGCTGATGCTGGCGCTCGCCACGATCGGCCGGCCGATCAACTTCACCCAGGCCTACTTCGAGGCAGTGTCGGGCCTCACCACCACCGGCGCCACCGTGCTCAGCGGGCTCGACAAGCTGCCGGTGTCGATCAACTTCTGGCGCACCTTCCTGCAATGGCTGGGCGGCATGGGCATCCTGGTGCTGGCGGTGGCGATCCTGCCGCTGCTGGGCGTGGGCGGCAGCCAGCTCTTCAAGGCCGAGGTGGCCGGCCCGATCAAGGACAGCAAGCTCACGCCGCGCATCACCGACACGGCCAAGGGCCTGTGGGGCATCTACGCCAGCCTGTCGCTGGCCTGCATGCTGGCCTACTGGGCCGCCGGCATGACAGCGATGGACGCCCTGATGCACATGTTCAGCACGGTGAGCCTGGGCGGGCTGTCCTCTCACGACACGAGCTTCGGCTTCTTTGCCTCGCCCTTGCTGGAGGCCATCTCGGTGCTGTTCATGCTGGTGGCGAGCTGCAACTTCGCGCTCTATTTCGTGGCGATGCGCAAGGGCCACTGGGGCGGCTTCTGGCGCGATCCGGAGATGCGCGCCACCCTCGTCGCCCTGATAGGCGGCGGCCTGCTGGTGGCGGCGGTGCTGTGGGCCAAGGGCGTCTACGGCCCGCTCGAGGCGCTGCGCTACGGCGTCTTCCATGCCATCTCGGTGGGCAGCACCACCGGCTATGCCACCGTCGACTACCTGGCCTGGCCGGTGTTCGCGCCCATGTTCATGCTGCTTTTGTCGGGCATCGCCACCAGTGCGGGCTCCACCGGCTGCGGCATCAAGATGGTACGGGTGCTGATCCTGCTCAAGCAGGCAGCGCGCGAGATGAGCCGGCTGGTGCATCCCAATGCCATCCAGCCGATCAAGCTGGGCAGCATGGTGGTGGACAACCGGGTCATCTTCTCGGTGCTGGCCTTCATGCTGGTGTACGGCGCCACCATCATCTTTCTGTCCATGCTCATGGTGCTGGCGGACGTCGACCCGCTCACTGCCTTCAGCGCGGTGATTGCCAGCGTCAACTGCATGGGGCCGGGCCTTGGGGCCGTCGGGCCGTCCGCCCATTACGGCGTGCTGAGCGATTTCCAGCTGTGGATCTGCACCCTCGCCATGGTGCTGGGGCGGCTGGAACTGCTCAGCTTCATCGCCCTCTTGACGCCCTCCTTCTGGCGACGTTGAGCGCGCGGGTACTTGTCATCTGGGGCGGCGGCCCCAAATCTACAATTGCGTTCTTAGCTCAAGCGAAGAACACGCATAACAAGGCTGCTGCATGGTCCCCCATCTCGTCACCGCCCTGACCGGCCCGATCAACGAACTCGAGCAGCGTGTGCTCGACTCGATGCCTGCCATCGAGCGTTGGTTCCGGCTGGAATGGATGGAGCACACCCCGCCCTTCTACAGCTCGGTGGATATCCGCAATGCCGGCTTCAAGCTGGCGCCGGTGGACACCAACCTGTACCCGGGCGGCTGGAACAACCTGACGCCCGAGATGCTGCCGCTGGCGGTGCAGGCGGCGCAGGCCGCGATCGAGAAGATCTGCCCGGAGGCGCGCAACCTGCTGGTGGTGCCCGAGAACCATTCGAAGAACACCTTCTACCTGGCCAACGTGGCGCAACTGGTGCGCATCTTCCAGATGGCCGGGCTCAACGTGCGGGTCGGCTCCATCGATCCGGCGATCAAGTCGCCCAAGAAGATCGAGCTGCCGCACGGCGAGAACGTGTGCCTGGAACCGGTCGTGCGCGGCCGGCGCCGCCTGGGGCTGAAGAACTTCGACCCCTGCACCATCCTGCTCAACAACGACCTGTCGGCCGGCGTGCCGGGCATCCTGGAAGACCTGCACGAGCAGTACCTGCTGCCGCCGCTGCATGCAGGCTGGTCGGTGCGCCGCAAGAGCAAGCATTTCCGCAGCTACGAAGAGGTGTCCAAGCGCTTCGGCAAGCTGCTGGGCATCGACCCCTGGCTGATCAACCCCATGTCCAGCCACGCCGAGGGCGTGGACCTGAGCCAGGGCGGCGGGCTCGATCTGCTGCAAGGCCACTGCGACCAGTTGCTGACCAAGATCCGCCGCAAGTACAAGGAATACGGCATCAACGAGAAGCCATTCGTCATCGTCAAGCCCGACAACGGCACCAATGGCGTGGGCGTGATGACGGTGCGCGACATCAAGGACCTGGAGGCGCTGGCGCGCAAGGCGCGTGGCAGCGCCGGCAAGGCGGCCCCGGGGCTGGGCGGCGACATCATCGTGCAGGAAGGCGTGCTGACCCGCGAGCGGGTGCACGACGGCGTGGCCGAGCCGGTCGTCTACATGATCGACCGCTACGTGGTCGGCGGCTTCTACCGCGTGCATGCCGAGCGCAGCATCGACGAGAACCTGGATTCGCCGGGTGCCAGCTACGTGCCGCTGGCTTTCTCTGAAAGTGCGCACTTACCGCAGCCTGGCGCCAAGCCCGGCGCCAGTGCGCCCAACCGCTTCTACATGTACGGCGTGATCGGCCGTCTCGCGATGCTGGCAGCAAGCTACGAGCTAGAAGCGACCGACCCGAACGCCGAGGTTTATTGACCCCCCCGATGCGGCCTAGCGGCCGCCTCCCCCAGGGGGCGCCACTGGCGGCCTGGCGGAGCCAGTTCCGCGGTGTCCCCGCAGGACGGGCCCACCCCGAAGCGCCTGCGGCGCCTCCCCTCAAAGGGCGCCACTGGCGGCCCGGCAAAGCCGGTTCCGCGGTGGCCTGCGTGGGGCACTTCTTTCATGGAGCGCTGATGCAGATGGTGCATTGCACCATCTAGGGTCCTCAGGCCCGACGGCAGGCGCACAATAGCGGCTCCTTTGGCAAACCGTCCTGCTGGCCGCTACCCGACCGGCAGGGCTTTCGTGTGCAACGTACCCAATCCTCCATCGCGGCGCTGACTCTTGGCGCCATCGGCGTCGTCTACGGCGACATTGGCACCAGTGTCCTGTACGCGCTCAAGGAGGTGTTCGGTTCCGGGCACGTGCCCTTCACGGTCGGCAACGTCTACGGCATCCTGTCCATCATCTTCTGGACCCTGACCGTCATCGTGTCGCTCAAGTACGTGGTGCTGGTGCTGCGGGCCGACAACAACGGCGAGGGCGGGCTGGTTGCCATGCTGGCGCTGGCCTCCCAGGCCGTGAAGGACAAGCCGCAGCTGCGCTCCATCCTGCTGACCGTGGGCATTTTCGGCACTTGTTTGTTCTATGGCGACGGCGTCATCACGCCGGCGATCTCGGTGCTGTCGGCCGTCGAAGGCCTGGAGGTCGTGTCGCCACGGTTCAAGAGCTTCGTCATCCCCTTGACGCTGGTGGTCCTGTTCTGCCTCTTCGTCGTGCAAAAGCGCGGCACCGGCGGGATCGGCCGATTCTTCGGTCCCATCACGCTGGTGTGGTTCGCCGTGCTGGCGGTGCTGGGGGTCTCCAACATCATGCGGCACCCGGAGATCCTGCAGGCGCTCAGCCCGCACCATGCGCTGCTGTTCATGTTCAACGCGCCGGGCACGAGCTTCATCATCCTGGGGGCGGTCGTGCTGTGCGTCACGGGCGCCGAGGCGCTGTACGCCGATCTCGGGCATTTCGGCAAGAAGCCGATCCGCCTAGCCTGGTTCAGCGTCGTCATGCCCTGCCTGACCCTGAACTACTTCGGCCAGGGCGCGCTGCTGATCGAGCGGCCCGAAGCGGTGAAGAACCCGTTCTTCATGATGGCGCCCGAGTGGGCCCTGGTGCCCCTGGTGGGCCTGGCCACGGCCGCCACCGTCATCGCGTCGCAGGCCCTGATCACCGGCGCCTTCAGCGTCACCAAGCAGGTGATACAGCTGGGCTACCTGCCGCGGCTGAACGTGCAGCACACCAGCGTGCGCGACACCGGCCAGATCTACCTGCCCTTCGTCAACTGGGGCCTGTTCGTCGCGATCGTGCTGGCGGTGGTGCTGTTCCGTTCGTCGAGCAACCTGGCCGCCGCCTACGGCATCGCGGTCACGCTGGACATGCTGATCACCACCACGCTGACCTTCTTCGTGATCCGCTACGGCTGGAAGTACCCCTTGTGGCTGTGCATCAGCGCGACCGGCGTCTTCTTCGTGATCGACGTGGCCTTCTTCACGTCCAACATGCTCAAGCTGCTGGCCGGCGGCTGGTTCCCGCTGGCCATCGGCGGCAGCATCTTCATGCTGATGGCGACCTGGCAGAAGGGCCGCGCCATCCTCAACGAAGCGCTCAAGACGGACGCGATCGACCTGCGCAGCTTCCTGGAGGCGGTGTTCGTGAGCCCGCCCTTGCGCGTCGAGGGCACGGCGGTGTTCCTCACGTCCGAGTCCGGCGCAGTGCCGAACGCGCTCTTGCACAACCTCAAGCACAACAAGGTGCTGCATGACCAGAACCTGTTCGTCAGCGTGCGCAGCCATGAGGTGCCGTGGATCGGCCTGAGCCGGCGGCTGGACATCGAGCCGCTGGGGCACAACTGCTGGCAGGTGATCGTGCATTACGGCTTCAAAAACGACCCCGACGTGCCCCGCGCCCTGGCGCTCATGCGCGACCGCGGCTGCTCGCTCGACGCCATGACCACCAGCTATTTCCTGTCGCGCGATGTGGTCGTCCCGACCGTCGGCAGCGGCATGGCGCCCTGGCGGGAGAAACTCTTTGCCCAGATGCACCTGAACGCCAGCGCGGCGGCCGATTTCCTGAAGCTGCCGAACAACGCGGTGGTGGAATTGGGCTCTAAAGTGGCTATATAGCTCCCCCCCGAAGCGCCTGCGGCGCCTCCCCCTCAGGGGGCGCCGCTGGCGGCCCGGCAAAGCCGGTTCCGCGGCGTCCCCGAATGGACTACCGTTGTGCTCGCAGGAATGATTTGCGCACGTCTTCGTGCACTGGACTTTTTTAGAACACACGCATGCACATTCTTTTTGTCGCTGATCCGCTTGAATCCTTCAAGGTCTACAAGGACACCACGTTCTCGATGATGCGCGAGGCGCAAAGGCGCGGGCATCGCGTCGCGGCCTGCGAGCCGCGGCACGTGTCGTGGCTGTCGGGGCGGCGCGTGCAGGCGCGGGTGCGGGACATCCACCTCACCGGCGCGCAGGACACCTGGTTCACCGAAGGGCAGGGCAGCGTGCGCGAACTGCGCGAATTCGACGCGGTGGTGATGCGCAAGGACCCGCCGTTCGACAGCGAGTATTTCTACGCCACCCATCTGCTGGAGCAGGCCGAGCGCGAAGGCGCGCGGGTCTTTAACAAGCCGGCTGCCCTGCGCGACCATCCCGAGAAGCTCGCGGTGATGGAGTTTCCGCAGTTCGTGAGCCCGACGCTGGTGACGCGCGATCCGGCCGAGGTGCGGCGCTTCCACGCCGAGCACAAGGACATCATCCTCAAGCCGCTGGACGGCATGGGCGGCACGGGCATCTTCCGCGTGAGGGAAGACGGCCTGAACCTCGGCTCGATCACCGAGACGCTCAACGGCATGGGCGCGACCACGCTCATGGTCCAGCGCTTCGTGCCTCAGATCGCGCAGGGCGACAAGCGGGTGCTGGTCATCGGCGGCAAACCTGTGCCCTACAGCCTGGCCCGGATTCCGCAGGGCGGCGAGGTGCGGGGGAATCTGGCCGCCGGAGGCAAGGGCGTCGCCCAGCCGCTCACGGCGCGCGACCTGGAGATCGCCCAGGCGCTGGGGCCGGTGCTGGCCGAGCGCGGCCTGCTGCTGGTCGGCCTGGACGTGATCGGCGATTGCCTGACCGAGATCAACGTGACCAGCCCGACCTGCTTCCAGGAGATCACGCAGCAGACCGGCTTCGATGTGCCCGCGATGTTCGTTGACGCTCTGGAAGCAGCGTTGAATTAGGTGGGCGGCGCCGGCGTCGTGCTCAGGCCCGCCAGGCCCACGAGCGCCGCGGCCACGCCTTCGCGGAAGGACGGAAACTGGTGCACGTCCGAGTGGCCGGCGCCTTCGACGCAGAGCATCTGGCATTGGGGCAAGGCCTTGCGGATGGCCTCGCTGTGGTGCAGGCCGATCAGCTCGTCCTTGTCGCCGTGGATCAGCATCACCGGCCCCTTCACCTGGCAGGCGTCGTCGACGGTGTGCAAGGGATAGCGCAGCACACGGCTGGGCACCCACGGAAAACGCTCGTCGGCCAGCGCGCGCATGCTGCTGTAGGCCGAGATCAGCAAGGTCAGGTCCGGCGTGACGCCGGTGGCGCACAGTTGCGCGGACAGGCCCGCCGCAAGCGCGGTGCCTAGCGACTGGCCGGAGATGACGATGCGCCGGCCCACGTATTCCGGCGCCACCGCGTTCCACACCGCCAGCACGTCCGCGCGCAACTGCGCTTCGCTTTCGATGCGGCCGGTGCTCTTGCCGTAGCCGCGGTAGTCCATCATGACGACGTCGAAATTCAGCTCGCGAAACGCGTCGAGGCCGACGAACCATTTGTGCAGGTTGCCCGAATTCCCATGCAGGTAGAACACCACGCCGCGTGGCTCGGGGCGCCGCAACTGCGCAACAGACAGCTGCGCGCCGGGGACGTCCACCACGAACTCCCGCACATCGGCGTCGGTGAACAGCGGCTGGTCTGCCGGCAGCGGCGCCGGCTCGAACAGAATCTGCTCCTGGCGGTACCACAGCCACGCCACCGCGGCGGCGTAGACCGCGGCGCCCATGGTGGGAACGGCGAGCAAGGGGAGAAGGCGCTTCACCATGATGCGAGCCTGCGCATGTTCGTCGTCACGGCTTCGACGCGGCCCGAAGGCCTGCTTTTCGGCGCGTTCATGGCGTCTTCCTTCCCTGCGAACCAGATGGTTTCCGGCTTCGTGCATGCGATGGTGGATGCGGCGGGCGTTCGGGCCTGTCGGCGCGACGCGTCTAGGGCCGTAGGAAACACTCGCGCTAGAGGCTAGGAAGGCAAGCCCAAGCTTTGTAATGAATGTTTGCCAGGCGCTCAGGCCGCCGCGCCGTCGACGAACACCCGCAATTCGCCCGAGGCAAACTGCGTCCAGGTCTCGTTGGTGGTGAGCGGCGAAGTCACCACCACGGCCACCTTGTCCTGCGGCGTCGTGTTGCGCGCGAAGTCGACCGACAGGTCCTCGTCGGCCAGCTGCGCGTGGGCGAAGGGATGGCGTCGCTCGACGAAATACAGGTTGGTCGAGCAATGCGCCCACAGGGCCTCACCGTTGGACAGCAGGAAATTGAACGGCCCGTGCCGCGCGATGCGCGGCGCCAACTCGCGCAGCGTCAAGGTCATCTCGGCCACGCTGGGCGTGGTCGCGTGCGATTTGGCCAGCTCCTGCATCAACCAGCAGAAGGCGCGCTCGCTGTCGGTGCTGCCCACGGGGCGGAAGCTCGCGTGCAGCCGCGGCTCGAAGTCCTTCAAGTCGCCGTTGTGGGCGAAGACCCAGTAGCGGCCCCACAGCTCGCGCACGAACGGGTGGCAGTTCTCCAGCGCCACCACGCCCTGCGTGGCCTTGCGGATGTGCGCCACCACGTTGCGGCTCTTGATGGGGTAGCGGCGGATCAGCTCGGCCACGGGCGACTGCGCCGCCGCCTCATGGTCGACGAAATGCCGCACGCCCTTGCCCTCGAAGAAGGCGATACCCCAGCCGTCGGCATGGTGGTCGGTCTTGCCGCCGCGCTGGGCAAAACCGCTGAAGCTGAAGGTCACGTCGGTCGGCGTGTTGCAGTTCATTCCAAGGAGTTGGCACATGCCTGCATTGTGGCCCGAGGTGAGCCGCAGCTGGCGCGTCGCGAGCTCAGGTCGGGCCGTAGCGCTGCCGCGCCAGCGCGGCGCCTTGCGCCAGGGCCTGCAGCTTGCGCACGGCGACCTCGCGGTCCATGGGCGCGAGGCCGCAGTTGGTGCAGGGCATCAGACGCTCGCGCGCGACGAACTGCAGGGCGCGGCCTATGGTCTCGCACACCTGCTCGGGCGTCTCCACCTCGTCGCTGGCCACGTCGATCACGCCGACCATCACGTCCTTGCCTGCCAGCAGTCGCATCAGGTCGGGCGGCACGTGGGAATGAAAGCATTCCAGGCTGACCTGGTCGATGGAGCTGCGCGCCAGCGCGGGAAACACCTGCTCGTACTGGCGCCACTGCTCGCCCAGCGTCTTTTTCCAGTCGACGTTGGCCTGGATGCCGTAGCCGTAACAGATGTGCACGGCCGTGGTGCAGGCAAGCCCCTGCGCGGCGCGCTCCAGCGCCGTGACGCCCCAGTCGGCGGCGTCTTGCATGTAGACGTTGAAGGCCGGCTCGTCGAACTGGATGATGTCCACGCCGTCCGCCTGCAGCGCCAGCGCCTCCTGGTTGAGCAGTTCGGCGAAGGCCATGGCCAGCTTGAGGCGGTCGCCGTAGAAGCGATCGGCCACGGTGTCGACGATGGTCATGGGGCCGGGCAGCGTGAACTTGAGCTTGCGCGTGGTGTGCGCCCTGGCCAGCTGCGCCTCGAACGCGTGCACCCGGCCGGTGAGCCGCAGCGGCGCCACCACCTGCGGCACCATGGCCTTGTAGCGGTCGTTGCGAATGCCCATCTCGACCTTGTGCGCGAAGTCGATGCCTTCGACGCGCTCCAGAAAACCGTGAACGAAGTGCTGGCGCGATTGCTCGCCGTCGGTCACGACGTCCAGCCCCGCGTCTTCCTGCGTCTTGATCCACAGCAGCGTGGCGTCGGCCTTGGCCTGGCGCAGCGCGTCGCCCTGCGCCATCCACTGGGGCCACAGCTTGTGGGTTTCGGCGAGCCAGGCGGGCTTGGGCAGGCTGCCGGCGATCGAGGTGGCGAACATGGGGTCTCTCCTGGGCGTGGCGGGCAATTCGCAGGGGTCGTCGTGACTGGCGGATTGTGGCTTGCGAGGCGCGCGCCAGATAGTGCGGCGCAGCATTGCGGCGATGCGGAAATGCTGCGCCGCGGCAGGGGCGCGCGTCAGAAATATGGCGGCAACTTTTCGCCTGACACGGACACACACCGACGTCACTGGCCGTTATTGCAGAGCGGCGGGACGACACAAGGAGTGCGCTTATGGCTAATACCCATTTCAACCGCGTCGGATCGCCTTCATCAGGCAGTCCGCGCTTGCGCGAGACGAACAAGGCAAAGCCCAAGGCCACTCCTCCGGTCCGAGAAAAAGCGGTGACCGCCTTCAACTGGCCTTCGACCTTGCGCACACCCTTGCCCGAGCGCAATGCGAAGGTGCTGGATGCAGGCTCGTCAAAGACTCGCGCAGCGAAAGACGTCAGCCCGCCTTTGGCGAAGGCAGAGGCCGCAATTCCCCGCGCGCAAGAGTCTTTGCCTTCCCTTGTTCGTCCACATGCGGACCCGCTGCCTCCGCTCACGCAGGACCTCGCCACCGAGATCGCGCTTCCTGAACAGCCCAAGAAGGCGAAAACGAAGCAGTCGCCCAGCCGGGAACGCAATATTCAACTGCCGGCTGAGCCCACGGTCGTCGAACGTGCGGCGCCGCAAACCCCGAGCTTGAGCGCGCTTCGCACGAACCAGAATCAAGGGCCCGCGGCCGCCTCGCAGGCCAGCCAAGGCCACAGGCAAGACACCGCGATCACGCGCGCGCAACCGGAGCCAGTGGCGAGCGCCAACCCCACATGGCGTTCCAGGTTGAAAGACTTTGCGTCAGAGGCCAAGCAATTGGCGGCATACGCCTGGAGCGGCGTCAAGACCGTGTCGTCGGCCTTGCAGCTGGGTGTGTATGTCGCGGAGTTGGCGGCGGTGACCGTTGGGTGGGGGCTCCACAAGAGTTTCAAGGCGGCCTACAACCTGGGCGCGGAATTCTTTGGGGCAAAGAAAATCGAAGCGAGTCTGCGTCC
>DATILH010000025.1:0-8535 GCA_035476655.1 Variovorax sp.
TGCCTTGAGCCCCTTGCCGCGGCCCGCCGAGGCCCTCAGCCATTTGTAGATCGTTGTGCGACTGAAGCCGTAGGCGGCGATCACCGAAGAAGGCTTCTCGCCATCGCGAACTCTCTCGACTGCCATCAGGCGAATCTCTTCAAGCGTCTTGTGATCCAGCGTGCGGCCATCTCGCTTCATGCGCCATTGGATCATCAATTCGCTTGCAGCGGTGATTCTTGTAGCCTAAATTATCGACTACTGAGTAAGCGGCGTGGCGCGAAGGGCCCCTGGCCCGCTACTACCAGAAACACCGCGGAACTGGCTCCGCCAGCCCGCTGGTGTTGCCCCCTCGAAGGGGTGCTCGGCTACACGAAGCGAGCCGACACGGGGGTGGTCAAAGTTCCGCGATCAGCTCGATCTCGACACAGGCGCCAAAGGGGATCTGCGCCACGCCGAAGGCACTGCGCGCATGCGCACCCTTGTCGCTGCCGAAGACCTCGGCCATGAAGTTGCTGGCGCCGTTGGTCACCAGGTGATGCTCGGTGAAGCTGGCGGTGGAGTTCACCAGGCTCATCAGCTTGACGATGCGCTTGACCTTGTTCAGGTCGCCCACCGCCGCATGCAGCGTGCCCAGCAGATCGATGCCGACCGCGCGCGCGGCCTGCTGGCCTTCCTCGGTCGAGATGCCGGCGCCCAGTTGGCCGACCCAGGGCTTGCCGTCCTTCTTGGCGATGTGGCCCGAGAGGAACACCAGGTTGCCGGTGCGCACGAAGGGCACATAGGCGGCGGCCGGCACGGCCACCGGCGGCAGGGTGATGCCCAGTTGCGAAAGCTTGTCGTAGACGCTCATGATGAAGAACTCTCCTGGCTTTGTGATTGCGAAGGAGCAGGATTGTCGTCCAGTGTTGTTGCCGGCTGCTCGTCGGCCGGTTGGACGGTGACACCCACCTTCAGGATGTGGCGCGCGCCGCCATGCAGGAGGCCGCGCATCGGCGAGACGTCGGCGAAGTCGCGGCCCACGGCCAGCGCCACATAGTCCTCGCCGGGTTGACGCCCGTTGGTCGGGTCGAAGCTGGCCCAGTCGCCCGGCCCCTCCGCGCCCGGCAGGTAGACCGAGACCCAGGCATGCGAGGCATCGGCGCCCACCAGCCGCGTCTCGCCCGGCGGTGGCTGCGTCAGCAGGTAGCCGCTGACATAGCGCGCCGGCAGGCCCAGGGTGCGCAGGCAGGCGATCATGATGTGGGCGAAGTCCTGGCAGACACCGCGCCGCTGCGCCAGGGCTTCCACCGCCGGTGTGCTGATCTCGGTGCTGTCGCCGTCGTAGATGAACTCGTCGAAGATGCGCAGCGTCAGGTCGTGGGCCGCGTCGAACAACGGGCGCCCGGGCGTGAAGCTGGGCCTGGCGTAGGCGGCGAAGTCCTCGTGGCGCGGCACGTAGGTCGAGGGAAAGACGAACTGCGCCGCCGGATCGTAGGCCGCGTCCTTGCGGTAGCGGAAACGCTCGCGCACCTGCTCCCAGGGCAACTCGCGCGCCACCGTCGGCGCGAGCACCGGCTCCGAGGTGCGCACCAGGCTGTGCGCCACCACGCTCAGCTCATCGTGCGTGGACTCGAGCGCGAAGAAGGCACGGCTGTTGCCGTAGACATCGGCCGATTCGCTGCGCTGCGCCGGCTCGGGCGTGATCTCGAGGCGGTGTTCCAGCAACTGCTGCGAAGGCGTGCTCAAGGGCTTGAGGTGCGCCAGGTGCTGCGCCGTTTCAACCGCCGGGGTGTAGGCGTAGCGGGTTTCGTGGGTGACTTGCAGCAGCATGTTCAGGCTCCCACCGAACGCAGCGACTCGGACGTGAGGGTGAAGTAGCGCGTGCCGATCGCGTCCGACACGTGGTAGGCGGCCGTCTCGCACTGCTCGAACAGTTCGACCAGCGCCGGATAGAGCGTGCCTTCGCCCGGGATGCACAGCTGTTCCAGGGTCCAGCTGGCCGGATCGGGCAACTCGTAGGACAGGGCGGTGAGCTTGCCCGGCGCGCTGCCGGCCAGCCGCGCGATGCGCCCGCGCAGGGTCTGCGTGACCCAGGCCAGCGAGCGCGGGTTGTCACCGTCCAGCACCAGCAGGTCGACCAGGGTGCCGACGTCGCGCCGCTGCTGGTAGCGCGCATGGAAGGTGATGGTGCTGTCGAACAGCGCCACCATGGCCTCGAAGCCCGGCACATCGTGCACCGCCCGGTTGTCGAAGCCGACGATCAGGGCGTCCGACAGGAAGGCCAGGCGCTCGATGTGGCGGCCGATGGACAAGAGGCGCCAGGCGTCGTCGCGCGTCATGCGGTCGGTCTGGGCGCCAGTCAGCGCGGCCAGCCCTTGGCTGGCGGCCTCCAGGGTACGCAGCACCGCGCTGGTGGCATGGCTGCCTTCGGCGACTTCCTCGGCCTGCTCGGCGGCCCGGCGCGCGAAATCGGCCTCGCCGCGCACGATCTGGTTCCAGACATCCTGCGACAGCCGCTCGCGCACCGCGCCGGCCGCATTGCGGATGCAGCGCAGCGAGAAGCCGACGCTGCCGCCATCCGGGTTGCCCAGCTCGGCGATCAGCGAGCGCTCGAAGACGCGGCGCGAACGCGGCGCGCTCGGCACGTCGCGCGGCACCAGTGCGCTGTGGCGCGCCAGTTCGTGCAGCCATTCGAGCAGCGGGCGGGAAGACTGGTCTTCACCGGCCAGCAGGCTCAAGGTGAGGCGCGCCAGGCGCACCGCGTTCTCGGCACGCTCGGTGTAGCGGCCCAGCCAGAACATGTTCTCGGCCGCCCGGCTGGTGACCGGCGCCCGGTGCCGCGCCAGCGAGGCTGGCGTGCTGTGGGTGGGCAGGAGGGTGGTGCGGTCGATGGCCGCGTGTGTCTGCACCCAGGCGTCGGCGCTGCTGCCGCCGCGCTGCATGGAAGCGATCTGCGCGTCCTGTCCGGCCACACGGGCCAGGCCGCCGGGCAGCACGCGCCAGCTTTGCGTGCCATCGCTCACTGCAAACACGCGCAGCACCACCGCGCGCGGCGCGATCTGGCCTTCGCGCGACCAGGTCGGCATCTGCGACAGCGGCATGTAGCTTTGCACCGTGTGGGCTTCGCCTTGCAAGGCGATGCGGCCGGCCCATTCGTCGAGCTCGCGCCGGCCCAGCTGGCTGCCGAGCACGGCCCCGAAGCTGCGCCCGTTGTCGGGGTAGGTGGCCTTGATGGCGCAGTCAGCCAGTTCCGGCAGGGCCGCTTCCATGGCCGCGCGCTCGCCGCACCACCAGGTGGGCAGGGCGGGCAGCTGCAGCGATTCGCCGATCAGGTGCCGTGCCAACGCCGGCAGGAAGCCCAGCAGGGCCGGCGATTCGAGGAAGGCCGAGCCCGGTGCATTGGCCACCAGCACGTTGCCGGCGCGGATCGCCTGCAGCAACCCCGGCACCCCGAGCGTGGAATCGGGGCGCAGCTCGAGCGGGTCGAGGAACTGGTCGTCCAGCCGCTTGATGAGGCCATGCACCGGCCGCAGGCCCTGCAGGGTCTTGAGGTACAGGCGCTGGTCGCGCACCGTCAGGTCGCTGCCCTCGACCAGGGTAATGCCCAGGTAGCGCGCCAGGTAGGCGTGCTCGAAGTAGGTCTCGTTGTAGGGGCCGGGGGTGAGCAGCGCGACGTGCGGCGGCGCGCCGGCCGGGCACATCTTCTGCAGCGCCTCCATCAGCGCGCTGTAGGTGGCGGCCAGGCGCTGCACGTGCAATGCCTCGAAGGCCTGCGGAAACTGGCGCGAGATGGCGATGCGGTTTTCCAGCAGGTAGCCCAGGCCGGAGGGCGCCTGGGTGCTTTGCGACATCACCCACCAGTTGCCGTCCGGCCCGCGTGCCAGGTCGAAGGCGGCGATGTGCAGCCAGGTGTCGCCCACCGGCTTCACACCGTGCATGGCGCGCAGGTAGCCCGGATGGCCCTGCACCAGGGCCGGGGGCAGCAGGCCTTCGGCCAGCAACTGCTGCTCGCCGTAGACGTCGGCCAGCACGCGGTCGAGCACGCGCACGCGCTGCAGCACGCCGGCCTCGATGCGGGCCCAGCTCTCGGGCGAGACGATCAGCGGGAACAGGTCGAGCGACCAGGGCCGCTGCGGCCCGTCGCGATCGGCGTAGACGTTGTAGGTGACGCCGTTGTCGCGGATCTGGCGCTCCAGGCTGACGGCGCGGCGCGGCAGGTCGTCGATGCCGCCGGCGCCGAGTTCCTCGAAGAAATGAGCCCAGGCGGGGACCAGGGCCGGCTGCTCGCCGGCATCGGCGTCATCGGCTGTGTCGGCCGCCGTATCGGGTGCCGCGGCATCGCGCAGCAGCGGCGCCGGCGCGCTGGCCGGCGCTGCGCGCGGCGCCAGCGGGGGCGTGGCCCGCCCGCGCAATTCGTCGAAGTGGCCGGGGCTGGCCGGGGGCGCGAGGCTTGCCGCCAAGGCGGCCTGCGTCTCGGGCGAGGTGGCATCGAAAAGGGAGGGGTTGAGGGAATCCACAGCCGGTCGATTGTCACATCGCCGTCATTCTCGGCCCGGCCGGCCCCTGGCGCCGCCTATCGGCGCAGGTCCAGCGTGAAGGGAAATTCACGGCTGCCGGCGATCTCGATGGTCGCCGGCGGGGTGCTGACTAGGCCCGGTGTGTGACCCATGCGCGAGAAGCGCGCGTGGCGCCGGCTCTCGGCCTCGTAGGCGTTGACCGGGAAGCTGTCGTGGCTGCGCCCGCCTGGATGCGACACGAAGTACTGGCAGCCGCCCAGCGAGCGCTTCATCCAGGTGTCGATCAAATCGAAGGTGAGCGGTGCATGCACGTCGATGCTGGGGTGCAGCGAGGAGGGCGGGTTCCAGGCCTTGTAGCGCACCCCGGCCACGAACTCGCCCGTGGTGCCGGTGGGCTGCAGCGGCAGCACCTGGCCATTCACGGTGATGACGTGCCGGCTCTCGTTCAGGCCGGTGACGCGCACTTCGATGCGCTCCAGCGACGAATCGACATAGCGGGCGGTGCCGCCCGGCGCGCCTTCCTCGCCCATCACATGCCAGGGCTCCAGCGCATTGCGCACTGTGAGCTCCACGCCCATCGACTGGATCTGGCCGACCAGCGGGAAGCGGAATTCGAGGTGCGGCGCGAACCAGTTGGCGTCGAAGGCGAAGCCGGCCTGGTTCATCTCGGCGACCACGTCGTCGAAGTCCATCTTGACGAAGGTGGGCAGGAGGAAGCGGTCGTGCAGCTCGGTGCCCCAGCGGGTGGCCGGTGCGTTGTAGGGCTGCGCCCAGAAGCGTGCCACCAGGGCGCGCAGCAGCAACTGCTGCACCACGCTCATGCGGGCATGCGGCGGCATCTCGAAGGCGCGCAGTTCCAAGAGGCCCAGGCGGCCGGTGCTGGAGTCGGGCGAGTAGAGTTTGTCGATGCAGAACTCGCTGCGGTGCGTGTTGCCGGTGACGTCGATCAGGATGTTGCGCAAGGTGCGGTCGACCAGCCAGGGCGGCATGTCCTGGCCGTAGGTCTCGCGGCTCCTGGCGATCTGCTTGAGCGCGATCTCCAGTTCGTAGAGCTGGTCGTTGCGCGCCTCGTCCACCCGCGGTGCCTGGCTGGTCGGGCCGATGAACATGCCCGAGAACAGGTAGCTCAGCGATGGGTGGTTGTGCCAGTACAGGAGCAGGCTGGCCAGCAGCTCGGGCCTGCGCAGGAAGGGGCTGTCGGCCGGGGTGGCGCCCCCCAGCACGAAGTGGTTGCCGCCGCCGGTGCCGGTGTGGCGCCCATCGGTCATGAACTTCTCCGCCGACAGGCGGGTCTGGAAGGCGGCGTCGTAGAGGAACTCGGTGTGTTCCACCAACTCGCGCCAGTTGTGCGCCGGGTGGATGTTGACCTCGATCACGCCGGGGTCGGGCGTGACCTGCAGCATCTTCAGGCGCGCGTCGCGCGGGGGCGGGTAGCCTTCCATCACGATCTTCATGCCCAGCTCGGTTGCCGAGGACTCGACCGCGCTCACCAGGTCCAGGTAGTCCTCCAGCCGCTGCAGCGGCGGCATGAAGACGTAGAGCACACCCGAGGCGCTGCCCACCTTTTCGGCAGCCGGGCCGTTGGCGCGGCGCGGGTCGCGCACCTCCACGCACAGGGCTGTGCGGGTGATCCAGTGGGCTGATTCGCCGCGGCGCGGGGCACGCTGGGCGAAGTCGGCGCCATCGCTTGGCGTGCCTTCGCCGCCAGTACCTGGGCCCTGCAGCTTGAGAGCGGCGGGCGCGGTGGGCGGCGCGCCGAAGGCATAGGGCACGGCACCCAGGTCGCGTGTCGCGCCGCCGGTCGGCATGGCGTAGCGCGAACGGAAGTCGGCCGCGTCAGGCAGCGCGCCCTGCGGCGCGTTCGGGTCGCGGTCGACCAGGTAGGGGTAGTCGGCCTTGCGGCTCCAGGGCTGCGAATCGAGCGGCAGGCGCAGGCCCATGGGCGAATCGCCGGGGACCAGGTAGAGCCGGTCGTCGCGCAGGAACCAGGGGCCGGTCTTCCAGCCGGGGCCGGCCAGCGCCGGCGCGTCGCTGGTCGCGTGGCTCGGCTCGATGGGCAGCATGTAGCCGATCACCGCGTCAAGCTTCTGGGTGAAGACTCGGCGCAGGCGCATGCGCTCCATCTCGTCGTCCAGCTTCGCTTCGAAGGGATCGACGTTCACCGGCAGCCGGCGCTCGCGCCAGAGGTAGTAGTAGACATCCTCGTAGCCGGGCTGGATGAAGTCGGTGGCCAGGCCCAGCTTGCGCGTGAGCGTTTCGGTGAAGCGCCTGGCGTCCTCGCTGGTGTAGTGGGTGGGGTGGCGCTCGTCGGCGAAGAGGGATGGGTCCTGCCACACGGCTTGGCCGTCGGCGCGCCAGAAGATCGACAGGGCCCAGCGCGGCAGTTGCTCGCCCGGATACCACTTGCCCTGGCCGAAGTGCAGGAAGCCGCCTTCGCCGTATTCGGCGCGCAGGCGCTGCACCAGTTCGGTGGCGTAGCCGCGCTTCGTCGGGCCGAGGGCGTCGGTGTTCCATTCGGCCGCGTCGCGGTCTGTGGTGGCAACGTAGGTGGGCTCGCCGCCCATGGTCAGGCGCACGTCGCCGGCTTCGAGCTTGTGGTCGACCGCATCGCCGAGGGCCAGCACGGCCTCCCACTGGTCGTCGGTATAGGGCTTGGTGACGCGCGGCGCCTCATAGATGCGCGAAATCGTCATCTCGTGGCCGAATTCCACCTCGGCCTCGTCCACCACGCCTTCGATGGGCGCGGCGCTCGATGGAGTGGGCGTGCAGGCCAACGGGATGTGGCCTTCGCCGGCCAGGAGGCCCGAGGTGGCGTCCAGTCCGACCCAGCCGGCGCCGGGCAGGTAGACCTCGCACCAGGCATGCAGGTCGGTGAAGTCGTGCTCGGTGCCGCTCGGCCCGTCGAGCGCCTTCACGTCCGGCGTGAGCTGGATCAAATAGCCCGAGACGAAGCGCGCCGCAAGTCCCATGTGGCGCAGCAGTTGCACCAGCAGCCAGCCGGAGTCGCGGCAGGAACCGCTGCCCGCTTCCAGCGTGTGCTCGGGCGTCTGCACGCCGGGCTCCATGCGGATCAGGTAGCGCACGTCCTGCTGCACCTGCTGGTTGATCTTGACCAGGAAGTCGATGGTGCGCTGTTCCTTGCGATCGACCTTCTCCAGGTAGGCCGCCACCAGCGGCGTCGGCGGCTCCACCGCCAGGTAGGGCGCCAGTTCCTGCGCCTGCGATTCGGTGTACTTGAAGGGGAAGTTCTCCGCCTGCGGCTCCAGGAAGAAGTCGAAGGGGTTGTAGACCGCCATCTCGACCACCAGGTCGACCGTCACCTTGAACTCGCGCGTCTTCTCGGGGAACACCAGGCGCGCCAGGTAGTTGGCAAAGGGGTCCTGCTGCCAGTTGACGAAGTGCTCGGCCGGCTCGATGCGCAGCGAGTACGAGATCACGTTGCTGCGGCAATGCGGGGCCGGACGCAGGCGCACGACCTGCGAGCCCAGCTGCACCGGACGGTCGTACTTGTAGTGCGTGACGTGATGGAGCGCGGCGTGGATGGACATGGTTCTCCAGTCGGTACAGGGTGCGCACCAGGCAACTTGCCTTCGGCCCGGCGCATACTAGCCCACAAGAACGCAAGTAATGCGCCAGTCGGGGAGGGCAAGGCTTGAATTACAGGGAGGCCGCGCGTGCCGCCTGGCCGTTTGCGGCCCTGGGCGGACTGGTGCTGGGCAGCGCGCTGCAACTGCAGCAGGCGCTGCTTTGGCCCTGGCCGGGCTATGCCGTGCTACTGGGTACCGGGCTGCTGGGCCTGTCGGCCATCATTGCCCTGCGCGCCCGCTGGATCCGTTTCGTGCTGGCCTTCGCCTTGCTCTGTGGCGCCGGCCTCGGCGTCGGCCTGGCCGGCGTGCGGGCCTGCGCCTTCGTGGCACTAGTACAACATCCCGTAAATAGGTTTAATTATTAGGATCGAAGTAAAAGCCGAGCAGAGAGACGACCAAGTCGGCAACCGTGGCGAGATCGCCGGTGCCGGGCAAGGGCTCCCAGCGGCCGGTGTGGCTGCGGAATGCGG
>DATILH010000026.1:0-4882 GCA_035476655.1 Variovorax sp.
GGCCTGCCAGGTGCCGGACCTGGCGGTGCCCAGCGGCGGCTTCAAGACCCACCTGTTCGCGCTGACGCGCGACGCGCAGACGGCCTACGCGCTGAACCTGCTGTCGAACACGGTGACCAAGATGAAGCCCAACGACCCGACCTTCACGCCGGTGGCGGCGATGCCCGGGCCCACGCCCGAGGGCAATGCCCTGTCGGCGGACGAGTCGCTGCTGTACGTGGCCAACCGTGGTGACGACACGCTGGTGGCGATCGACACCGCGACGATGCAAGTCGTGTCGCGCGGCAAGACCCGGCGCGACCCCAACCGCGTCTACCGCACCACCGACCGTGAAGGCCGCGATCTGCTGCTGCTGACCAACTCGGGCGAGCAGAGCCTGTCGGTGTTCGATACCGAGCTGCGCGAGCGCCGCTGCCTGGCCCTGCCGGCCAATCCGTTGGCCCTGTCGTTCCACCCGAGCCAGCGTGCGGCCTACATCTCGTTCCAGGACGAGAAGGTGCGGCGGCTGAACCTGGATAGCTTCGAGTTCGAGCAGGAGATCGCCACGCTGCGCGAACCCGATTCGTCCTACGCCTGGATTCAATGAAGGATGCGATCATGAAGACTCTTTTCAAAGCCCTTGTCGCCGCCGGCCTCGCGCTGCTGCTGGCCCATCCCGCTCTGGCCCAGTCCGTGAAGCTGCGCATGGCGCATTCGGGCGCCGAAACCGAAACCCAGCACCTGGCGGCGCTGGAATTCGCACGCCAGGTCAAGGCCCGCACCGGCGGCCAGGTGGAAGTGCAGGTCTACGGCTCCAGCACGCTGGGCAACGACAACACGGCGATTGCCGGCGTGCGCGGCGGCACCATCGACCTGTGCACCTCGGGCACGCCGTACTTCACCGGCATGGTCGGGCGCATGAACGTGCTCGACCTGCCCTACATCTTCGCCAGCACCGAGCACGCCTACAAGGTGCTGGATGGCTCCATCGGTCGCGGCCTGCTCGACGAGCTGGAGACGCATGGCATGAAGGGCCTGGCCTACTGGGAAGTGGGCTTTCGCAGCCTGACCAACTCGCGCCGCGCCGTGCGTGCGCCCGAGGACATCAAGGGCCTGAAGCTGCGCACCACGCCCAATCCGGCGCATCTGAAGGCCTTCCAGCTGTTCGGCGCATCGCCCACGCCGATGCCGCTGGCCGAGGTGTTCACCGCGCTGGAGAACAAGGCGGTGGACGGCCAGGAAAACCCGGTCAACATCGTGCGCAACAACAAGCTTTACGAGGTGCAAAAGTACATGTCGCTCACGCGCCATGCCTACACCGCGATGCCGGTGGTGATGAACAAGGTGAAGTTCGGCGCGCTCACGCCGGCGCAGCAGCAGGCCCTGGTGGAGGCGGCCGTGGCCGCTGGCAGCTTCCAGCGCGAGCTGATCAAGAAGAGCGAGGCCGGCGACATCGCCTTCCTGCGCGCCAACGGCATGCAGGTCGAAGACAACATCAACCCCGAGCCGTTTCGCAAAGTGGTCGGCGAGCCGATCAAGCAGCTGTTTGCTGAAAAGTACGGCGCGCAGCTGGTGGACGCGGTGATTCAGGCGCGATGAAAACTGGCCCGATGAAAGCTGTCCCTGGCATCGTGGGCGTCCCGGCTGTCATCCCGGGCGTTCCGGCTGTCATGCCGGGCTTGACCCGGCATCCATGCCTCGAAAGTCGCGCTCTGCGTGGCACGCCATGGATTGCGGATCGAGTCCGCAATGACAGCTGCTTGATTGAGCTGCGGAGTCTCTGACATGGAACTGCTCGCGACTTCGCCGGACGACATGCCCATCGTCGACGCCCACCATCACCTGTGGGACCTGTCGCGCGGCCGCTATCCCTGGCTGCAGCAAGACTACGACCCCGGCAAGTTCTTCCTGGGCGACTACCAGCGGCTGCGCAACAACTTCATGCCAGCGGATTACCTCACAGCGGCGGCCGGCTACAACGTGGTGGCGACGGTGCATGTCGAGGCCGAACGCGACCGCGGCGAGCAGGTGACGGAAACAGTCTGGCTGCACGAGCAGCATGCGCTGCATGGCTTTCCCAATGCCATCGTCGCCCATGCATGGCTGGACCGGCCCGAAACCGGCGAGCGCCTGCTGGAACACCTGAAGTTTCCCCTCGTGCGTGGCATTCGCAGCAAGCCGGTGACGTCGTCATCGCCCGACGCATCGGTGCGCGGCCAGCGCGGCAGCATGCAGGACGAGACCTGGCTGCGCGGCCTGTCACTGCTGTCACGGCTTGGGCTGAGCTGGGACCTGCGGGTTCCTTATTGGCACCTGGCCGAGGCGGCGGATGTGGCGGCCCAGTTTCCCAAACTGCCCATCGTGCTCAACCACCATGGCTTTGCGTGGGACCGCAGCGAAGAGGGCCTCAAGCGCTGGCGCGATGCCATGGCGGTGCTGGCGCGCCAGCCCAATGTGCATGTCAAGCTGTCGGAGTTCGGCTTGCGCGACCGGCCCTGGAATTGGGAAGACAACGCCGCCATCGTGCGCGAGACGCTCGCCATCTTCGGCTGGCAGCGCTGCATGTTCGCCAGCAACTTCCCGGTGGCGGGCTTGCGCATCGGCTACGGGCCGCTGGTCGAGGGCGTGATGCGCATGCTCGGCGGCCTGCAGCCGGCGCAGCGCCGGGCCGTGATGGGTGGCAACGCACTTGCTTTCTACCGGATCCAGTCAACAACGACAGTTTTGCCGACACAACATGAACAACTTCAAGAACTACATCAACGGTGAATGGGTGGCCGGTGCCGCCGAGACGCCCAACGTCAATCCTTCCGACACGTCCGACGTGATCGGCCTGTATGCCCAGGGCGACGAGGCCCAGACCGAAGCGGCCATTGCCGCCGCCCGTTCGGCCTTTCCGCGCTGGGCCTTGTCGACCCCGCAACAGCGCTTCGACGTGCTGGATGCCGTCGGCAGCGAGATCCTGGCGCGCAAGGACGAGATCGGCCGGCTGCTGTCGCGCGAGGAGGGCAAGACCTTGCCCGAGGGCATCGGCGAAACGGTGCGCGCCGCGATGATCTTCAAGTTCTTCGCGGGCGAGGCCTTGCGGGCCGGCGGCGAATCGCTGGCATCCGTGCGGCCGGGCGTGGGTGTGGAAGTCTCGCGTGAGCCGGTCGGCGTCGTCGGGCTGATCACGCCCTGGAACTTCCCGATCGCGATCCCCGCCTGGAAGATCGCTCCGGCGCTGGCCTACGGCAACTGCGTGGTCTTCAAGCCGGCCGAGCTGGTGCCCGGCTGCGCCTGGACGATTGCCGAGATCCTGAGCCGGACGTCCCTGCCCAAGGGCGTGTTCAACCTGGTCATGGGGCCCGGCTCCAAGGTGGGCAACACCCTGGTGAACGCGCCTGGCGTCGACGCCATCAGCTTCACCGGCTCGCAGTCCACGGGCCACCGCATCATCGCTGCCTGCGCGGCGCGCCAGGCCAAGGTGCAGTGCGAGATGGGCGGCAAGAACCCGATGATCGTGCTGGACGATGCCGATCTCGACGTGGCGGTGAACGCCGCCGTGCAGAGCGCCTATTTTTCGACCGGCCAACGCTGCACGGCGTCCAGCCGCATCATCGTGACCGAGGGTGTCCACCACGCATTCGTCCAAGCTGTGCTGGGCAAACTGGCCAAGCTCAAGATCGACAACGCCCTGCTGGCCGGAACCGACATCGGCCCGGTCGTGGACGAGCGGCAGCTGGCCGGCAACCTGGGCCATGTCGAGATCGCCCGCAAGGAGGGCGGCCAGGTCTTCGGCGGCGAGGCGGTGCAGCGGGCCACTTGCGGCTTCTACCAGTTGCCGGCGCTGGTCACCGAAACCACCGCGGCGATGGCCATCAACCGCGAAGAAGTGTTCGGCCCGGTGGCCAGTGTCATCAAGGCGAAGGACTACGACGAAGCCCTGGCCATGGCCAACGACACGCCCTTCGGCCTTTCCGCCGGCATCGCCACCACCAGCCTGAAGTACGCCACGCACTTCAAGCGCCACAGCCAGGCCGGCATGGTGATGGTCAACCTGCCCACCGCGGGTGTGGATTACCACGTGCCCTTCGGCGGCCGCAAGGGCTCGAGCTACGGCCCGCGCGAGCAAGGCCGCTATGCCCAGGAATTCTTCACCACCGTGAAGACGGCCTACACGCTGGCTTGAAGCGGCGCCGCCATGATCGACATCTTCGACGACCGTTTTGCCCCGGTGGCTCAAGGCGCCAGCCTGGAACGCCTGTGCACCGGCGCCGTCTGGAGCGAAGGCCCGGTGTGGCTGGCCGAGGAAGACGCCGTGCTGTGGAGCGACATCCCCAACAACCGCATGCTGCGCTGGTCTTCGCGCGATGGCATGACGGTGTGGCGCCACAACGTGGAGTTCACCAACGGCCACACGCGCGAACGCAGCGGCGACCTGCTGCATTGCTCGCACGGGCTGCGCGCCATCGTGCGCACTCCGTTGGTGGCTGGGCGCATCCTGCCCGCCACACCCGATGACATCGTGGTGGACCGCTACCGCGGCAAGCGCCTGAACTCGCCCAACGATGTCGTGGTCAGGCGCGACGGCACGATCTGGTTCACCGATCCGCCTTACGGCATCGCGAGCGACCGCGAGGGCCACCGCGCCGAGAGCGAACTGGGGGGCAATTACCTGTTCTGCTACGACCCGGCAACGCGAGAACTGGCCATCGCCAGCGACTTCATCGAGGAGCCCAACGGCCTGGCGTTTTCACCCGATGAATCGCTGCTCTACGTCAGCGACACCTCGGCCGCATTGCGCAGCGATGGTGGCGGCCACCATCACATCGTCGTGTTCGATGTGGTCGGCGGCGCACTGCACCGCCCGCGGGTCTTCGCGGTGGTCGACCCGGGCCTGGCCGACGGCTTCAGGCTGGAC
>DATILH010000027.1:0-7492 GCA_035476655.1 Variovorax sp.
GCAAGACCGACGAACACGCCGAAGTCGGTGATCGACTTGATCGGGCCCTTGACGCGGTCGCCGCGCTTGGTGTTCTGCGCGAATTCCTGCCAGGGGTTGGCCTTGCACTGCTTCATGCCCAGGCTGATGCGGCGCTTGTCCTCGTCGATCTCCAGGACCATGACTTCCACTTCGTCGCCCAGGGAGACGACCTTGGCGGGAGCCACGTTCTTGTTGGTCCAGTCCATCTCGGAGACGTGCACCAGGCCTTCGATGCCCGGCTCGAGTTCGACGAACGCGCCGTAGTCGGCGATGTTCGTGACCTTGCCGAACATGCGGGTGCCGGGCGGGTAGCGGCGCGAGACGCCCAGCCACGGGTCGTCGCCCATCTGCTTGAGGCCCAGCGAGACACGGTTCTTTTCGGTGTCGAACTTGAGGATCTTGGCGGTGATTTCCTGGCCGGCCTGAACGACTTCGCTCGGGTGGCGGACACGGCGCCAGGCCATGTCGGTGATGTGCAGCAGGCCGTCGATGCCGCCGAGGTCGACGAACGCACCGTATTCGGTGATGTTCTTGACGACGCCGCGGACGACGGAGCCTTCCTTCAGGGTTTCCATCAGCTTGGCGCGCTCTTCGCCCATCGAGGCTTCGACAACGGCGCGGCGGCTCAGCACCACGTTGTTGCGCTTGCGATCGAGCTTGATGACCTTGAATTCGAGAGTCTTGTTCTCGTAAGGGGTCAGGTCCTTGATCGGACGCGTGTCGATCAGCGAACCGGGCAGGAAGGCGCGGATGCCGTTGACCAGCACCGTCAGGCCGCCCTTGACCTTGCCGCTGGTGGTGCCGGTGACGAATTCGCCGGATTCCAGGGCCTTTTCAAGGCTCATCCACGATGCCAGGCGCTTGGCCTTGTCGCGCGACAGGATGGTGTCGCCGTAGCCGTTTTCGATGGCGTCGATGGCCACCGACACGAAGTCGCCGACCTGGACTTCGATTTCGCCCTTGTCATTCTTGAACTCGTCGATCGGCACGTAGGCTTCGGACTTGAGGCCGGCATTGACGACCACGAAGCTGTGTTCGATACGCACCACTTCGGCGGTGATGACCTCGCCCGCGCGCATCTCGGAGCGCTGCAGCGATTCTTCAAAAAGGGCGGCAAAAGATTCAGACATTGAGTTTCCTTGCACGTCGACAGGTTTCCATCCGCAGGAGGCGAGATTGCCGGGCGGCTGTTTCTATGACTGGGACGGCGTTGTTGCGGACTGGGCCGCGGGTTGGGTTGTCGAACCACGCCGCCTGGGCGCTGACGCGCGAGAGGGGCGGTGTGGGCCTTTAAGCCTTGCGGGCCCGCAAAAGCGGCTAGCTTTTGCTTTTCCTGCTTTCGAAAGGCTGCTTTTCGCTCCACCACCGGAGCACCTGTTCCACCGATTCTTCAACCGATTGGAGCGAGTTATCCAGCAGCAAGGCGTCTTGCGCGGGCTTCAAGGGGGCGACCGGGCGGGATGAATCCCGTGCGTCACGCGCCTCGAGGTCTGCGCGAAGAGCGGCAATTGTAGTAGAAATACCCTTTGAAATCAATTGCTTATGCCTGCGTTCGGCGCGCTGGGCGGCGCTGGCCGTGAGGTAGACCTTCAGGCGGGCGCCGGGATAGACCACCGTACCCATGTCGCGGCCGTCGGCCACCAGGCCCGGCAGCCGCTGAAAGCTGTGCTGCAGGGCCACCAGGGCGGAGCGCACCGCCGGCAGGGCCGACACGCGCGAAGCGTTCATGCCGGCTTCCTCGGTGCGGATGGCCTCGGTCACATCCTGTTCGCCCAGCAGGATATGGCCCGCGACGAAGCGCACCGGCAAAGTCTGGGCCATGCGGGCGATGTCTTGCTCATGCGGCAGGTCCAGGGCCAGCCCGGCCCGCACCGCCGCCAGGGCCGTGACGCGGTAGAGCGCGCCGGAATCCAGATAGTGGTAGCCCAGCCGCTGCGCCAGCGCCAAGGCCAGTGTGCCCTTGCCGGAGGCCGTGGGGCCATCGACGCAGAGTACCGGGATGCGCGGCGCTGCCGTGCGCACCACCGAGAACAGGGCCTCGAAATAGTCTGGGAAGGTCTTGGCCACGCATTTCGGGTCTTCGATGCGCACCGGGACACCGGCCGGGTTGAAGGCCGCCAGCGAAAAGCACATGGCGATGCGGTGGTCGTCGTAGGTGTGGATGCTGGCCGGCCGCCACTGCTGCGGAGGTGCAACCCGCAGGAAGTCGGCGCCTTCTTCCACGGTGGCGCCCAGCTTGCGCAGCTCGGTGGCCATGGCGGCCAGCCGGTCGGTCTCCTTGACGCGCCAGCTGGCGATGTTGCGCAGCGTGGTCGTGCCCTGCGCGTACAGCGCCATCACCGCCAGGGTCATGGCGGCGTCGGGAATGTGGTTGCAGTCGAGGTCGATCGCGCGCAGCGGCCAGCTGCCGCGCGAGACCTCGACCGTGTTGTTGCCGCTGGCGACCTTGGCGCCCATCAGCTGCGCCGCCTCCAGGAAGCGGATGTCGCCCTGGATCGAGCCGGCGTCGATGCCCTGGATGCGCAGCACCTCGCCCTCTTGCGCGGCGATGGCGCCCAGCGCCACGAAATAGCTGGCCGAAGACGCGTCGGCCTCGACCGCGATGCGGCCGGGCGACTGGTAGCGGCTGCCGGCGGGGATGGTGAAGCGCTGCCAGCCATCGCGGCGGACATCGATGCCGAAGCGCGCCAGCAGGTTCAGCGTGATCTCGATGTAGGGTTTGGAGATCAGCTCGCCCACGACTTCGATCGTCACGTCTTGCCGGGCAACCAGCGGCAGTGCCATCAAGAGAGCGGTGAGGAACTGGCTTGAGACATCGCCGCGCACCGGGATCGGCGCGTCCAGCTTCAGGGCCGGCCGCGCGATGCGCAGCGGCGGATAGCCTTCGTTGCCCAGATAGGCGATGCTGCAGCCCAGCTGGCGCAGGGCGTCGACCAGGTCGCCGATCGGCCGTTCGTGCATGCGGGCCACGCCGCTGAGCTCGAACTCGCCGCCCAGCACGGCCAGCGCCGCTGCCAGCGGCCGCATGGCGGTGCCGGCATTGCCCAGGAAAAGGCGTGCGGGGCTGGCTGGGGCCTGGCCGCCCAGGCCGGTGATCTCGAGCACCGCGCCCCGGTGGCGCACGCCGCAGCCCAGGGCACGCAGGGCATCGAGCATGACGCGGGTGTCGTCCGAATCCAGCAAGTCCACCACCTCGGTGGTTCCGGCGCTCAGGGCGGCCAGAAGCAGCACGCGGTTGGAGATGCTCTTGGAGCCGGGCAGGGCGACCTCGCCGCCGGCGCGCTCGAGCGCGGGAAGGTCCAGGAAGGCGGTTGCGTACATCAGAGTTTCTTGGCGGCGCCCATGCGCCAGTCGGCGCGCGTGTGGCTGGCCTGATGGATCTTTTCTTCCAGCGCGGCGGCGTTGCCTTCGTCGATCAGGGCTTCGAGTTCGGCCAGGCTTTGCTGGAACAGCTTGGACTGCGCCAGCAGTTCTTGCCGGTTGGCCAGCAGGATGTCGCGCCAGACCTTGGGGTCGCTGGCGGCGATGCGGGTGAAGTCGCGAAAGCCCGGGCCGGCCAGCGCCAGGAAGTCGCGGCCCTGCGGCTGGCCCGCGATGCCGTTGATCAGCGCGAACGCCACCAGGTGGGGCAGGTGGCTGACGGCCGCGAAGGCCGCGTCGTGGGCGTCGGGCGACATGCGCTGCACCTTGCAGCCCAGCGCCTGCCAGACCGCGCTGGCCTGGTCGAGCTGGCGCACCAGCGTGCGCTCGATCGGCGTGATGATCACCTGCTTGCCGCCGTACAGGTCGGGATCGGCATGGTCGACCCCGGACACTTCCTTGCCGGTGATGGGGTGGCAGGGCACGAACGAGCCGATGTTGTCGCGCAGCACCCGGCGGCCGGCATCGATCACGTCGCGCTTGGTCGAGCCCACGTCCATGATCAGCATCTCGCGCGTGACGAGGTGGCGGATGGCCTTGAGCGTGGCTTCGGTCGCTGCGACCGGCACCGCCAGCAGGACGATGTCGGCGCCCGAAACCGCCAGCAGGGCGGAGGGCGCCTCGACGTCGATCACGCCCATCAGCCGCGCCTTTTCGGTGGTGGAAGGCGATTTGCTGTAGCCGACCACGCGCTTGACCAAGCCGGCCCGCTTGAGCGCCAGGGCGAAGGAGCCGCCCATGAGTCCGCAACCGATCAGGCCGAGTTGTTCAAACATCTGGTTTAGTCTCCCACTGGGTAGGTGCCGAGCACCTTGTAGAAGGCGCACAGGGACCGCAGGTCGTGGAGCGCCGCCGCCACGTGGGGCTGCGAGGGGTGGCCCTGCAGGTCTATATAGAAGTAGTACTCCCACTGGCCCGAGCGGGCCGGGCGCGACTCGAAGCGCGTCATGGAAACGCCGTGCTGCTTGAGCGGCACCAGGATGTCGTGTACCGCGCCGGGCTTGTTGGGCACCGAAACGATCAGGCTGACGCAGTCGTTGCCCGAGGCCTGGGGCGCCTCCAGTGTTTGCGGCAGGCAGACCACGGCGAAGCGGGTGCGGTTGAAGGCCTCGTCCTGGATGGCATGGGCCGCGACGTGCAGGCCGAATTCGGTTCCGGCGCGCTCGCCGGCGATGCCGGCCCAGGCCGGGTTGGTGGAAGCCAGCCGCGCACCTTCGGCATTGCTGGCCACCGCGCGGCGCTCGGCGCCGGGCAGGTGCTTGCTCAGCCAGCCCTGGCACTGCGCCAGGGCCTGCGGATGCGCCAGCACCACCTCGATGCCTTCGAGCGAGGCCGACTGGCGCAGCAGGTGGTGGCGCACCAGCAGGCTGATCTCGCCGACGATGTGCAGCGGCGAATGCAGCAGCAGGTCGAGCGAGCGGGTGACCACGCCCTCGGTGCTGTTTTCGACCGGCACCACGCCGAAATCGGCAGTGCCGGCGGTCGCCGCATGGAACACCTCGTCGAAGCTGACGCAGGGCACGTGCTCGATGCTGGAGCCGAAGAACTGCACTGCCGCCTGTTCGCTGAAGGTGCCGGCCGGACCCAGGTAAGACACCCGCTGGGGTGCCTCGAGCGCCCGGCAGGCCGACATGATCTCGCGCCAGATGGTGGCGACGTTGCCCGCCTTCAGCGGCCCCGGGTTGGCGGCCTGCAGTCCATGGATGACCTGGGCCTCGCGTTCGGGGCGGAACACCGGCGAGCCTTCGGCGCGCTTGAGATCGCCGACCTCGTTGGCCAGCGCGGCGCGGCGGTTCAGCAGCTCCAGCAGGTCGCGGTCCACCGCGTCGATGGCGGTCCTCAGGTCGGGCAGTGTTCTGGTCATGTCTCTCACAAAAAAAGCAGCCGCCCGGTCATCGGGCGGCCTCGCAATGCGGCGTACGGGTCAGCCTTCGCTGCCGCCGGCGGCCGGCTCCGGCGTATCGCCTTCAGCGGCCTGCGCGTCATTCTCCACGATGCGCTGCAAACCGCTGAGCTTGGAGCCTTCGTCCATGCCGATCAGCGTGACACCCTGGGTGGCGCGGCCGAGTTCGCGAATCTCGCTGACCCGGGTGCGCACCAGCACGCCCTTGTCGGTGATCAGCATGATCTCGTCGTCGGTATGTACCAGGGTGGCCGCCACGACCTTGCCGTTGCGTTCGCTCTGCTGGATCGCGATCATGCCCTTTGTGCCGCGCCCGTGGCGGGTGTATTCGCCGATCGGGGTGCGCTTGCCGTAGCCGTTGACGGTGGCCGTGAGCACCGACTGCTGCTCATCTTCGGCCACCAGCATGGCGATCACGCTCTGGCCGTCGTCGAGCATCATGCCGCGCACGCCGCGCGCATTGCGGCCCATCGGCCGCACGTCGTTTTCGTCGAAACGCACCGCCTTGCCGCCGTCGGAGAACAGCATCACGTCGTGCTTGCCGTCGGTGAGCGCCGCGCCGATCAGGTAGTCGCCCTCGTCCAGGTCGACCGCGATGATGCCGGCCTTTCGCGGGTTGCTGAACTCATCCAGGGCGGTCTTCTTGACCGTGCCCATCGAGGTAGCCATAAAGACGTAGTGGTCGGCCGGGAAACTGCGGAACTCGCCGGTCAGCGCAAGCACCACGTTGATCTTCTCGCCCTCGGCCAGAGGGAACATGTTGACGATCGGCCGGCCGCGCGAGCCGCGCGAGCCCGAGGGCACCTCCCAGACCTTGAGCCAGTACAGCCGGCCGCGGTTGGAGAAGCACAGGATGTAGTCGTGCGTGTTGGCGATGAAGAGCTGGTCGATCCAGTCGTCTTCCTTGGTGGCCGTGGCCTGCTTGCCGCGCCCGCCGCGCTTCTGGGCGCGGTATTCGGACAGCGGCTGGCTCTTGATGTAGCCGCCATGCGACAGCGTCACCACCATATCGGTGGGCGTGATCAGGTCTTCGGTGGCAAGGTCTTGCGCGTTGTGCTCGACCACGCTGCGGCGGGCGCCGAGCTTGGTGCTGCCGAACTCCTGCCGCACCGAAGCCAGCTCTTCGCCGATGATGGTCGAGACGCGTTCGGGCCGCGCCAGGATGTCGAGCAAGTCCTCGATCTCGGCCATGACCTCTTTGTATTCAGCGACGATCTTGTCCTGCTCCAGGCCGGTCAGGCGCTGCAGGCGCATCTGCAGGATTTCCTGGGCCTGGGTGTCCGAAAGGCGGTACAGGCCGTCGCCGCCCAGGCCGAACTCGCGGCCCAGCCCGTCGGGGCGGTAGTCGTCGGCATTGACCACGCCGCCGTCCGCGCGGCTGCGGGTGAGCATTTCGCGCACCATGCGGCTGTCCCAGGGCCGGCTCATCAGCTCGGCCTTGGCCACCGGCGGCGTGGGCGACTCCCGGATGATGCGGATGAATTCGTCGATGTTGGCCAGCGCCACCGCCAGGCCTTCGAGCACGTGGCCGCGCTCGCGCGCCTTGCGCAGCTCGAACACGGTACGCCGCGTCACCACCTCGCGCCGGTGCTGCAGGAAGACGCTGATCAGGTCCTTCAGGTTGCACAGCTTGGGTTGGCCGTCGATCAGGGCCACCATGTTGATGCCGAAGGTGTCCTGCAGCTGGGTCTGCTTATATAAGTTGTTGAGCACCACCTCGGGCACTTCGCCACGCTTGAGCTCGATCACCAGGCGCATGCCGGATTTGTCGCTCTCGTCCTGGATGTGGCTGATGCCTTCTATCTTCTTCTCGTTGACCAGCTCGGCCATGCGTTCCTGCAAGGTCTTCTTGTTGACCTGGTAGGGCAGCTCGTCGACGATGATGGCCTGGCGCTGGCCACGGTCGATGTCCTCGAAGTGGCACTTGGCCCGCATCACCACCCGGCCGCGGCCGGTGCGGTAGCCTTCCTTGACGCCGTTGATGCCGTAGATGATGCCGGCGGTGGGGAAGTCGGGCGCCGGGATGATCTCCATCAGCTCGTCGATGCTGGCCTCAGGGTTGCGCAGCAGGTGCAGGCAGGCGTCCACCACTTCATTGAGGTTGTGCGGCGGGATGTTGGTGGCCATGCCCACCGCGATGCCGCCGGA
>DATILH010000028.1:0-62254 GCA_035476655.1 Variovorax sp.
TCAGGCAGCCCCGGGCGTGGGATGAATGGCGCGCGCCTTGTACAGGCGAAAGAGCTGCCAGGCCAGGCCCAGCAGGAAGATCGCGAACACCACGCCGATCACTTTCTGCAAGGCCGGGTCCTCGGGGCCGGTGAACAGCGGTGCGCCGACAGGCAGGCGCGTGAAGGTCTCGGTAAAGCCCGGGATCAGGTGAAAGAAGAAGGTGAGCGAATAGCAGGCTGTCGCGATGTAGGCCGAGGCTGCGCCCAGCAACTTGTCGCGCCCGGCCACGGCGGCCAGTGCCAGCACCAGCAGCGTGATGATGCCCAGCGCATGTGGCGCGCCGAACCCGCCGCGCTGGAAGATGCCAAAGCCGGTCAGGCAGGTCAGGATGGTGGCCCAGACGTAGGTCTTGCCCAGGCTGTTGCCGGGGATGATCGCCTTGTCGCGCACGAAGGCGGCGATGCCGGCCCCCAAGGCGACCAGGCTGATGAGGGTATGGATGGCGCCCAGGGTAGTGAGACCGAGAATCATCGTGGTGCTCCAGGACACGCGAGAAGCCGCGCGCCGGGAGCGTAGCAATTGGCGGGCCCGGACGCACGCCTTTTCGCGGCCGCCTCGGCGTCCCTCAGTCCAGCGACACGTTGGCCTTCTTCGCCAGCGCCGCATAGCGCGCCGCCTCGCTCTTGAAGAATTTCGCCGCCTCTTCCGGCGATGTCGGCTTGATCACATTTCCCTGCTTGCTCATCGCCTCCGCCACCTCGGGGCTGGCAAAGGCCTTCGTGAAGGCATCGTGCGTGCGCTTGACCTCGGCCGGCGGCAGCTTGGCCGGGCCGACCACGGCGAACCAGCCTTCTACGTTGTAGTCGGGCAGGCCCTGTTCGGCGATGGTGGGGATCTCCGGCGCGGCCGGCGAGCGGGTGGCGCCGCACAGGCCGATGGCCGTCACCGCACCGCTCTTGATGTGCTGCTGGATGGCCGGCAGGGCCACCACGCCGAACTGCACCTGGCCGCCCACCAGGTCGGTCACCATCGGGCCGGTGCCCTTGTACGGGATATGGCGCGCCTGCACGCCGGCCTGGTCCAGGAAGAGCACGCCTGCCAGGTGGATGATGGTGCCGTTGCCCGACGAGGCCATGTTGTAGTCGTCCGGCTTGGCCTTGAGCAGCGCCACCAGTTCCTTGACGTTCCTGGCCGGCAGCGACTTGGTGGCGACCAGTACCAGCGGCGTGGCGCCGATCACGCTGATGGGCGTGAAGTCGTTCACCGCGTCGAAGGGCATCTTCTTGTAGACCGCCGGGTTGATCACGTGGTTGTTGGAAAAGAGACCGAGGGTGGCACCGTCGGGCGCCGCCTTGGCCACTGCAGACGCGCCGGTGATGCCGCCGGCGCCGGGCAGGTTCTCGATCACCACCGGCTGGCCGAAGGCCTTGCCCAGGGCCGGCGAGGCGGCACGCGCGATCACGTCCACGCCGGAGCCGGCGCTGATGGGCAGCACGATGCGAACCGGCTTGTCCTGCGCCAGTGCCGGCAGGGCGCCGAGCGCCAGCGCCGAAGCGCCAAGGCCCAGCAGGCTGCGGCGAGAGAAGAGGGGGTGCTTGGTCATGTGGCTTGTCTCCTTCAGTTTCTGATCTTGTCAGGCGGCCTGGCGGCGCGTGGCCAGCATGGCCATCACTTCGTCGTTGTGCTCGCCCACCTTGGGCAGGGGCAAGCGCACGCCGGGCCGGCGTCCGCCCATCAGCAGGGGCAGCAGCACGACGTCGGTGCTGCCGCCGTCATCCGTCTGCATGGGCACCAGCCCGCCGCTGGCCTTGAGGTGCGGGTCTTCCACCAGTTGCTCGGGTCGCATGATGGGCGCGTAGGGGATGCCGGCCGCCTCCAGCTTGGGTGCGAGTTCTTCCACGCGGTGCTGGCGCAGGATCTCGCCGAGACGAAGGAGCAAATCCGGCCGCACTGCCACCCGCGATGCGTTGTCGCGAAACTCCGGTACCAGCAGCAGCTCGGGCCGCTCCAGCACATTGCACAGGGTGACGAACTGCTTGTCACTCACCGCGCCGATGAAAAGCTGCTCGCCCTCGGCCAGGGTGAACACGTCGTACACGCTCCAGGCCGAGACGCGCGAAGGCATGGGCGGCGGTGGCTCGCCGGTCATCAGGAACTGCTGCATGTGCTGCGAGCTCAGGAACACGCAGTTCTCGAACAGCGCGCTCTGCACTTCCTGGCCGCGGCCGGTGGCATCGCGCTCGCGCAGCGCGGCCAGCACGCCGATGGCGCCGAACATGCCGCCCATGATGTCGTTGACCGAGGTGCCCGCGCGCAGCGGCCGGCCAACGGGGCCGGTCATGTAGGACAGGCCGCCCATCATCTGCACCACCTCGTCGAGTGCCAGCCGGTGCTCGTAGGGGCCGGGCAGGAAGCCCTTGTGCGTCACGTAGATCAGGCGCGGGTACTTCTTGACCAAGTTGGCGTAGTCCAGGCCCAGCTTTTCCATCAGGCCGGGGCGGAAGTTCTCCAGCACCACATCGCACTCGCCGATCAGCTCGGTGGCGGTGGCACGGCCTTCCGCTGTGGTGATGTCCAGCACCACGCTCTTCTTGTTGCGGTTGAAGGAGCGGAAGAAGCCGATGCCCAGGCCCGGCAGCTTGCGCGTCTTGTCGCCGCCGGGCGGCTCGATCTTGATGACCTCGGCGCCGAGGTCGGCCAGGATCATGCCGCAGGTCGGGCCCATCACCATGTGGGTGAATTCGACGACGCGGATGCCGGCAAGGGGCAGGGGAGTGGATGTGGGCATGGGGTAGCTCTTGTTGCTTCAGGCGGGCACGGGCTCCGGTGCCCGTGCAAAGGTCTTGGGGAGGCCGGATTGCCACAGCGAGCCGTGCAGCGTCTCGCCCTGCAGCCACTCGGCCACGCGCTTGCGCAGGGCCAGCAGCCGGTCGATGTCGACCCCGGTCGCGATGCCCATGCTGCCCAGCATGTAGGCCAGGTCTTCGGTCGACACATTGCCGCTCGCGCCGGGCGCATGCGGGCAGCCGCCGATGCCGGCCAGGCAGGCATCGAAGCGGTTCACGCCCACCTCGAGGGCGGCATAGACGTTGGCCAGGCCCAGGCCGCGGGTGTCGTGGAAGTGGCCGCACCAGAAGCGATCGCCGGCGATCTTCACGGCCTCCTCGAAAAGCTCGCGCACCATGGCCGGATCGGCGTAGCCCACGGTGTCGGCCAGGCTGACCCGGTCGGCGCCGGCGTCGAGCAGCGCCTGCATCAGGCGCAACACCTCGCTCTTCGCAACCTCGCCTTGCAGGGTGCAGCCGAAGGCGGTGCCGACACCGCCTTCGATCAAGGTCTTGGCGCCGGCAGCGTCGCGCGCGGCGCGGATGCGGGCCACCTCGGCCACCACCTCGTCGGGCGTCTTGCGCAGGTTGGCCAGGCTGTGGGTGTGGCTGGCCGAGAGCGGGACGATCATCAGGTCGGCCTGCGCTTGAAGGGCGTTCTCGGCACCGCGCAGGTTGGGCACCAGCACCGAGACGAAGAGTTCGGGGAACTGCTTGGCAAAGGCCACCAACTCGGCGGTGTCGGCCAGTTGCGGCAGCAGGCTTGCCGGCACGAAGGAGCCGACCTCGATCTCGCGCTGGCCGGCTGCGTGGGCAGCGCGGATCCATTCCTTCTTGTGCTCGGTCGCGAGGATGGTGTCGATGCTCTGCAAGCCGTCGCGCAGGCCGACCTCGCGGATCACGGCGCTGGCGGGCAGGCGCGGGTGCAGGGGCTGCATGTCTTTGTCTCCATTCATGGAGCATGACTTTAGGGATTCCCAACAAACTGCTAAAGCGGTAATGTGGAACGCTAGACATTCCGATCGGGAAACTCTCAAGCCATGCATGACCTCGACCTGACCAGCCTGCGTCTTTTCGTCGCCGTCTGCGAAACCCGCAACATCGCGCGTGCCGCCGAGTTGCAGCACATCGTGCCTTCGGCCATCAGCAAGCGCATCGCGCAGCTCGAGGGCACGGTGGGCAACGTGC
This sequence comes from Variovorax sp., assembly GCA_035476655.1. GTDB lineage: Bacteria > Pseudomonadota > Gammaproteobacteria > Burkholderiales > Burkholderiaceae_C > Variovorax. The sequence goes on from DATILH010000028.1 coordinate 3,996, forward strand.
TGATCGAGCGCAAGCGGCGCGGCGTAGTGCCCACAGGCGCCGGCGAGATCCTGCTCGAGCACGCGCGCGCCATCCTGGCCAGCGCCGACCGGGTGGCACGCGACATGTCGGCCTACGGCAAGGGCATCAAGGGGCAGGTGCGGGTGCTGGCGACGGTGTCTTCCATCGCCGAATTCCTGCCCGACGACATTGCCGACTTCCTGCAACAGCCGGATCACCGGGACATCCGCATCGACATCGAGGAAGCCCTGAGCCGCGACCTGGTGCGCGGCATTCGCGAGGGGCTGGCTCCCGTGGGTGTGTGCTGGGACGCGGCAGACCTGGAGGGCCTGCAGACCCGCAACTACCGCAAGGATCAGCTGGCGATCGTGGCCCATCCCTCGCACCCGCTGGCACGACGCAAGAGCTGCAGCTTCGAGGAGACCCTGGACTTCGACCACGTGGGGCTGCCAGCCTCGACCGCGGTGCACATCATGCTGGCGCGCGCGGCGGCCATCATTGGCCGGCCGCTGAGCTACCGGGCGGTGGTGACCACTTTCGATGCCTCGCTGCGCTGCGTGCGTGCCAACCTGGGCATCGCGGTGGTGCCGCGCGAAGTGGCCGGGCCGATGGCCGGCACCTACGGGCTGAAGCTTGTTTCGCTCAGCGACGATTGGGCGCGGCGCCGCTTCGCCATCTGTTTTCACGACGAGAAGCAGCTGTCGCCGGCGGCGCGCCTGCTGGTGGCGCACCTGGAGCAGCTGGCGGGAGGCGATTCCTCATCGGGGCATAACTGATTGACACTTAAACATTTGAAAAGTAATGTACTTGCTCGATCATCAATCCTGAGCTTGTGGGGTACCCCGTCATGAAAATCGCGATCCTGGGTGGAGGCCATGGCTGCTATGCCGCCGCTGCCGACCTGTCCGAAGCCGGCCATGAAATCCGCCTGTGGCGCCGCGACGCGGCGGCGTTGCGTGCCGTCATCGAGGCCGGCTCGATCCGGCTGAAAGACGCGCAAGGCGAGCGCGACGTGAAGATCGCGCGCGCCACCGCAGACATCGGCGAGGCGATGCGCGGGGCAGAGCTGATCCTCATCCCGTCGCCGGCCATTGCCCAGGCGGACATCGCGCGCGCCATGGCGCCCCACCTGGTCGATGGCCAGGTGGTGTTCCTGCCGCCGGGCACTTTCGGCAGCTACGTGATGGCGCAGATCGCGCGCGAATCCGGCAGCAGCGCCGACGTGGCCTGGGCCGAGACCGGCACGCTTCCCTACCTGGCGCGCAAGCATGGCGAGCGCGAGGTCAACGTCACCATCCGCGCCATCCACCTGCCCACCGGCGTCTACCCGGCGCGCAAGGAGAGCGAGGCCATCGCTGTGATCCGCAAGGCCTACCCGGCCGTGCATGGCTGCGGCGATGCGCTCTCCGGCGCGCTGATGAACGCCGGCCCGATCATCCATCCGCCGCTGATGGTGATGAACGCGGCGCCGCTGCAGCACTTCGAGCGCTGGGACATCCACAACGAGGGCACGCAAAAGGCGGTTCGCGCGGTCACCGACAAGCTGGACAACGAGCGCATCGCGGTGCGCGATGCCTTCGGCCATGCCGGCCCGCACTACCCGCTGGCCGACCACTACAACAACGACAAGTGGATGTACGGCGACGCCCACAAGCAACTGGTGAAGTCCGGCGACTGGCGCGAGAACATCGACCTGTACGGCCATCGCTACATCACCGAGGACACCGAACTGGGCCTGGCCTTCCTGGCCTCGGCCGCACGCCATGCGGGCGTGGATACGCCGATCGCGCACGGCCTGCTGGCCATCGTCGGCGGCTTCCTCGGGCGGGACCTGCGCAAGGGGCCGCGCACCTTCGAGGCGCTGGGCCTCGCGGGCCTGTCGCGCGATGCGCTGAAAGAGCGGCTGCATGACGGCACCTGAGAAAGCGCCGCGTGTTGCCGCGGTCGGCGCCGGCCGAATGGGGCGGGGCATCGCCATCGCCTTTGCCTATGCGGGGCATCCTGTCTCCTTGATCGACCTGCGCCAGCGTGGCGATGCCGCCTGGGACAAGCTGGCGCAGGAAGCACGGGCCGAGATCGAAGGCAGCCTGAACGGCCTGGCCGCGCTGGGCGTGCTGGCGCGCGAACAGGTCGCGGCGATTGCGGCGCGCGTCCAACTGGTACGTGCGAGTGAGGCGCCACGTGCATTGGCGGCGGCGCAACTGGTGTTCGAGGGCGTGCCCGAAACCCTGGACGCCAAGCGCGAGGCCTTCGAGCACATCAATGCCCATTGCCCGGAAGACGCGATCCTCACTTCCACCACCAGCAGCATCCTGGTGACGCAGATCGCGCAGTTCGTGAAGCGCCCCGAGCGCTTTCTCAACATCCACTGGCTCAATCCGGCCTACGTCATCCCGGTGGTGGAGCTGAGCTACCACCCCGGCACCGACCCCGCCGTGATCGAGCGCGCCAAGTCCCTGATGGAAGAGATCGGCAAGCTGCCCGTGGTGTGCGGGCCCACGCCCGGCTACATCGTGCCGCGGCTGCAGGCGCTGGTGATGAACGAGGCGGCCCGCATGATCGAGGAAGGCGCGGCCACTGCGCAGGAGATCGACAAGGCCACCCGCTACGGCCTGGGCCTGCGCTTCGCGGCGCTGGGTGTGGTGGAGTTCATCGATTTCGGCGGCGCCGACATCCTGCATCACGCCAGCCGCGAGATGTCGGCCTCGATCGATCCGGCGCGCTACCAGGCGCCGGCGATCCTGGACCGCATGATGAGCGAGGGCCGCCTGGGCCTGAAGAGCGGCAGCGGCTTCTACGACTACGCCGGCCGCGATGTGGCGGCCTACCGCGGGGACGTGCTGCTGCGCACCTTGGGCATGCTCAAGCACGCCGGCCTGTGGCGCGCGCCGGCCGAGGCGACACGCGAGTAGCCATGAACCCCGCTGGCATTCGCCGCGCCTTTGCCGACCTGTCCGTGGGCCAGGTGCACTACGCCACCTCCGGCGAACCGACCGCGCCGGCGGTACTGCTCTTGCACCAGACACCGCGCAGCTGGGCCGAATACCGGGCGGTGCTGCCGCTGCTGGGCAGGCGCTTTCACGCGGTCGCGATGGACACCGTGGGTTTCGGCGATTCGGCTCCCGCGCCCTGGGCCCCCAGCATCGAGCGCTGGGCCAAGGTGGCGTGCGGACTGCTGGACGCGCTCGGCATCGAGCGGGCGCATGTGGTGGGGCATCACACCGGTGGTGTGATCGCCATCGAGCTGGCCGCCGCATATCCCGAGCGCGTCGGCGCACTGGTGCTGTCTTCCACGCCCTTCACCGACGCGGCATTTCGCGCGGCGCGCGCCAAGCGCCCGCCCATCGACGCGGTGAGCCGCAGTGAAGACGGCGCGCACCTGCAGCAGATGTGGCGCAACCGCCAGGGCTTCTACCCGCCCGGCCGTCCCGAATTGCTGGAGGCCTTAGTGCTCGACGGCCTCAAGGTCTCGGGCGACCTGGAGGGTGGGCATCGCGCGGTCGCTTCCTATCGGATGGAAGAGCGCATCGGCCGCATCACGCAGCCCGTGCTTCTGCTGCGCGCACCTGAGGATCCATTTGCGGCGCCGCACGCGGCCGAACTGGCAGCGCATCTGTCGCATGCGCGCATCGTCGACATCGAAGGCGGCATGGTTCCGCTGCCCGATCAGCTGCCCGAGGCCTTCGCAGGTGCGGTGCTCGATTTCCTGCAGCAGTTGAACTGAGCCAGGCGTTGCGACGGCGCGCTATTTGCCGCCGCTCTTCCAGATCTTCAGGCTGCCGCCGTGCCGGCGATCCGCCAGTGCCTCGACCAGGTTCGAATTCGCGATCGCGATGGCCTGGGTTCGCAGCACAGGCAGAACGCGCTGCAGCGTCTGCAGCTCTTCCTCCGACAGCACCGACAGCAGCACGGCGTTGATTTCCTTGACGCGGGGAAAGAGCCTCGCATGCAGCGCCTCGCCGTCGACCGTCAGGCGCACGACGGCACGCCGGCGATCCCCCGCCAAAGACCGGCGCTCGATCAGGCGCTCGTCGAGTCGGTGGACGTGGTGCCGACGATCCTGGAAGCGCTGGGCGTGCCGGTGCCGGGGCATCGCATCGAAGGCCGCAGCCTGGCGCCGCTGCTGCACGGCGGCGAGGTGGCCGACTGGCGCGACTTCACCTATTCGGAACTGGACTACGGCTTTCGGGAAGCGCGCCGCATCCTCCAAAAGACACCGCAGCAGGCGCGCGCCTTCTCGATCCGCAACGCCCGCTGGCGCTATGTCTATTGGCTGGACGAGCCGGAACAGCTCTACGACCTGGAAGCGGACCCGGACCAGATGAACGACCTGGGCCGCGACGCCGGCCATGAGGCACGCGCGCCAAGCTGCGCGGCCTGCTGGCCGACTTCCTGGCGCGGCGCAAGCACCGGGTGACGGTGAGCGACAAGTTCATCGAGGAACGCACCAACCGGCGCCGGCAGATGGGCATTCCCTTCGGCCAGTGGTGAGTGCGGTGTGAGCCGGGGCGGCCGCGACCCGGCCTGCGCCGGCCGACGCTGACGTCGGCCTCACTCGGGCGCCTCGGCGTCCTCGTCGTCCGGCTCGTCGGCCGACGCGTTCGCGTGCAGCTCGATCATCAGCCGCAGCGTGTCCTTGAGCACTTCAGCGCTCTCCAGTCCGAAGGGCTCCAGCACCCGGTGCTCGTGCTCGCGCGCCAATTCCATCAGGTGCTTCACGGTGCGCTCGCCGGCGTCGGTGATGCGCACCAGCGTGATGCGCCGGTCACTGTCGTGGGGCAGGCGCTCCACATGGCCCTTTGGGGCCATGCGATCCAGCATGCGCGTCACGGTGGGCTGCTTCATCACCGCAACCTGCGCCAGACGGCCGATGCTCATGGCATCGCCGCCGGCCAGGGTGGCCATCACGCGCCACTCCGAGACCGAAAAGCCGTGCTGCCGCGCCACCTTGTGGAACTCCGAGGAGATCAGGTGGCTGGCCTGCGCCAGCAAGGCGGGCAGGTAGTCATCCACGAAGCGGCGCTGCGAAACCGCTTGCACCGGACCGTTTCGGCGCGCACCCTTGCTAGGCACGCTGCTTGCTTGTCTAGGGTTATTCATGATTGTGGATAGATTCAGTTCTAAAGAATATACGGCCTTCGGACCAATTTTGTTCGAGGGTTTTCAAGGAGCACCATGGCTGAGCGGTCCTTTGTCGAGGAAGTCAAGAAGCTGAAGCTGGGCGCCGGGGAGGTCTTCCATGGAGAAGGCATTCTGGCGGTGACCAAGGCCTTGCTGGAATCGGGCGTTGCCTATGTCGCCGGCTACCAGGGCGCGCCCATCTCGCACCTGATGGACGTGCTGGCCGACGCCCAGGACATCCTGGCCGAGCAGGGCATCCGTTTCGAGAACAGCGCCAGCGAAGCGACGGCGGCCGCCACCCTGGCCGCATCGGTCAACTACCCGCTGCGCGGCGCCGTCACCTTCAAGGCCACGGTGGGCACCAACGTGGCTTCCGACGCGCTGGCCAACCTGGCTTCCGGCGGCGTGCTCGGCGGCGCGCTGGTGATCGTGGGCGAGGACTACGGCGAGGGCTCCTCGATCATGCAGGAGCGCAGCCACGCCTTTGCCATGAAGTCGCAGATCTGGCTCCTGGACCCGCGGCCGAACCTGCCCTCCATCGTCGCGGCGGTGAAGACCGGCTTCGAGCTGTCGGAGGCCAGCAGCACGCCGGTGATGCTGCAACTGCGCATCCGCGCCTGCCATGTGCACGGGCAGTTCGTGGCGGCCGAGAACCGTCCGCCCAAGTTCACCTTGAAGGACGCGCTGGACCACCCCGCGCGCGATGTCAGCCGCATCGTGCTGCCGCCGGCCAGCTTCGTGCACGAGCAGGAGAAGGTGCGCGAGCGCTGGCCCGCCGCGGTGCGTTTCATCGAGGAGCGCGGCCTCAACGAATTCTTTGCCGATGGCGCCGACGACATCGGCGTCATCGTGCAGGGCGGCAGCTACAACACCCTCATGCGCGCGCTGGAGCGCCTGGGCCTGGCCGACGTCTACGGCAACTCCAAGGTGCCGCTCTACGTGATGAACGTCGCCTACCCGGTGATCGACAGCGAAGTGCTGCGCTTCTGCGAAAACAAGCGGGCCGTGCTGCTGGTAGAGGAGGGGCAGCCCAACTTCATCGAGCAGAACATCGCGACCCTGCTGCGCCAGGCCGGCATCGGCGCCGCGCTGCACGGCAAGGACATGCTGCCGGTGGCCGGTGAATACACCGCGGCCGTACTGCTCAAGGGCGCGCGCACCTTCTTCGAGCGCTACGAGCGCCTGGCGCCGCTACCGGTGCCGCCCAAGGTGCACAAGGTGATTCCGCTCACCGCCGTGGCGCCCATCGAGGAGAGCGTGCACGCCCGGCCCCCCGGCTTTTGCACAGGCTGCCCCGAGCGCCCCATCTTCAGCGCCATGAAGCTGGTGGAGCGCGAACTGGGCCCGCACCACGTCAGCGCCGACATCGGCTGCCACCTGTTTTCCATCCTGCCGCCTTTCCACCTGGGCAACACCACCATGGGCTACGGCCTGGGCGCCGCCGGCGCGGCGGCGCTCAACGTGCCCGCTGGCAAGCGCGCGATCTCGGTGATGGGCGATGGCGGCTTCTGGCACAACGGCCTGACCAGCGGCATTGCCAACGCGGTCTTCAACCGCAGCGACAACCTCACCGTGGTGGTCGACAACAACTACACCTCGGCCACCGGCGGGCAGGACATCCTCTCGTCCAACGCGCACAACGCCAGCCGCAGCACCGGCCACGAGATCGAGCAGGCGGTGCGCGGCGTGGGCGTGAAGTGGGTGAGGAAGCTCACCCGCACCTACGACGTGGCTGCCATGCGCGACACCCTGCGCGAAGCGCTGACGACCAAGGAGCCAGGCCCCAAGGTCCTGATCGCCCAGTCCGAATGCATGCTCAACAAGCAGAGGCGCGAGAAGCCGCTGGTGCGCAAGGCGGTGGCGGCCGGCGAACGCGTGGTGCGCGAGAAGTTCGGCGTGGATTCGGATACCTGCACCGGCGACCATTCCTGCATCCGCCTGTCGGGCTGCCCTTCGCTGTCGATCAAGCCCAACCCCGATCCGCTGCGCACCGACCCGGTCGCCACCGTGCTCGACAGCTGCGTGGGCTGCGGCCATTGCGGCGACGTCTCGCAGGCGGCGGTCCTGTGCCCCTCCTTCTACAAGGCGCAGGTGGTGAGCAACCCGACGGCCTGGGACCGCCTGCGCCAGCGCGTGCGCGGCGCCGTCATCGGCTGGCTGCAGCGCGGCGACGCAAAGCGGCGCGATCGCTACGCCTTCTGATTCCTGCAAGAACAAGAACCCCACAGATGAACCCGGCACAACCTATCAAGATCGCGATCCTCGCCATGGGCGGCGAGGGCGGCGGCGTGCTGGCCGACTGGATCGTCGACCTCGGCGAGCACAACGGCTACATCGCACAGACCACCTCGGTGCCCGGCGTCGCGCAGCGCACCGGCGCCACCATCTACTACGTCGAGCTCTATCCCGCGGCGCGTGCGCAGGCCGACGGCGGCCAGCCGATCCTGGCGCTGATGCCGCTGCCTGGCGACGTCGACATCGTGCTGGCCTCCGAGCTGATGGAATCCGGCCGCGCGGTGCAGCGCGGATTGGTGACGCAGGATCGCACCACGCTGATCGCGTCCACCCACCGCGTCTACTCCATCGCCGAGAAGTCCGCCATGGGCGACGGCCGGGTCGACAGCACGCAACTGCTGGCGCACGGCGAGCAGGCGGCCAAGCGCTTCATCCGCTTCGACATGGCGCGCGCCGCGGAAGAGGCGGGCAGCGTGATCAGTGCCGTGCTGTTCGGGGCGCTGGCAGGCTCGGGCGTGCTGCCCTTTGCCCGCGCCCAGTTCGAAGCCACCGTCGAGCGCGGCGGCGTGGGCGTCAAGCCCAGCCTGCGCGCCTTTGGCGGCGCCTTCGAGCGGGTGCAGTCCGGCGATGCGCCGGTCGCCGCCGAAGCTGCGCCGTCCCAGGTGCTTGCGCCAGCACCGCGCGATCCCGAGGTGCGAGCCCTGGTCGAGCGGGTGCAGCAGAGCTTCCCGGCGCGTGCGCAGTCGCTGCTGCTGGAAGGCGTGCGGCGCCTGATCGACTACCAGGACACGGCCTACGCCGCGACCTACCTCGAGCGCATGCAGACCATCGCGGCGTTACCCGCGAACGACGGCGGCCGCCTGCTGGATGAGGTGGCGCGCCACCTGGCCCTGTGGATGTCCTACGAAGACACGGCCCGCGTCGCCGCGCTCAAGACCCGCGCGACCCGCTTCGAGCGAGTGCGGGGCGAAGCCGGCGTGCAGGCAGACCAGTTGATGGCGATCGAGGAATACATGCATCCGCGCCTGCAGGAGATCTGCGAAACCCTGCCGGGCGGCCTGGGCCGCTGGCTGATGGATTCGGGTGCGCCCCGCCGGCTGGTGGAGCGCATGACGAAAAAGGGCCGCGTGGTGCGCACCAGTTCGCTGCACGGCTACCTGATGTTGCGCTGCGTGGCCTTTGCTGCGCGCTGGCGCCGGTCCACCACCCGCTTTGTCGAGGAGAACCGGCACATCGAGCAATGGCTGGCCCGAATCGCCGAAACCGCCGCCTTCAACCCGGCACTGGCCTTGGAGATCGCGCAGTGCCAGCGCCTGGTCAAGGGCTACAGCGACACGCACGAGCGCGGCCTCGCCAACTACCAGTTGCTGATGGAGGCCGCCCTGCGCGCCGGCCAGGCGATGGCGCCGGCCACCTTGCGCGAACTGCGCGACGCGGCGCTGGCCGATGAGCACGGCAAGCAGCTGCGCGCCAAGCTGGCGCAATACGCCCTGGGCTAAGGGAGACGAGAAGAGATGTCCACGCACGAAGCACCCGCCACCTTGAAGATGCGCGTCGTCGAGGCGAAGAGCCTCAATCCGCTCATCCGCACATTGCGCCTGGCCGCCGAAGACGGCGCGCCACTGCCTGGGTTCACCGCCGGCGCGCACATCCGCGTGCAGGTCACCCTGCCGGACGGCAAGCAGGACTGGCGCCACTACTCGCTGATCAACCCGAGGGCGCAAGCAGGTGCCACCGATGCGCCGGCCGAGTATCGGATCGCGGTGCGCCGCGAGGACGATGGCCGCGGCGGCTCGCGCTTCATGCACCAGGGCCTGAATGAAGGCGACAGCCTGCTGATCGAAGCGCCCAAGAACGACTTTGCGGTCCATGCCGGCAGCCCGCGCGCAGTGCTGGTGGCCGGCGGCATCGGCATCACGCCGCTCATCAGCATGGCGGCGGCGCGCAAGCTCGCCGGCGAGCCGGTGCGCATGCACTACGCCGGCCGCAGCCGCGATGTCATGGCCTTCCTGCCGGAACTGGAAGCGCTGCTGGGCGACGAGCTGGCGGTGCATGCCGACACCGAAACCGGCAAGCCGCTGGACATTGCCGCGCTGCTGGACGGCTGCGCACCGGAGGACAAGCTCTACGTCTGCGGCCCCAAGGTGATGCTCGACGCGGTACTGGCCGCCACCCAGGCGCGCGGCTGGACGCACGACCGGGTGCATTTCGAACTCTTCACCACCCCGGCGGTGGAGGAGGGCGACCATCCCTTCGAGGTGGTGCTGGCGATGTCCGGCCAGACCTACACCGTACCCGCCGACCAGACTATCCTGGATTGCCTGATCGAGCACGGCTGCGATCCGATGTACGACTGCAAGCGCGGCGAATGCGGCGTTTGCGCCACCCCGGTGATGGAAGGCGAGATCGATCACCGCGACTATGTGCTCACCGCCCGCGAGAAGGCCGAGGGCAACGTGATGCAGATCTGCATTTCTCGTTGCAAGGGCAAGCGTCTCGTGCTCGACATCTGAAGGAGACCCACGAATGACAACGCGCTACCGCGGCAACCCCGAAGCGATCCGCGCGCTGGTGCAGCCCGACCGGGTGCACCGCGACCTCTACATCAGCCCCGAGCTGTTCGAGCTGGAGCAGGAACACTTCTTCGCCAACACCTGGAACTTCGTCGGCCACGACAGCCAGTTGCCCAAGCCGGGCGACTACATCCATGTGGAGATCGCCGGCCGACCGCTGATCGTGGTGCGCCACAGCGACAACTCGGTGCGGGTCATGATGAACCGCTGCGCCCACAAGGGCTCGCGCCTGGTCACGGCGCCCTGCGGCAACACCGGCAAGTTCTTCCGCTGCCCCTACCACGCCTGGACCTTCAAGACCGACGGCTCGCTGTTGTCGATCCCCCTGAAGAACGGCTACGAGGGCACGCAGCTGCGCGAGTGCGAATCGGCCAAGGGCCTGACGCTGGTGAAGAACGTGCGGCTGTACCGCGGCTTCATCTTCGTCAAGATCAACGACGTCGGGCCGGACTTCGAGGAGTACTTCGGCGATTCGCTCAGCTCCATCGACAACATGGCCGACCGCTCGCCCGAGGGCGAGCTGGAGATCGCCGGCGGGTGCCTGCGTTTCATGCACCAGTGCAACTGGAAGATGTTCATCGAGAACCTGAACGACACCATGCACCCCATGGTGGCGCACGAATCCTCGGCCGGCACCGCCAAGACCATGTGGGCCGACAAGCCGGCAGACGCACCGAAGCCCATGGCCGTCGAGCAGTTCGTGCCCTTCATGTCGGACTACAAGTTCTTCGAGGACATGGGCGTGCGGGTGTTCGACAACGGCCACAGCTTCTCGGGCGTGCACTACAGCATCCACAGCAAGTACTCGGCCATTCCGGCCTACGACGATGCGATGAAGGCCGCCTACGGCCCGGAGCGCACCGCGCAGATCCTGGGCCTGGCGCGCCACAACACGGTGTACTACCCGAACCTCACGATCAAGGGCGCGATCCAGTCGATCCGCGTGATCCGGCCGATCGCGGTCGACAAGACGCTGGTGGAAAGCTGGACTTTCCGCCTGAAGGGCGCGCCGCCGGAACTGTTGCAGCGCACCACCATGTACAACCGGCTCATCAACTCGCCCTTCTCTGTCGTGGGGCACGACGATCTGCAGGCCTATCGCGGCATCCAGGCCGGGCTGCATGCCAGCGGCAACGAGTGGGTCAGCCTGCACCGCAACTTCGAAGCAGCAGAAATCGGCGACAAGGACCGCACGACCGTCGGCACCAGCGAGATCTCGATGCGCAATCAATATCGCGCCTGGGAACGCTACATGACGGTGGGCATGGAAGGGGGTGCAGCGTGACTCGTCAGGACCTGATCGACTTCGTGGTGCGCGAGTGCCGCCTGCTCGACGCCAAGCAGTACGAGGAGTGGAACGCACTCTTCACCGACGACGCCTACTACTGGCTGCCGCTGGTGCCCGACCAGGAAGACGGCATCAACCACAGCTCGCACCTGTACGAGGACAAGCTGCTGCGCGAACTGCGCATCGAACGCCTGAAGAGCCCGCGCGCCTTCTCGCAGCAGCCGCCCAGCCGCTGCCATCACCTGCTGCAGACGCCCACCGTGGAGGAATTCGACGAGGCGGCCGGCAAGTTCGTGGTGCGCACCGAGTTCCACTACACCGAATCGCAGGGGGACGAGCTGCAGTTCTACGTGGGCACCTTCTTGCACCACCTCACGCTGCAGGACGGGGCACTGCGCATGACCCTCAAGCGCGTGAACCTGATCAACTGCGACGCCGCCTTGCCGGCGGTGCAGCTCTTCATCTGACATGACGAACACCGTCTACGAACTCTTTCGTGCCACCGCGGCCCGCACGCCGGATGCGCAGTTCCTGTTCACCGAATCGGTGACGGCGCAGGCCTACGGCATCTCGCCCGGGGCCATCCGATGGGGCCAGGCCGCGGCCGAGGTGGAGCGTCTTCGCGCCGCCTACGCGCAGGCAGGCTGGGGCCATGGCCACCGGGTCGGGCTGCTGCTGGAGAACCGGCCGGCCTTCCTGCTGCACTGGTTTGCGCTCAATGCGCTGGGCGCGAGCGTGGTGCCGATCAATGCCGAAATGCGTTCGGCCGAACTGACCTACCTCATCGGTCACAGCGAGATCGGCCTGGCCGTGACCTTGCCGTCGCGCGCAGAGGATCTGCGCGCCGCGGCGGCGCAGGCAGGCGTGCCCTTTGCGACGATGGGCACTGACGATCTCGTGCCTGCTGCGCCGAAGGCGGCGCCGCGTGCCGGCCAACCCATCGGCGAAGGCACCGAGTGCGGCCTGCTCTACACCTCCGGCACCACCGGTCGCCCCAAGGGCTGCATGCTCGACAACGCCTACTTCCTGCGTGCCGGCGATTGGTATGCCGCGCTCGATGGCGTGTGCAGCATCCGGCGCGACGCGGAGCGCGTCATCACCCCGCTGCCGCTCAACCACATGAACGCGATGGCGTTTTCCACCATGGTGGTGCTGGTGGCCGGTGGTTGCCTGGTGCAGCTCGACCGCTTCCATCCCAAGAGCTGGCTGGCCAGCGCACGTGAGAGCGGCGCCACCATCGCGCACTACCTGGGCGTGATGCCGGCGATGCTGTTGTCGGCGGCCCCTGCATCGGCGGACCGCGACCACGCCATCCGCTGGGGCTTCGGCGCCGGCGTGGACCGCAAGAACCACGCGCCCTTCGAAGAGCGCTTCGGCTTCCCGCTGGTGGAGGCCTGGGCCATGACCGAGACGGGCGCCGGTGCGTGCGTGATGGCCGACCGCGAGCCGCGCCTGGTTGGCAGCAGCTGCTTTGGCCGCCAGCCTGATTTCCTGGATGTTCGCCTGGTCGACGAAGGGGGACGCGATGTGCCCGCCGACGCACCGGGCGAGCTGCTGGTGCGCTCCAAGGGCGACGACCCGCGCCGCCATTTCTTCTCCGGCTACCTGAAGGACGAGGCCGCGACCGCCGAGGCCTGGGCCGATGGCTGGTTTCACACCGGTGACCTGGTGCGCCGGGATGGCGAGGGCAACTTCTTCTTCGTCGACCGCAAGAAGAACGTGATCCGCCGCAGCGGCGAGAACATCTCTGCGGTGGAAGTCGAGAGTGTGCTCAACCAGCACCCGGCGGTGAAGACTTCGGCCGTCGCCGCCACGCCCGACGCAGTGCGCGGCGACGAGGTGCTGGCCTGCATCGTGTTGCACCAGCCCGTGCAGGACGCGCAGGCCCTGGCCGCCAGCATCACCCAGCATGCGCTGGACCAGTTGGCCTACTACAAGGCCCCGGGCTACGTCGCCTTCGTCGACGCGCTGCCGCTCACGCCCTCGCAGAAGATCCAGCGCGGACAGTTGCGCGAGCTCGCGCAGGCATTGCCCGGCCAGCCGCATTGCGTCGACACCCGCGCCATGAAGAAGAGGCAGACATGACCGCACACCGACGCCAGTCCTACGCAGGGGTCGCGGTGGCCGTGCCGGTCACGGTGCCCTATGTGCGCTACTCCACCCATACCGCCCACTGGTTCATCGGTCACGCGGTCGATGCGCTGGTCAAGACCAGCGGCATCCCCAAGGAGCAGATCGACGGCCTGTGCCTGTCCAGCTTCTCGCTGGTGCCCGACACGGCCGTGGGCGTGACCCAGCACCTGGGCCTGTCGCCCCGCTGGCTGGACCATGTGCCCACCGGCGGTGCCTCCGGCGTGATGTGCCTGCGCCGCGCCGCGCGCGCGGTGCAGAGCGGCGATGCCGACGTGGTGGCCTGCGTGGCGGCCGACACCAACCATGTCGATTCCTTCCGCCAGACCCTGGGCAGCTTCAGCAACTTCGCGCGCGACGCTACGTATCCCTATGGTTCGGGCGGGCCGAACTCGATCTTCGCCTTCATCACCGCCAACTACATGCGCACCTACGGCGCCACGCGCGAGGACTTCGGCCGCATCGCGGTGGACCAGCGCACCAACTCCCTGGGCAACCCGCACGCCATGTTCAAGAAGCCCTTGACCCTGGACGAGTACATGGCGGCCCGCCCCATTGCCGACCCGATCCACCTCTTCGACTGCGTGATGCCTTGCGCCGGCGCCGAGGCCTTCCTGGTGATGAGCGAGGCCAAGGCGCGCGAACTGGGCCTGACGCACGTCGTGATCCGCGGCGCCATCGAGCGCCACAACGCCTTTGCCGAAGACCCGGTGATGGTGCGCGGCGGCTGGCGCATGGACCGCGCCGACCTCTACGCACAGGCGGGCGTCAAGCCCGAGGCCATCGACTTCGTCCAGACCTACGACGACTACCCGGTGATCGTGATGATGCAGTTCGAAGACCTGGGCTTCTGCGAGAAAGGCGAGGGCCCCGAGTTCGTGCGTGCGCACGGCATGACGAGCACGGGCAGCTTTCCCAACAACACCAGCGGCGGGCAACTGTCGGGCGGGCAGGCCGGCGCGGCCGGCGGTTTCCTGGGCATGACCGAAACCATCCGCCAACTCACCGACACCGCCGGCCCGCGCACCGTGCCCGACGCCAAGCTGGGCCTGGTGGCCGGCTTCGGCATGGTGACCTACGACCGCTGCCTGTGCACGGGCGCCGTCATCCTGGGGAGATCCGAATGACGATGCCCTTGATGCGCCCCAAGCGCAAGAACCCCGTCCTGCGCACCCGGCAGATGAACCTGCCGCCCTGGCAGCGCGGCCGCGTCGCGCTGGGCATCACGGCCGCCGCTGCTGAAGGCCGCTTCGAGCTGCAGCAGTGCGAGGAATGCGGCACGGTGCAGTACCCGCCGCGCGAGGCCTGCCGCAAGTGCCTCTCGGCCGCCTTGCGCTGGCGCGAGCAATCGGGCGAGGGCAACCTGCTCGGCAGCACGACGCTGCACCACAGCAACGACCTGTTCTTCCGCGAGCGCCTGCCCTGGCGCCTGGGCCTGGTGCACCTGGACAGCGGCCCGACCCTGATGGTGCACCTGCTCGGCGAGGTGGGTGACGCGCCCTCGCGCATCCGCGTCGGCGCCCGGCTGGACCGCGCCGGACAAGCGGTATTGATTGGATTTCCGACTGAAGGGAGCGCCCATATGGCCGACGACAAGATGCTGCGTGAAATGACCAGCGACCCCAAGTTCCGCAAGGTGCTGGTCACCGACGGCAAGACGCCGGTGGGCCAGGCCATTGTGCGCGCGCTGGTCACGGCCGGCGCCGACATCGTCTGGGTCGGCCACGCCGAGCCCTGGAAGAAGACGGGCGGGCTGGAGGACATCACCTCGTTGTCACAGGTGACCCTGGTGCCGCTGGACCTGACCAATGGCCGCTCGGTGACCGAGCTGGCGGGCGAGGTCGGCGGCAAGGTCGACATCGTGATCAACAACGCCGAGGTGCACCGCACATTCGGCATCGGCGCGCGCCGCGGCACCGATGTGGCCAAGGCGGAGATGGACATCAACTACTTCGGCCTCTTGCGCCTTGCGCAGGAGTTCGGCCCGGCGCTCAAGGGCCGCTCGGCCGACGGGGCGACCGGCGCCACGGCCTGGGTCAACCTGCTGTCGGTCTATGCCTTGAGCAACTTCCCGCCGCACGGCACCTTCAGTGCGTCGAAGGCGGCGGCCCATTCGCTGGCGCAGTGCCTGCGCGCCGAGATGCGGCCTGCCGGCATCCGCGTGGTGAACGTGTTCCCGGGGCCGATCGACGACGAATGGAACCAGCATGTGCCGCCGCCGAAGCTGGCGCCGAGCGCGCTGGCCAGCGCCATCGTGAAGGCGCTGCGCGACGGGGTGGAGGACGTCTACCCGGGCGACGTGGCACAGGAATGGCTGGAGCGCTGGAGGGACAACCCCAAGGTGCTCGAGCGCGAGTTGTCCGCTGGCGGTAGCTGAGCACAAGGATTGATAGCAATGACGACCAACACCCTTACATCCGCCGCCGAAGTCCTCGGCGCGCTGGTGGGCGCCATGGCCAGCGGACGCATCCGCGTGGTCGACCTCACGCAGACGCTCACCCCAGAATTCCCGCAGATCGCGCTGCCGCCCGAGATGGGCCAGTGCTGGCCCTTCCGCATCGAGGAGGTGTCGCACTACGACGAGCGCGGACCGGGCTGGTACTGGAACAACTTCTCCTGCGGCGAGCACACCGGCACGCACTTCGACGCGCCGATCCACTGGATCTCCGGCAAGGACCTGCCGAACAACGCGGTCGACACCATTCCGGTGCAGCACTTCGTCGCGCCGGCCTGCGTGATCGACTGCTCCGAACAGGTGAAATCGAACCACGACTACCTGATGACGGTCGAGGACATCGAGCGCTACGAGGCAGCGCACGGCCGCATCCCCAAGGGCGCGTGGGTGCTGATGCGCACCGACTGGTCGCAGCGCCAGGACCCGGAGGCCTACCAGAACTTCGACGAGACGGGCCAGCACACGCCCGGCCCGGGCACGGAGGCGGTGCGCTTCCTGGTCGAGCAGCGCGATGTGCTGGGCTTCGGCTCCGAAGCCATCGGCACCGATGCCGGCCAGGGCTACCACCTGCGCCCGCCGTACCCCTGCCACTACTACATGCACGGGGCAGGGCGCTACGGCCTGCAATGCCTCGCCAACCTCGACCAGCTCCCTCCGGCCGGCGCGGTGCTGATCTGCCCGCCGCTCAAGATCCAGAAGGGCAGCGGCAGCCCCTTGCGTGTGCTCGCGCTGGTGGAGGGCGGGGCATGAACGCGCGGGTCGCGGTCGTGACTGGCGGCAGCGCCGGCATCGGCAAGGCCATTTGCGAAGACCTGCTGGCGCAAGGCTGCGAGGTGATCTCGCTGGCGCGCCGCGCCAGCGATGTCGACCATCCGAAGATGCACAGCATCGAGGTCGACCTGATGGACCGCGCCGCCACCGCGCAGGCCGCACAAGACGTGGCGAAGCGCTTCGCAGTCAACACGGTTGTGCACAACGCCGGCGTGATCCGCGCAGCGCTGCTGCCCGAAGTGAAGCTGGAGGACCTGGATGCGCTGGTCGAACTGCACCTGGGTTGCGCCATCCAGTTGGTGCAGGCGGCGCTGCCGACCATGAAGGCGCAGAAGTTCGGCCGCATCGTGCTCTTGTCCTCCCGCGCAGCGGTGGGCTTGGCCACCCGCACCAGTTACTCGGCCACCAAGGCCGGCATGCTGGGCATGGCGCGCACCTGGGCACTGGAGCTGGCGCCCGAGGGCATCACCGTCAACGTGGTGGCGCCGGGGCCGATTCGCACCGACATGTTCTACGACGTGGTGCAGCAGGGCAGCGAGAAGGAGCGTGTGCTGGCGGCCTCGGTGCCGGTCAAGCGGCTGGGTGAATCCGCCGACGTGGCGCGCGCCGTGAGCTTCTTCGTCGAACCGGCCAATGGATTCGTCACCGGCCAGGTGCTTTACGTGTGCGGCGGCACAAGCGTCGGCAGCCTGACCCTGTAGTGGCGCCTAACTTGCATTCGTCTAGGTAGTTCCCCCTTTCCCTCGCGGCACAAGCGCGCTAATATTCTTGACAGCTAAACATTTGATAAATCATGTTTGTGCCCGCGGACCTTTTCCTCTGATCACCCTACAAGAAGGATCGCGTCATGAAATCCCCGTCCCGAGTCTTTTGCCGGCGCACCGGCATCGCCTTCAGCCTGAGCGCCCTGGCGGCCGCCAGCGCCTTCGCCGGCGACCTTAAGGTCGGCTTCATCACCTCGCTGTCGGGTCCGGTCTCTTCGCTCGGCATTCCTTACGAGAAGGGAATCAAGGCCGGCCAGGCCTACAAGTCCGAGGTGGCGGGCCACAAGGTCACCATGGTTTCCCTGGACGACGCGTCCGACCCGACGACTGCCGCACGCAACGCCCGCAAGCTGATCGAGGAAGACAAGGTCGACGTCATCATCGGCACGGCCGGCTCGCCCGGCGCATTGGCCATTGCCGCGGTGGCGCGCGAGACCAGGACGCCGCTGATCTCGATTGCCAACGCCAACCTGCCGGGCGAGGAGGGCGCCTGGATGGTCACCCTGCCGCAGCCCGCGCCCCTGATGGTGAGCGCGGTGGTCGAGCGCATGAAGGCCTCGGGTGTGAAGACGGTGGGCTACATCGGCTTTTCCGACGCCTGGGGCGACCTGGTCTACGACGCGCTGCAAAAGAGCGCCGGCCCGGCCGGCATCAAGGTGGTGAGCAACGAGCGCTACGCCCGTGCCGACAGCTCGGTGGCCGGCCAGGTGCTCAAGATCGTGGCGCTCAAGCCGGATGCGGTGATCACCGGCACCTCGGGCACGCCCGGTGCGCTGCCCTATCTGGCGCTCACCGAGCGCGGCTACAAGGGCCAGATCTACGGCACGCACGCCCTCATCAACCCCGACTTCGTGCGCGTGGGCGGCCCGTCGGTGCAAGGCCTGCTGGCACCCACCGGCCCGGTGATCGTTGCCGAGCAACTGCCCGATTCGAACCCGATGCGCAAGGTGGCGATGGATTTTCGCGCCGCCTACCAGAAGGCCAACGGCGCCGCGCCGACAGACGCCTTCTCGGCCTATTCCTTCGACGGCTGGCTGTTGATGCTCGACGCCGCTTCGCGCACCAAGGGCGAGCCCGGCACGCCGCAATACCGCATCGCCCTGCGCGACGCCATCGTCTCCACCAAGGAGCTGGTGGGAACGCACAGCGTCTACAACTTCAAGCCCGACAACCGCTACGGCTCCGACGAGCGCTCGCGCGTCATCGTCAAGCTCGACAAGGGCCAATGGAAACTCGTCAACTGAACATGAACAATCGCATCGCCAAGATCCTCTCCGTCAGCGCCCTCGCACTGGGCGTGGCGCAGGCCTTCGCCGCCGACCTCAAGATCGGCTTCATCAGTTCGCTGTCGGGGCCGGTGGCCGCGCTCGGCATCCCTTATGAGAAGGGCATCCGCGCCGCCATCGCCGAGCAGCCGACCATCGGCGGGCGCAAGGTCGAGCTGATCGTGCTGGACGATGCCTCGGACCCGACCACGGCCGGGCGCAATGCTCGCAAGCTGGTGGTCGACGACAAGGTCGACGTGCTGATCGGCACCTCCGGAGTGCCCGGCGCCATGGCCATCGCCGCGGTGGCGAAGGAGACCGGAACGCCACTGATCTCGCCCACGCCGGTGGTCATTCCCGGTGGCGCCGACACCTGGACCGTCACCGTCTCGCAGCCCTTCCCGTTGATGGTGGCGGCGGTGGTCGACAAGATGAAGAAGGCCGGCGTCAAGACGGTGGCCTTCATCGGCTTCTCCGATGCATTGGGCGACCTGGCCTACGACTCGTTGATGAAGAGCGCCGAGCGCGCCGGCATCAAGGTGGTGGCGAACGAGCGCTATGCGCGCAGCGATTCCTCGGTGGCCGGCCAGGTGCTGAAGATCGTCGCGCAGCGCCCCGACGCGGTGTTCGCCGGCAACTCCGGCACGCCGGGCGCGCTGCCCTACCTGGCACTGGCCGAGCGCGGCTACAAGGGCCAGATCTACGGCACGCACGGCCTGATCAACGCCGACTTCGTGCGCGTGGGCGGTGCCGCCATCAACGGCCTGCAGGTGCCCAGTGGCCCGGTGCTGGTGGCCGACCAGCTGCCCGACAGCAACCCGATCAAAAAGGTCTCGCTGGCCTTCCGCAACAGCTACCAGAAGACCAACGGCGCGCTGCCCACCGACGCTTTCTCGTCCTATACCTACGACGCCTACCTGCTGCTGGCCGATGCCGCCAAGCGCACCAAGGGCGAGCCCGGCACGCCGCAGTACCGCACCGCGCTGCGCGATGCCATCGTGGCCACGCACGAGCTGGTGGGAACCCATGGTGTCTACAACTTCAAGGCCGACAACCGCTATGGCTCCGACGAGCGCGCCGTCGTGATCGTGCGGATGGAAAAGGGCCAGTGGAAGCTGGCGCAGTAAGACCCTGAGGCGAGAAGCATGTACCGCGACCAACCCGAACGGATTCGCGCCCTGGTGCAGGAGGACCGTGTGCACCGCGACCTGTACCTGAGCGAGGAACTGTTCGCGCTGGAGCAGGAACACTTCTTCGCCAACACCTGGGTCTACCTGGGCCATGCCAGCCAGGCGCCGAACGCCGGCGACTACCTGGCGCAGGACATCGCCGGCAAGCCATTGCTGATGGTGCGCCAGGGCGATGGCGGCGTCCGCGTCTTCTACAACCGTTGCGCCCACAAGGGCACGCAACTGGTGAGCGACACCTGCGGCAACGCCGGCAAGTTCTTCCGCTGCCCCTATCACGCCTGGACCTACAAGCTGGACGGCTCGCCGCTCGCCATTCCGATCAAGGCCGGCTACGAGGGCACGCGATTGTCCGAATGCGAAGCCGGCCAGGGCCTGACGGCGCTCAAGCACGTGGCGGTGTACCGCGATTTCGTCTTCGTGCGCCTGTCCGATGCCGGCCCCGGCTTCGAGGACTACTTCGGCGCCGAGGCCCTCGCCGCCATCGACAACCTGGTCGACCGGTCGCCCGAGGGAAAGCTCGCGATTGCCGGCGGCGCCATGCGCAACATCATCCATTGCAACTGGAAGATGTACCTGGAAAACATCAACGACACGGTGCACCCGTTGTCGACCCACGAGTCGGCCACGCGCGCGGCCAAGTCGGTGTGGGAGGGCCGCGATCCAGAGGAGCCCAAGCCGATGCTGATGGAGCAGATCCTGCCCTTTGGCGCCGGCTACGACTTCTTCGACCAGATGGGCGGCCGCGTGCTGCCGCATGGCCACAGCGTGCTGGGCACCCGCCACAGCATCCACTCCAGCTATGCGCGCCTGCCCGAGTACGAAGCGGCAATGCGCGCGGCCCACGGCGAGGAGCGCGCCACCGCAGTCCTGCAGCGATCGCCGCAGAACTGCGTGCTCTTTCCCAGCCTTGCGCTCAAGGGCTCGCCGCTGGCAATCCGCGTGATCCGTCCGCTGGCGGCCAATCGCACGCTGGTCGAGGCCTGGGCCTTTCGCGCCGCGGGTGCGCCCGAATTGCTGTTCGAGCGTGCCATGAGCTACAACCGCCTGGTCTTCTCGCCCATGTCGGTGGTGGCGCACGACGACGTGCACCTGTTCGAGAGCATCCAGCGGGGCCTCCGCAGCGAGGGCAACGAGTGGGTGAGCCTGCACCGCGGCTACCAGAGCGGCGAGGCGCAGAAGGGGGCGCAAGACACCAACGGCACCAACGAACTGCTGATGCGAAATCAGTTCCGGGCCTGGTCCGAGTTCATGACCCTGCGCATGGGAGCTTGACATGACCGACAGCGCATTCACCGAGCTGGCCCTGGCCGACTTCATCGCCCGCGAGGCGGCGCTGCTCGACGAAGGCCAGTTCGACGACTGGCTGGCCCTGTTCACCGAGGACGGGCGCTACTGGGTGCCGCTCTTGGGCCGCTTCCAGCAGGATCCGGAGTCGCACAACTCCATCGCCTTCGAAGACCGCCTGTCGCTGCAGCTGCGCATCGAGCGGCTGAAGGACCCGCGCGCCCATTCACAGCATCCGCCCAGCCGCTGCCAGCATGTGCTGCAGATCTCGCGGGTGGAGAGCCTGGATGCAGACGAGGGCACGGCGGCGCTACGCACTCCCTTCCTCTACATCGAGGCGCGCGGCGAGCAGCAGTTGATGCTGGCCGGCAGCTACCGCCACCTGCTGGTGCGCACGCCCGAAGGCATCCGCATGCTGCAAAAGCGCGTCGACCTGCTGGGCGCCGAGCGCGCACTGCCGGCGGTGCAACTGTTCATCTGATTGCCTTTCCTGTTCCCCCCTGAAACCAAGAGCACAACCCCCTCGAGGAGCCCGTAATGAAGAGCTTGATGCACACCATGAACCGCTGCGCGGTCGCTTTGGCCGTGACGGCCGTATTTGCAGCCAGCGCGCTGGCGGCCGACCTCAAGGTCGGCGTCAGCGTCTCGCTGTCCGGCCCCAACTCCTCGCTGGGCGTGCCGTATTCCAAGGGCATGCAGGCCGCCCAGGCCTACAAGGGCGAGATCAACGGGCGCAAGGTGCAGCTCATCGTGCTGGATGACGGCAGCGATCCCACCACCTCCGGGCGCAATGCGCGCAAGCTGATCCAGGAAGACAAGGTCGACATCATCATGGGCAGTTCCGGCGTGCCGGCCTCGATCGCCATGGCGCAGGTGGCCAAGGAGACCAACACGCCGATGATCGGCCTGAGCCCGATCGCCATCGACGCGGCCGACAACCCCTGGGTGGTGACGGTGGCGCAGCCCACCCAGCTGATGGTCGACGCGGTGGTCGAGCGCATGCAGCGCAACAAGGTCAAGACGGTGGGCTACATCGGCTTTTCCGACGCCTGGGGCGACCTGGTCTACAACGCGCTGAACAAGGCGGCGGACAAGGCCGGCATCAAGGTGGTGAGCAACGAGCGCTACGCGCGCGCCGACGCCTCGGTCACCGGCCAGGTGCTCAAGATCGTCGCCCTCAAGCCCGACGCGGTGATGACCGGCGGCGCCGGCACCCCCGGCGCGCTGCCCTTCCTGGCACTGCAGGAGCGCGGCTTCAAGGGCGGCATCTACGGCCAGCATGGCCTGATCAACCCCGACTTCGTGCGCGTGGCCGGCCCGGCCGGGCAGGGCGCCCTGATGCCCACC
This sequence comes from Variovorax sp., assembly GCA_035476655.1. Lineage (GTDB taxonomy): Bacteria > Pseudomonadota > Gammaproteobacteria > Burkholderiales > Burkholderiaceae_C > Variovorax. Next base: position 26,419 of record DATILH010000028.1, read on the forward strand.
GGCCCGATCATCGTGGCCGAGCAGCTGCCCGACAGCAACCCGACCAAGAAGCTGGGCCTGGACTTCCGCGCCGCCTTCCAGAAGGTCAACAACGCACCGACCACCGACGCCTTCTCGGCCTATTCCTTCGACGGCTGGATGGTGTTCGCCGATGCCGCTGCGCGCGCCAAGGGCGAGCCGGGCACGCCGGAGTTCCGCGCCTCGCTGCGCGACGCGATCTTCAGCACCAAGGAAGTGGCCGGCACGCACGGCATCTACAGCTTCAAGCCGGGCAACCTGTACGGCGTGGACGAGCGCGCCCGCGTGATCGTCAAGCTGGAAAACGGTCAGTGGAAGCTGGCGCCCTGAGCGCGCTGCTTCGCTTTTGAGTCAACAAGGGAGGATCTCCAATGACATGGGACGTGGCACTCATCCTGGGCATCGATGGCCTGGCGAACGGTGCCGTTTATCTGCTGGCCGGCCTCGGCCTGGTACTCATCTTCTCGGTGACCCGGGTGGTGTTCGTGCCCTTCGGCGACGTGGCCGCCTTCGCGGCGCTCACGCTTGCCGCCTTCGAAACCGGCCGCGTGCCGCCGACCATCGGCCTGGTGCTCACGCTGGCAGCTCTCGCGACCATGACCGAGATCGGCGCGCTGCTCAAGCGCGGCGAGGCGGCGCAAATCCCCAAGGCCATCGCGCTCTGGGGCCTGGCTCCCGCCGTGCCCTGCCTGCTGGCCTGGCTGGCGGCGCGTGCCGGCATGCCGGCTGCCCTGCAGATCCTGGCCTCGGTGCTGCTGGTGGTGCCGATCGCGCCGCTGCTGGCGCGGGTGGTGTTCCAGCCGATCGCTGACGCCTCGGTGCTGGTGCTGCTGATCGTCTCGCTGGCGCTGCACTTCCTGCTCTCGGGCCTGGGTTTGCTGTTCTTCGGGCCGGAAGGCTCGCGCACGCAGCCGCTGGCCTCCGGTACGTTGCCGCTGGGTGACGGCTTCACGGTGAGCGGGCAGGTGATCCTGATGGTGGCCTCGGCCATCGTGCTCAGCGGCCTGTTCTTCCTGGTGTTCGAGCGCACCGTGGCCGGCAAGGCGCTGCGTGCCACCGCGGTCAACCGCATCGGCGCGCGGCTGGTCGGCATCCGGCCGGCGCGCACCGCGATGCTGGCGTACGGCTGCGCCTCGCTGCTGGCCGGCCTGATCGGCGTGCTGATCGCGCCGGTGACCACCATGTACTACGACTCGGGCTTCATCATCGGCCTGAAGGCCTTCGTGGCCGCCATCATCGGCGGCCTGGTGAGCTACCCGATGACCGCCATCGGCGCCATCGCCGTGGGCGTGGTCGAGAGCTTCGCCTCCTTCTGGAGCGGAGCCCTGAAGGACGTGATCGTGTTCAGCCTGCTGATCCCGGTGCTGATGCTGCGCTCCTTCCTGACGCCGCATGCGGACGAAGACGAAGAGGAGGTGGATCAATGAGCGCCGTTTCGCAAATCGCCGCCGTGGAGCCGACGAAGATGCCGCGCATTTCCCGCTTCCGCCTGCTGATCGCGGGCCTGGTCGTGCTGTTCGCCCTGGCGCCGCTGGTGCTGGGCAACTTCAGCGTCTCGCTGATGAACGACATCGGCATCGGCGCGCTGGTCGCCCTCGGCCTGGTGCTGCTCACCGGGGTGGGCGGCGCCACCTCCTTCGGGCAGGCGGCTTTCGTCGGCATCGCGGCCTACTCGACGGCCTGGCTCACCACCGCGCAGGGCCTCTCGCCCTGGCTGGGCCTCGCGTTCGCGCTGGCGCTCACCGGCATCTCGGCGCTGGCCATCGGCATGCTGACCCTGCGCCTGGGCGGGCACTTCCTGCCGCTGTCCACCATCGCCTGGGGGCTGTCGATCGCCATGCTGTTCGGCAACGTCGATGCGCTGGGCCGCCACACCGGCCTGTCGAACATCCCGGCGCTCACGATCGCCGGCTGGTCGCTGGCCGATCCGCGCGCCATCTACTACCTGATCTGGACCATCGTCGGCCTGTCCTTCCTGTTCAGCTACAACCTGCTGGCCTCGCGCCCGGGCCGCGCCATCCGCAGCCTGCGCGGCGGTGGCATCCTCCTGGCCAGCGTGGGCGCCGATGCGTACAAGGTGCGGCTCTCGCTGTTCGTGATGGCAGCCCTGCTGGCCGGCCTGGCCGGCTGGCTGTACGCCCACATGAACCGCTTCGTCAGCCCCGCGCCCTTCGACGTGCGGGCCAGCATCGAATACCTGCTGATGGCGGTGGCCGGCGGCCTGGGCCACCTGGCCGGCGCGGTGGTGGGCTCGGCCCTGGTGCTGATGATGAAGAACGGGCTGCAGGACGTGCTGCCGATGCTCACGCAGCGCGCCGGCCAGCTGGAGGCGATCACCTTCGCCGCCCTGTTCATCCTGCTGCTGCACTTTGCGCGCGGCGGCCTGATGGGCTTCCTGCGCAAGCTGACGCGCGGGCGTTTCCGCGCGCCGCAATCGGCCGACAAGCTGGGCGCCGCGCCGGTAGCTCCGCTGCCGCACCGCGCACTGCCGGCGCGCGGCACCCGCATCCTCTCGGTCAACGGCGCGGTGAAGCGCTTCGGTGGCCTGGTGGCGGTCAACGAGGTGAGCTTCGACGTCGATGCCGGCGAGATCGTCGGCCTGATCGGTCCCAATGGCGCCGGCAAGTCCACCATGTTCAACCTGCTCACCTGCACGCTGCCGATGACGTCGGGCAAGGTGCGCTTCCTGGAGCGCGACATCGCCGGCATGCCGCAGCGCGAAGTGGCGCGCCTGGGCCTGGCGCGCACCTTCCAGCATGTGAAGCTGCGGCCGCACATGAGCCTGTTGGACAACGTCGCCCTCGGCGCGCATTCGCGCACCAAGGCCAGCATGCTCAAGGCCGGGCTGCGGCTGGACCGCGAGGAAGAGCGCCAGATCCTGCAGGAAGCCAAGCGCCAGCTCGATCGCATCGGCCTGGGCGAGCGCGCCCACGAACTGGCCGGCAGCCTGCCCCTGGGCACCCAGCGCATCCTGGAAATCGCGCGCGCCCTGGCGGCAGACCCGGTGCTGCTGGTGCTGGACGAGCCCGCCGCCGGCCTGCGCCGCAAGGAAAAGATGGAGCTGGGCGATCTGCTGCGCAAGCTGCGCGAAGAAGGGGTGACGATTCTCATCGTCGAACACGACATGGACTTCGTGATGAAACTGGTGGACCGCCTGGTGGTGATGAACTTCGGCTCCAAGCTGGTGGAGGGTGTGCCTTCCGCCGTGCGCGCGGACGAGCGTGTGCAGGCCGCCTATCTTGGGAGCGTTGCATGAGCACGATGCTGGAAATCAAGGACCTGCACGTCTCGTACGGGCAGGTCGATGCGGTGCGCGGCGTTTCGCTCTCGCTGCAGTCGGGCCAGATCGTCTCGGTCATCGGCCCCAACGGCGCCGGCAAGACCACCTTGCTGGCGGCGGCCATGGGCCTCATGCCTTCCAAGGGCGTGTTGCGCTTCGAGGGCGAGGACCTGCACGGCCTGGACGTGGAAGCGCGCGTGGAGCGCGGCCTGTGCCTGGTGCCGGAAAAGCGCGAGCTCTTCGGCGAACTGACCGTGCTCGACAACCTGCAACTGGGCGCCTACTCCAAGCGCATGTCCGGCGATGCGCTGCGCAAGCGCCTGAACTGGGTCTACGAGCGCTTTCCGCGCCTGGCCGAGCGCCGCTCGCAGCGCGCCAATACGCTCTCGGGCGGCGAGCGCCAGATGCTGGCCGTCGGCCGGGCGCTGATGTCGCAGCCGCGCCTCCTGATGCTGGACGAACCCAGCCTGGGCCTGGCGCCGCTGATCGTGCGCGACATCCTGACCATCGTGCGCAAGCTGCGCGACGACGGCGTCTCCATCCTGCTGGTGGAGCAGAACGCGCGCGCCGCGCTGGAAAGCTCCGACGAAGGCTATGTGCTGGAGACCGGCGAGATCGCGCTGCACGGCGCCTCGCAGGCCCTGGCCAACGATGCGCGCGTGCAGGCCACCTACCTGGGCGGCGGCACCCACGACGATGAGTGAAGCCGCCGCACGCACGCTGCCCGCCATGCTGCAGCACCAGGCCAGCGCCTTTGGCGACCGGCCGGCGCTCAGCATTGCCGGCACGCGCTGGACTCATGCCCAGGCGCCAGAGCGCGTGGCAAGGCGGGCCGGTGCGCTGCAGGCAGCCGGTGTGCAACGCGGCGACCGGGTCGCGATCCTGTGCGGCAACCGCATCGAATGCCTCGAGACCTTCCTGGCCTGCGGCTGGATCGGCGCGGTGTCGGTGCCGCTCAACTCCGCTTCGATGGGGCCGCAGATCCAGTACTTCCTGGCCAACAGCGGCGCGCGCCTGCTGGTGATCGAGCACGCCCTGGCCGAGCGCCTGGCCACCGCCGAACTCGCTCAGACGGCGCTGCAGGCGATCTGGATCGTGGGCGCGCCTGAATCACCGGCGGAACGCATCGGCGGCGTGCCCAGCATCGGCTATCCATCCGACGGCGAGGCGGTGGACGCCGCAGCCGTGCAGCCGGGCGATCCGCTGGCCATCCTCTACACCTCCGGCACCACCGGCCCGGCCAAGGGTGTGGTCTGCCCGCAGGCGCAGTTCCACTGGTGGGGCGCCAACACCGCGCGCATCCTGGGCGTGGGCGCCGACGATGTGCTGGCCACCACCTTGCCGCTTTTCCACATCAACGCGCTCAACACCTATGCGCAGGCCGCGCTGACGGGCGCGCAGGTGGTTTTCACGCCGCGCTTCTCGGCCTCCGGCTTCTGGCCGACGATGCAGTCCTGCGGTGCCACGGTGGTCTACCTGCTCGGCGCGATGGTGCCGATCCTGCTGACCCAGCCTGAAGGGCAGGGCGAGCGTTCGCACCGGGTGCGCATCGGCCTGGGCCCCGGCGTGCCGGCGCAGGCCGGCGCCGCGTTTCGCGAGCGCACGGGTGTGCAACTCCTGGAAGGCTATGGCTCGACCGAGACCAACTTCGTCATCGCCAGCCGGCCCGATGCGCCGCGCACCGGCGTCATGGGCTGGCTGCAGCCGGGCTTCGAGGCGCGCGTGGCCGATGCCGACGACAACCCGCTGCCCGACGGCGAGGCCGGCGAACTGTTGGTGCGCGCCGACGAGCCTTACGCCTTTGCGAGCGGCTACTTCAACATGCCCGACAAGACGGTGGAGGCCTGGCGCAACCTGTGGTTCCACACCGGCGACCGGGTGGTGCGCGAGGCCGACGGCGCCTTTCGCTTCATCGACCGCCTCAAGGACGCGATCCGCCGGCGCGGCGAGAACATCTCTTCCTACGAGGTGGAGCAGGTCCTGCAGAGCCACCCGGCCGTCGCCACCGTCGCCGTGTACCCGGTGCGCTCTGAACTGGCGGAAGACGAGGTGATGGCAACCTTGATCGCACAGCCCGGTGCACCGGTCGACCTGACCGAGCTGGCCCGTTTCTGCGAGGCGCGCCTGCCGTACTTCGCAGTGCCGCGCTACATCGACATCGTGCAGGAACTTCCGCGCACCGAGAACGGCAAGATCCAGAAATTCAAGCTGCGCGAGCGCGGCGTCACGGCCAGCACCTGGGATCGCATGCCGGGTGGCAGCCAACAGCGAAGAGACAACCCATGAGTTCCACTCCATCATTGCAGGACCGGCACGCGCTGGTCACCGGCGCCGCGCGCGGCATCGGTGCGGAGATCGCCCGCACCCTGGCGGCCGAGGGCGCCCGGCTCACCTTGCTGGGGCGCCGGCGCGAGACATTGCAGGCGCTGGCCGATGAACTGCCGGGCAGCGGCCACGGCATCGTGGTGGCGGATGTCGGCGATGCCGATTCGGTGTCGGCGGCCTTCGAAGAGGCGCGCGCCGCGCGCGGTCCCATCGCCATTCTGGTCAACAACGCCGGGCAGGCCGAGAGCGCGCCCTTCCTGAAGACTTCGCTCGAAATCTGGCAGCGCATGCTGGCCGTCAACCTGACCGGCAGCTTCCTGTGCGCGCAGGCAGCGCTGCCCGACATGGTGCGCTCCGGCTGGGGCCGCATCGTCAACATCGCCAGCACTGCCGGGCAGAAGGGTTACCCGTACGTCAGCGCCTATGTGGCCGCCAAGCACGGCGTGATCGGCCTGACCCGCTCGCTGGCGCTCGAGGTGGCGAAGAAGGGCATCACCGTCAACGCCGTGTGCCCCGGCTACACCGACACCGACATCCTGCGCGAGAGCGTGGCCAACGTGGTCGCCAAGACCGGGCGCAGCCAGGAGGAAGCGCTGGCCGAATTCGTCGCTGGCAATCCGCAGCAGCGCGTGGTGCAACCGGCCGAGGTGGCCGATGCGGTGCGCTGGCTGTGCGGCGCGGCGGCGGCTTCGATCACCGGCCAGGCCATCTCGGTCTCGGGTGGGGAAGTGATGTGAGCGGCGCGGCCTCCGCCTTGTTTGTGCGCGAGCGGCTGATCCGCTTTTCTGACTGCGATCCGGCGGGAATCGTCTTCTATCCGCAGTACTTCGTGATGTTCAACGGGCTGGTGGAAGACTGGGTCGAGGAAGGCCTGGGCGTGGGCTATCGCAAGCTGGTGATCGAGCGCCGCGTTGGCCTGCCGACCGTGCGGCTGGAAGCGGACTTTCGCTCGGTGAGCAAGATGGGCGATCGCGTCGCGCTGGCCTTGGACGTGGAGCGCCTGGGCAGCAGGTCGATCACGCTGAATTTACGCTGCACCGGCGTCAATGACGGCGAGCTGCGCATGCAGATGCGGCAGGTGCTGGTGACGACCTCGCTGGAGAGCCACAAGGCGGTGGAGATTCCGGGGGACATGCGGGAAGCGATTGAAAGCGGGCATTGGCGGGCGTGAGGCCTGATTGAGCCGGGCGCCTGCATTCCTTGGCGGCACCGTCGCAGGACAAGATCAATTCGATTGGCGCGAAAGGAAGGCAAGCGCCTTGGGCACGAAGTCGGTATGGAACTGGAACACCGCGCCATGTCCAGAATCGGGATAAATGATGAGTTCGCTGTTCGGAAGGCGCCGCGCCAGCTCGCGCGTGTTCTTGCTTGGGACCATGCGATCGCTGTCGCCGTTCGCTACCAGCACGGGGTGGTGAACCTTTGAAAGATCCGCGGGCTTCTTCGTGCCCCATTGGCGCAGCGCTTTCAACTGGGCCTGCAGCGCGGCCACAGTGATTGCCTTGTCGCGGTTTTCGGAGCGTTCCTTCAAGCGCTGCAGAAACTCCTTGCCCGCGCGGATTCCGGCGGGCGTCCTGGTGAAGAACAAGAACTGCTTCGGATCCTGGTGGGTGAGCCAGCCTCGGATCATGTCGAGGTACGTCACGCGGGCCACCTTGCTGATGCCTTCGCCGCCAGCGGGGCCTGTCCCCGTGATGATCATCTTGCGCACGAGTTGCGGCTCCATCAGCACGATCTCCTGGGCAATCATCCCGCCCATCGAAAACCCGAAGAGGTCGACCTGATCCAGACCCATGGCCTTGATGAAGGTGATGGCGTCCCTGGCCATGGCCTCCATCGATGTCGCAGGGGCCCCACTCGACGCGCCTACGCCTCGATTGTCGAATGTGATCACGCGATGCGTTGCCGCGAAGCCGTCGACGACTCGAGGGTCCCAGTTGTCCAGAACGGCTGCCAGGTGGATGAGGAACACCACCGGCGTACCCGGATGTTCCGCCCCGAGTTCCCGGTAGGCGAACTCCACGCCACCTGAGGTGATCGTCCGCGTCGGAACGTCCTTCCAGGTGACTTCTGGTTTCTGCGACGCGCTCACGTTGCTCTGCCTTCGCGGTACACAAGTGCCGGATAGTCGGTGTAGCCTTTTGGACCGGGGGTGTAGAACGTCGCCATGTCTACGGCGTTCAGTGCCGCATCGGTCCGCATGCGCTCCACCAGGTCAGGATTGGCGAGGAAGGGGCGGGCGAAGGCGATGAGATCTGCATGGCCTGCCCTGAGCGCGCTTTCGGCACTGGCGCGATCGAAGCCGCCAGCAAGGATGAGCAAGCCCTGGAACGCACCGCGAAGCCGAGTTTTCAGCTCGGCAGGCACCGACGGCGCGCCCATTGCCGAATGGTCCAGCAAGTGGATGTACTGCAAGCCCAGCCTTGACAGTTCTCGAGTGAGCGCCAAGTACTGTGCGTCGACGTCGGGGAACGCGCCCGTGCTGTTGAACACGCCGTAGGGTGACAGCCGGATCCCAACGCGATGAGCACCGATGGCAGCCGCAGCGGCGCGGGCAACCTCGAGGGCGAAGCGATTGCGGCCTTCAATGCTGCCGCCGTAGGCGTCGGTGCGCAGATTCACATTGGCGTTCAGGAACTGCTCGATCAGGTAGCCGTTTGCGGCGTGCAGCTCGACACCGTCGAATCCCGCTTCGATGGCGAGCTGCGCAGACTTCGCGTACTCGTCGACGGCATGGGCGATGTCGGTTGCGGTCATCGCTCGCGGGGTGCTGTGCGGTTGCGAGCCCTGTGAGTCGGTGTACATCTCGCCGGGGCACGCCTTGGCCATCGGCCCGAGCACTTGCGCGCCTGCAGGCAGGTTGGCCACGTGGGTCACGCGGCCGGTGTGCATGAGCTGCACGAAGATCTTGCCGCCCTTGGCGTGGACCGCATCGGTGATCGCCTTCCACCCACGCACCTGAGCATCGTTGAAGAGCCCGGGGATGCGCGGGTAGCCCAGGCCGTTGGGCGACGGCGAGGTGCCCTCGGTGACGATCAGTCCTGCCGAAGCACGCTGGCCGTAGTACTCGGCCATCAACGCGTTGGGGGTGTTGGCATCCACGGCACGGCTGCGCGTCATCGGCGCCATGATGGCGCGATTGGCGAACTGAATCGACGCGGCGGCGAGAGGTTCAAACAGCATGGTGGTCCTTGAGCGCGTGCAGGTCGCGCCTGACTTGCAGGGTGAGTTCATCGGCCAGCACCTCATCGCGGCCCGATTCGAGTCCATCGAGCGCGCGCTTGACAATCTGCTCAGGACTGGACTTGGGGACATCGAACCCGCGCGTGAGGTCGGTATCGACGTAGGACATGTGCAGTGCCAGCACCTGTGTCTTCTGCGCAGCCAGTTCGTGGCGCAGGGCATTGGTGAGCGACCAGGCTGCGGACTTGCTGGCCGAATAGGCGGCCAGTTCGCCGCCGTTCACCCATGAGGCGACCGACAACACGTTGAGCAGCGCGCCACCGCCGTTGGCCTTGAGAGCCGGTGCAAAGGCCTTGCTCATGCGCAACATGGCGAAGAAGTTGGTCTCGAAGATGCGTCGCGAGACCTCTTCGCTGTCCGGCGCAAGAAAGCCCCCGGGTTGGGCAATGCCGGCGTTGTTGATCACGAGCGTCACATCCGACGCCAGCTGTGCGGCTGCCGCCACGTCGTCTGGCTTGGTGACGTCGAGTCGCAGGGGCTGAACACCGGTTTGCATGACCGTTGCGGGGTCGCGCGCGCCGGCGTAGACCTTGCGGGCACCGCGGGCGAGCAGTTCGCGCGTGAATGCCAGGCCGATGCCACGATTGGCACCGGTGACGAGGACAACAGCGTTCTCAATCTTCACAATGAAACTCCATGGTTGGGGGAAACAGGCTCACTTGATCTTGACGACGACCTTGCCCTTCGCGCGGCCTGCTTCGACGTAGGCCAGGGCCTCGTTGGTCGACTCGAACGGAAAGACCCGATCGATCACAGGCCGGATGGCCCCGGCCTCGATGAGTCGGGTGATCTCGCGCAGTTGGCTGCCATTCGCCTTCATGAAGAGGAATGAGTAGCCGATGCCTCGGCCATGCGCCTTTCGTCTGACGCCCAAGCTCAGCAGCCGCATGACCAGTTTCACGAATCCGGGTGCCGAGATTTCCTGGCCAAATTCGGGGTCAGGCGGCCCGGAGATGGAGATGAGCGCCCCGCCTCGCTTGAGCACGCGAAGAGACTTTTCGAGCGTCTTGCCATCCTGGCTGTTCAGGACCACGTCGTAGTCGCGCAAGACGTCTTCGAAGTCCTGCGTCTTGTAGTCGATGACGACGTCCTGCACCCAGGCTCTTCACGAGCCCGACATTGGCAGTGCTCGTCGTCGTGGCGACAGCGGCCCCCAGGTGCTTGGCCAACTGGATGGCGAAAGTGCCCACGCCGCCGGAGCCTGCCTGAATGAAGACCTTTTGCCCCTTCTTCAGCCTGGCCTTCTCAATCAGTGCCTGCCATGCCGTCAAGCCCACCAGGGGAATGGACGCGGCTTCTTCCATCGTGAGGTTCTTCGGTTTAAGGGCAAGCGATGCTTCCTTGACCGGGATGAATTGGGCGAACGCGCCGATCCGGAAATCATCCGGCCGGGCATAGACCTCATCACCCGGCTTGAACTGCTGAACCCGCGGCCCCGCCTTGACCACGACACCTGCTACGTCGTGCCCCAGGACGAGGGGCAGGCGATAGGGGAGGATGAACTTGAACTCCCCGTCCTTGATCTTGGAGTCCAGCAGGTTCACGCCAGCGGCATGGACCTCGACCAAGACCTCGTCATCGTGCAGTTCCGGAGTCGGCATTTCTGCCGCCCGCAACGCGCGCTTTTTTCCATAGCGCTCCAGGACGAATACTTTCATGGTCTTCCTTGTTTCTTTATTGCATGATGACCATCATGTGTAATGACGAGCGAATGGGCGGCATCCATCAGTGGTTTCAGAGACCAGCGGGGGTCAGGTGCTTGAGCGCGGCTTCGCGCAAGCCATCCGACAGCACTGCATCGTCGACTGCGCGAGCCAACATCAATGCGCCTACCATGGTGGCGATGGTCACGAGTGCCCGTTCGTGGGCGCTGGACTGTCCCCAGTCCGGCGACTGGCGGGCCAGAAGGTCGATCACTTCCTTGATGTGCCGGGTCGCCACTCGACGCACTTCGGCAGCCTGGCGTGACGTTTCAGAACCCAGTGCGGCCAGGGGGCATCCTATTTCGGCGTGCTCCAGGTGCTCCCTGGAGAGATATGCACCAAGCATGGATGCCAACGCCATGTCGGAGGGCACTCTGGCCACAACGTCAGCCGCCGCGGCAGCGGACTCCGCGCATGCCCTTCCCGCCGCTTCAGCCAACATGGCCTCGCGTGACGTGAAGTGAGCATAGAAGGCGCCATGCGTCAGGCCGGCCTCCTTCATGATGTCCGCGACTCCGGTACCGTCGTAGCCGCTACGACGGATCGCCCGGGCGGCCACGGCCACGATGCGTTCGTGCGTTGCATTCTTGGCTGCTGCTCTCGCGTTGAGTGTCCTGCTTCGCATGATGGGCATCATACAACGTTTTCCAAGAGCGCGCTGCGGCATTCCTGGAGCAGGGTCAATAAGGCCTGCCGGTCTGGATCTCGACGTAGCTGCGCACATGCCAGCGCACGCGCACAGGCCGCCGTGCCGCGTCGGCGATGGTTTCCGAGTTCACGTCCTTGCCGCTGCCGTAGTTGATCTGCCGGTCGGGGCGCTTGTTGAGGCCGATCACCAGCACGATGCGGCTGCCCGCCGCAAGCTTGCGAGCGGTCGCGCGCTCGGCGGTGAACGCAAGCTGCTGGCGCTCGCCGGCCCGAAGAAGCCGGCGATACACGCGATGGCCGGCGTAGCTGGCGCGGAAGTCGTAGGGCTCGAACAGCAGTTGGTAGTCGCCGCTCGCCGTCTGCTCGTACAGCGAGACGCTGAGGTCCACGTCCTGCCGCGAGGGCGTGATGTCGAACTCGCCGCGCAGGCTGCCGTCGATCTCGGTGTCGTTGGGCAACGGATCGCTGACGAAGCTGATGCTGTTGCGCATTGGCAGCTGCTTGCCGCGCAGCGCGTCCGGCCACGGGATTTGCGCGTCACGGCGATCGGCGAGATCGACCGTCAGGCGCGCGCTGCCACCGCTTTCGAGCGGCGACGTCAACAGACGGTGCGGGCCGTCGCGCTCGCGGGTGTCGAGGTACAGGCGCAACCGGGCGCGATCCGGCGAATCCAGCGTCGGCACATGGCGCCACTGATCGGCGCCCATCACCTGGTAGTTGACCCGATCCTGCAGCAGCGAGGGCTTCTGCCCGCCCTTGAAGACGTGGTCGAGCCATTGGTAGCGCAGCTCGGCCAGATCGACGCGTGCGACGGGGTCAAGCGTGTAGCCGCGAAGCGTTGCCGCCGTGCCGAGCCGGATCGAGGCCGGGTCGTAGGGGCCGAGCAGCAGCGTTGTGTCGGCCTGCGGTCGGTTGCGGCGATGCTCGTTGTGGAAGTACAGCGCGCCGGCCTCGGCGCCGTAGTAGCCGGCGATGCCGAGCACCGGGATGTCGATCTGCGCAAACTGCTCCGCCGTCGGCAGGAACTTGCGCCAGTAGAGATCGTGGCTGGGATGGGTCAGCCAGGTTCGGATCAGCTTGCTGCGCCTGCCCAGCAGGACGCGGTCCACGTCCCAGTAAGGGCGATCGCCGACATACCAGAGCGCGTCGAGTGCCTGCCATATCGCGTCCGGACTGGCGTCGGCGTCGGCTTGCAACGGGGCTGCAGCCGCGTGCTCCTGCGCCCAGCGGACCATGGCGTTGCGGTAGATCTGTCCGGCCATCGGGAAGTCGACGCCCGGCGCCATCGGCGCGATCGTGGCGATGGCCTTGAGTGCCTCCGGTTTCCTGCGTGCGGCGGCCCAGGCGGCGTAGCCGGAGTAGCCGTCGCCGAGCATCCCGACGCGGCCGTCGCTCCACGGCTGCCGGGCGATCCAGTCAATGACGGCCGCGGCATCCTCGCCGTCGCGAACGAAGGGCCACGCGGCGCCCTTGCCGTCGGGCGTGCGTCCCCGCACGTAGGCCGTGACGCCGACGTAGCCTTTGACGGCGCTGCGCTGCGCGTCGTCCTCGGCGGGATCGAGCGTGAAGCGCAGCAGCGTCGGCAGGGCGCCCTTCGCGCGGCTGGGCCGGACCACGCTGGCATGGATGACGACACCCGCACGCAGGGGAATCCCGAGGTCGGCCTCCGCCTCGTAGCGGCCGCGGTTTTCCGCCGCGAACAGCTCGGGCAGCAGCACGCCGGAGCTGCGTCGCGACTCGTATGCAAACCAGGTGCGCACGAGCGCCACGGCGTCGGCCTGCGGGATGCTGCCCTTCGCGCGCCAGAGATCGAAGGCCTGCCGGACCTGCTCTCGGTACACCGCCAGCGGGGTTTCGAGCCGCGCCATGATGGCTGCGGCTTGCGCGTTGTCGAGCGGCGCCACCAACTCCTGGAACGAGCGCGTGTAGGCCTTGGCGAAGCCGATGCGCTCGTTCGCTTCGATCCCGCGCGCATTGGCATAGATGCCATCGAACACCGCGCGCTCGGCCAGGCCGTCGAAAGGCTTGCCTTGCTGGCGGCTGCGCAGGGTCCTGTTGCTGTCGGAGGCGGCACGGTAGGCGCCGCTGACGATCTGCAGGGCGGTCACGTTGGCCAGGAAAACATCGGTGTCGGCCTCCTGGTAGACCGGCACGATGCGCTGCGCCAGATCCCGCATCACGTCTACCGCAGCGACATCGTCAGGGTCGCGCGGTGGCCGGAAGCCGAAATCCAGCGCCCAGGCCCAGGCCGGCAGCGCGAGCAACAGCAGGAGGAGGGCGCGACCCGCTCGAAGGCTCATGGCTGCAGCTCCTCGGGCACGGCGTCGGGCGCCTTGACCAGATGCACCACCTGCGTGAACAGCCGGTCGTGCGCCCCTGCGGCCGAGCCGATGTGGATGATGCCCGTGTGCGCGAGCTTGCCGTTGAGCACGTCGATGATGAGTTCGAGCGTATCGTCGTCGAAAGCGCCGAAGGCTTCGTCCAACACCAGCCAGCGCGGCTCCTGCAGCACCAGGCGGGCGAAGCCCAGCCGAAGCTGCTCGTCCAAGCTGAGCTCGCGCTCCCAGCGACCCGTCTTGTTCAGCAGTGGTTCCAGCCGCTGCAGGCCCACGCTCGCCAGCGCGGCCACCATGGCTTCCCGCGGATAGTTCGACGGCTCCATCGCATACGACAGCGCTTCGGCCAGCGTGCCGCGGGGAAGGTAGGGCGTGCCGCGCGGCATGTAGTGGATCGTCTCGCCGCCGGGCCGGCGCACGGTGCCGGAGCCCCAGGGCCAGAGGCCCGCGAGTGCCCGGAACAGCAAGGTCTTCTCGGTGCCCGGCGTGCCCAGGATCAGCAGGCGCTGACCGGCGTGCACGACAAGACTTGCGGCGTCCAGCCGATCGTGGCCGGTCCAGGAGCGGACCTCGAGCGCTTCGAGCGCGAGGGTTCCGGCTTCGCCTTCCACATAGGCGATACGGCTGCCGCCCGACTGTGCCTCCAGATCGGACGCCAGCACCTGGCGCAGGCCGGCGACGCGCAGCAGCGTGGCGCGCCAGTCGGCAATGAGGCTGAAGTTGTCGACGAACCAGCGCAGCGACGACTGCGCCTGCGTGAAGGCAGCGGCTGCCATCATCAGGCCGCCGAACGAAACCTTCCCCGAGAAGTACAGCGGTGCGGCCACTATCGTCGGCGCGATGACGGTGATCCAGCCGAAGCCCGCGGTGATCCAGGTCAGGTTGGTCAGCCCGAGCACCACGCGCGATGTGGCGCGCAAGACGTCGGTCAGATGCATGGCGACGCGGCGCTGCTCGTCGGCCTCGCCGCTGGCCAGCGAGATGCCGTCCAGGTGCTCGTTGATGCGGGTCAGCGAGAAGCGCAATTCGCCTTCGCGCGCGTAGCGCTCGGCGTTGCGCGAGACCAGGCCGTTGCCGATCCAGTAGGTCAGCAACGAGCCGGCGATCGCATAGACAATTGCGGCCCACAGCATGAAGCCCGGCAGGGCATGGTCCTTGCCGTCGAAGAAGATGCTGAAGTCCTTGGACAGGACCCACAGCACGCTCGCGAAGCTGCCGAACAGCATCGCTGCCTGCAGCAGTCCCACGCCAAGGCCGACCGACAGGTCGCACAGCTTCAGCGTGTCGTCGTGCATGCGCTGGTCCGGGTGGGCGCCCATGGGGCCGCTGCCCTGGAGCCAGAACGCCCGGCGCGGCTGCAGCCATAACCCCACGAGGTCGGTGACCAAGGCCTCGCGCAGCTTCAGCTGCAAGGTTTCGACCAGCCACCTCTGCGCGACGTTCAACACCAGCAGCACGCCAGCAATCACCGCGAAGATGCCGACCTGCATGATGAAGTCGCCCACGTCGCGACGCGAGATCGCGTCGTAGAACGGCTTGTTCCAGCTATTGAGCTCGATCTGCCCATACGCCGTGAGCGCGACGACCACGACGATCCCGCCCACCAGCGCGGCCAGCGTTTTCCCGACGGCGGATACGCGCAAGGCGCCGAACAGCTCGCGGACCTGGCGGACGACACCGGTCTTCACAACCGGCTCCGCAAGGGTCGGCGACGACGCTGCGCTCATGGCCGCCGCGGCTCCTGGCGAGCGGCTGCGATGCGGCGCGCCCAGACGCATGATATGAACGCGGCGTGGCTCCAGGCCAGTTGCTTCGCCGAGGTCTGCGCGCCGCTGCGCTGATCGAACTGCTCCGACAGATCGCCGCTGGCGGGCGTGTACGCGCGCACGGTGGCTAGATAAGCGTCGCCGCGCTCGAACCAAGGGCGTGCATCGCCGCCGAGCGCCGCGGCGCGAAAGCAGAACTCGGCGGCGCCGAGCGTCGAGAAGTAGTACGCGCCGCCCGAGAAGTACACGTCGCCGGCGTAGCGGCCCATCGCCGGGCCACGGCCTGCGGCACGGCCGTGATTGATCGGGTAGGCGGCATCGAACAGCGCGTCCAGGCGCGCCAGCGTGGCCTGCATGCGAGGATCGGCCGGGCCATGCGTCGCTTCAGCGCCGAGGCTATGGATCGCCGACAGGATCACCGCGATGTCGAGCGCCTTCGCACTGGGGCGGCCGTCCACCAGCCCGCGTGAACGGTAGTAGCCGTGCGTCGCGTCGCGATCATCCACCCAGTAGTCGTCGAGCAGGCCGAGCACGGCTTGCGACTCCTCCCGGCAGCGCTGCGCCTGCGCCATCTCGCCCAAGCCCTGCAGCCATGCCGCGCCTTCGGCCAGCGCGGCTGCGCAGACGCGCAGCGTGTAGTAGTGATGGCCGCTTTCTTCCTCCCAGATGTCGTAGGACGGCTCGCGCCAGTGACGCAGCGTGAAGTCGAGGTCGAAACGGATCAGGGCGCCGATCTGCGCCAGCAGGGGCGCGTCGAGGTGCCCGCCGGCCACCCAGCGCAGAAGGGCGAGCGCGCGCAGCGGCGCTCCGTCGTGCTGGGGGCGCGCCCATCGGGAGATATCGAGCGTGCCGTCGGGGTTCACCCGCGTCTCGGCGATGACGGCATCGCCGTGGGCGCTCGCGAGGTCATGGTCCTCGCGCAGGTACTGCAGGAATTCGGGGGCCACGCGCGCCCTGCGATCGGGCACCGCGGCAGCCACGCGGCCGTCGAGCCGGTTCAAGGCAAGGCTGAAGCGAGTGAAGTCGCGCAGATGCTGCAGGGCTTCGTCGCCCACGCGCCGGTCGACGTACAGGAGGCGCAGTGCATCGATGACGACGGCGGAGTCGCGGAACCAGTGAAAGAAGTAGTCCGGGTCCGGGTCCCAGGCGCCGAGCACGGGCGAGGCGACGATGGCGCCCGCGATCGGCCGCACGGTCTGGCCGAAGCCTGGGCGATGCTTGACGATAGCCACCGGCGAGACGCTGGACAGCATCGCGCTCGCGCAATGGCACAGCTGCATCTCGAGCCAGGATTCGAGCGCCGGGTCTTGCAGGCTCATCACGGCGACGGCGAATCGAGATGCGGGCTGCTGAAGTCCAGGCTGCGCAGCCCGGCCTGCACTTCGGGCACGCTCATGAACAGCTTCCACAGAAGGCCCGTGCGATGGTTCTCCATCATCACGACGATCGGGCCCTGGTCGATGGCGAGAAAGGTGTTTGCGAACCAGTCGCGCCGTTCGCAGAACGCATCGATGAAGCCGTACTCCTTCCATAGCCGCGTGCCGTGCGCGGTGAGGAAATGCCGCAGCACCCGCATCACCTCGCTGGGCGCATACGGCAGGCTGGCCAGCGCGGCCGTCGGCGAGATGGTGCCGTTGTCGGTGTCCGGGGCGTGCGCGAGGTAGCCGTTGGGGTCGTCGCTGGCGGTCAGGCCCCAGCACGATTCACCGTAGCCCTGGTGGCCCTGCGGATTGGCGACGCAGTGCGCGCGGTTGATCCGCACGTGGCGGCAGTTGAGATCCCAGTAGTCGGCGTAGCGATCCTTCAGGCCGTGCGGATCGAGGCCCAGGAACGAGTAATGCGTGAAGAACAGAGGGCCGCCGTACGGCATGCCCAGCGGCAACTCGATGCCATGGTAGGACCGGCCGTTGACGAAGCCGGGCCCCGCCGCGAAGCCGCGGTGGTAGACCTGCGGATCGACCGCATGGCGCGGCGCGGCCGCGGCCAGCAGGTAGGTGATGAGGCACTCGTTCCAGCCACGCACTTCATGGTTCATCGCCCAGCCGTGGGTCGGACTCCAGTGCCAGTACAGGACGTCGCGTCCGCCCCGCGTGAACCAGTCCCATTCGACGCCGCGCCACAGCGTGTCGACGTCGTCGCGCAGTCGGCGCGCCGCGACCGTGTCCTCGCTGAAGTACTGGCGCGCGCACAAGAGGCCCATGACGAGGAATGAGGTCTCGACCAGATCGGCCGCGTCGTCCTTGGGGCTCATCGGGATCGTCGCGCCGCTCGCGCCGTCGATGAAGTGCGGGAAGGCGCCGTGGTAGCGCGCGGCGCGCAACAGGGCATCGAGCATGCGCCGCAGGCGCTCCAGGGCTGCGTCCCGCGTGACCCAGCCGCGCTCGACCGCGACGACCAGGGCCATGACGCCGAAGCCCGAGCCGCCGATCGCGACCTTGTCGTCCGTCCTGTCTTCGAGGCCGGCGAGCGCGCGGCGGTCGAGCGCCAGGCCGCTGGCGGCGTCCGCACCGTCCCAGAAATAGCGGAATGTCTGGCGCTGCACGGCGTCGATCAAGGCTTCATCGGGCAGGGCCGCCAGTGCCCTCGGGGTCCTGTCATCCTTCAGCACGAACGGCTCCTGTCGTCGTCTTGGGTAGTGTCACGTTTGGTTTCATCGGGTCGTCGGCGCCACGCGGCCGAAGGCCCCCCGCAGCATGCCATCATTAAGCCCACTTGGAGAAGTCTCTGATGAGTCGCATCGACACCCTCATGGCCCGCATGACGCTATCCGAAAAGCTGGGCCAGCTTACGATGACTGCCTCCGGCTATACGGTCACCGGGCCGGTGATCGCCGGGGACTCCACGCAGTCGATCATCGACGGCACGATCGGCAATCTGCTGAATATGGTCGGTGCCGGGCCCGCGCACGAGATGCAGCGACTGGCCATCGAGAAGTCACGCCTTGGCATTCCGCTCTTGATCGGCCTGGACATCATTCACGGCCATCGCACGCTCTTTCCGATCCCGCTCGCGGAGGCGGGCATCTTCGACGACACCGTCTGGGAGCGCACGGCGCGCGAGGCCGCGCGCGAAGGCGCGGCCGAAGGCCTGGCGATGACTTTCGCGCCGATGCTCGACGTCTCGCGCGATCCCCGCTGGGGCCGCACCGCGGAAGGCCCGGGCGAAGACCCCTGGCTCAACGCGCGCATCGCCCGGGCCAAGGTGCGCGGTTTCCAGGGGGGCGACCTGTCGTCGGCCGAATCGCTGGCCGCCTGCGCGAAGCATTTCGTCGCGTACGGTGCGGTCAACGCGGGGCGGGAATACGCCGCCGTGGACATTTCCGAGCGCAGCTTGCGCGAAGTGCATCTGCCGGGCTTCGTGGCGGCGGTCCGCGCCGGCGTCGCAACGTTGATGCCGTCCTTCACCGATCTCAACGGCGTGCCGATGACGGCGCACATCCCCTTGCTGCGCGACTGGCTGCGTGGCGAGATGGGCTTTGATGGCGTCATCGTCAGCGACTACAACGCGATCGCCGAGTTGATCAAGCACGGCGTCGCCGCCGATCTGGTCGATGCCGCGGCGCTGGCGCTAAAGGCCGGCGTCGACATCGACATGATGGCTGACGCGTATCGCAAGGGCCTGCCGATCGCGCTCGAGCAGGGCCGGGTGACGATCGAGGAGATCGACGCGTGCGTACGCCGCGTGTTGCGGCTCAAGGAGCAGCTCGGTCTGTTCGACGACCCCTACCGCCGCGGCGCGACACCGGAGAGCGCGGCCGTCATCGCCGAGCGTCACGCGCTGGCGCGCGAGGTCGGGGGCAGGGCCGTCGTCATGCTGAAGAACGAGGGCGACACGCTGCCTTTGCCTGCGGCAGCGAAGGCGCTGTGTGTCATCGGCCCGCTGGCCGACGCAAGCACCGAGATGAAAGGCCCGTGGTGGGGTGCCGGCGAACACGAGCCGGCCGTCAGCGTGCTTGCGGGCCTGCGCGCGGCACTGCCGCAATGCGACATACGCCATGCACCCGGTGTTGCCATCGAGGGCACTGACGACAGCGGCATCCAGGCCGCAGTCGCGCTGTGCGAGGGCGTCGCCGCCGTCCTGCTGTGCCTGGGCGAGCGTGCCACGATGAGCGGCGAGGCGGCAAGCCGAGCCACGCCCGGGCTTCCCGGCAGGCAGCAGGCTCTGGCCGAAGCGGCGATAGCCCGTGCACAAGCGCTCGGCATCCCCGTCGTCGCGATCCTGTTTTCGGGCCGCCCGCTGGTCGTTCCTTGGCTGTCCGAACGCGCCGATGCGCTGCTGGCTGCGTGGTTCCTCGGCGTCGAAGCCGGCCACGCGATCGCCGACGTGGTCACGGGCAAGGTATCTCCTGGCGGCCGCACCCCGATGAGCTGGCCGCGCGCCATCGGGCAAGTGCCGGTCTACTTCGGCCAGCGTCCCACCGGCCGGCCGATGAATCCCGCCGACTACTACACGAGCAAGTACCAGGACGTCGACAACACACCGCTGTATGCCTTCGGTCACGGCTTGACCTATGGCTGGTTCAGTTACGAGGAGCTTCAGGTCGAGCCGCGGCGCGTGCGCGAGCATGAGCTGCTGACGATCAGCGTCAGCCTGCGCAATGTGGGCGCGCGCGAGGGCGAAGAGACTGTCTTCCTGTTCGTCAGGGGCAAGCTGAGCCGCGTCACCCGGCCGCTGCTGGAGCTCAAGGGCTACGCGAAGCTGCGATTGATGCCCGGCGAAGCCGGCTCGGTGAAGCTGGAGCTGCCGGCGGCCGAGCTGCGCTACCTCGGGCCGGACCTGCAGCCCCTGTTCGAGGCGGGCGAGGTCGAGATCCTCGTCGGACCGAGTGCCGAGCAAACAGGGCTGCTGCGCCAGACGATCGAGTTGTGGTGAAACCCTGGCAAGCGCCAGGGCAGCAGAGCAGTCGGGACCCTAGGCAGTCTTGCCGTCGTAGGCGGCCTTGACCGCGGCCAGGTCGAGCTTCTTCATCTTCATCATGGCCGCCATGGCGCGCTTGCCGCTTTCCTTGGTCTGGTCTTCCAGCAGCCTGAGCATTTCCTCTGGAAAGACCTGCCAGGACAAGCCGTACTTGTCCTTGAGCCAGCCGCAGACTTGGGCGCTCGGGTCGCCGCCGGCGCCCAATTTCTCCCAATAGAAGTCGACTTCCTCCTGGTCCTCGCAGATCACCTGGAGCGAAATCGCCTCATTGAACTTGAACTGGGGGCCGCCGTTCAGTGCCGTGAAGGCCTTGCCATTGATTTCAAACTCAACCGTCAACACCGAGCCCGACGGCCGACCGTGAATTTCATGCCCGACTTCGGAATACCGGGTCACCTTGTTCACCTTGCCGGACTTGAAAATGCCGGTGTAGTACCGCGCCGCCTCTTCAGCCTGATCCTCGAACCAGAGGCAGGGGACGATGTCATGAACCTTCGCCATCTTTCAGCTCCTTCTTTCAGGCACTTCGCCTGACCACAAAAATGGAAGCGGAGCATCCATCGTCTGCGGAATAAGCGCAATATGCTGTCGGGCGATCGATCATTGCTGGTGTAGGAGGCCTCCGATCGAGGCCGGCACTCCAGCTGCTAGAGGATGTGATGAACCTCGATCCTGTGCCTCCCGTTGCATTGGTGGTGGACGACGAGCCGGTCGCCCGCCTGATGGTGAAGCTGACACTCGAAAAGCTCGGCTGCGCCCCGGTGCTGGAGGCTGCCGACGGAATCGCGGCCCAGGAGGTCCTGCGCGAACACCCCCATGTGGCCCTGGTGCTGACAGACATCATGATGCCGCGGATGGGGGGCCTGGAACTGCTGCGCTGGGGTCGCGAGGCAGTGCCGGACGCCATGTGGATCGTCCTCTCGGGGCTGGAGACCTTCGACTCGGCGGTGGCTGCGATCCGGCTGGGGGCATTCGACTTCCTGCCGAAGTCGCCGCGCACGGAAGAGATGGGGGTCGCGGTGCGCAACGCGCTCGAGCGGCGGCAACTGCTGGCTGAGCGCGAGCGGCTGCACCAGGAGCTGCAGCGCAAGGTCCGCGAACTCGAGGAGACATCCGAAGTGCTGCGCCGCGATCTTGAGCGCGCGGAGGTGATCCAGCGCGCCTTGCTGCCGCGCAGCCCGCCTCCCATGGAGGGCTATTGCATCCAGGCGCTGTACCGGCCGGGGCAGCATGTGGGCGGTGATCTCTACGACGTGGTCCGGCTGGGCGAGCGGCACCTTGCCTTCTACCTGGCCGACGCCACGGGCCACGGAGTGACCTCGGCGATGCTCTCCGTGCTGTTCAAGCAGCGGCTGGTCCTTGTGGACCCGGCGACGGGCCTGGCGCTGCCGCCGGCGCAGGTGCTGGCTGCCGTGAACCGCTCGATCTGCGAGGCGCACGCCGCGCCGGGACTGTTCCTGACGGCCGTCTTCGGGCTGCTGGATACCTCGGATGCGAGCCTCACGCTGGCATCGGCGGGCCATCCGCCCGTGCTGCACGCACGCGACGGCCGGGACGTTCGCCTGGTCCGCCGCACGGGGCCCGCACTCGGGCTGGCGCCGGACGCGCAATTCCAGCAGGAGCGTCTCCAGATCCTGGCAGGCGACCGGATCCTCCTGTACACCGACGGGCTCCTGCCCTCCGGGTCGGAGCACGAGCTGGAACTGCTGCAGCAGGTGCTCGCCAAGCCACTTTCCAGTGCCCAGGAGGTGATGGCGCATCTTCATGCCGGCGCCCCTGCGGGAGCGGACCGGGATGACGTGACCATCCTGCTCATCGACGCGCACGCGGGCGCCTCCTGGTTCGACAATGGCGCCGAGCTCCCGGCGGCTGCCGCATCCGGCGCGCCGCGGCCCGAGGGCGAGGTGGCGTTCTATGGCGAAACAGAGAATGCTGCCTACCTTGCGCTGCGCGGCCGGGCCAGCTGGATGCATTGCGATGCCTTCCATGAAACGGCCCTGGCCGTGCTGGACGGGGGCCGCCCCCTGGTGCTGGAACTCTCCGCCTGCGAGTACATGGACAGCACCTGCCTCGGCACGGTGCACGAGCTGGTCGCCCGGGGCGGCGTGGTGCTCGCGGGGGTGGCGCCAGCCGTGCGCGCCCTGTTCGAGGAGTTGAGCATGCAGCAGGTGCTGGCCGCGATCCGCGAGGACATTCCCGCTGCCCCCGAGCTCTACCCGCTGGGCACGGGAGGCAACCAGGCTGTGATGCAGCGGCTGATCCTGCACGCGCACGAGGCCCTCTCTGCGCTCAGCGAACACAACCGCGAGGAATTCAAGGGTGTCGTCGAGTCGCTCCGTGGCGAGCAGGACGGGCCAAGATGAGCACCGCCATTCGCGTGCTGCACCTGGAGGACGACCCGGCCGATGCAGAGCGCATCCAGGCCAGGCTGCAGGACGAGGACCTTGCCTGCGACATCGTCTGGGTGCAAACCAGGGAGGACTTCGTCTCCGCCCTGCAGCAACAAGCCTTCGACCTGTTGCTGTCCGACTACGAAGTTGGCGGCCTGGAGATGCCGCGGCAGGTGCGCCAGCAGTGGCCGGACCTTCCACTGATCGTGATTTCCAACGGGTTGATGACCGAGGAAGAGGCGGTCAATTGCATGAAGGCCGGCGCCACGGACTACGTGCTCAAGCAGCGGGTGCGGCGGCTGGGCTTCTCGGTGCGGCGGGCACTTGCCGAACAAGGGCAAAAGGCCGCGCTGCGCCAGGCGGAAGAAGACCTGCGTGCCCTGAACGCGCAGCTGGAGGCGCGCGTGCGCCTGCGCACCGCCGAGCTGGAAACAGCCAATGCGTTCCTGAACTCGCTGATCCAGCACATTCCCTATCACGTCATGGTCAAGAACGCCGTTGACCTCAAGCTCATCCGAGTCAACCGCGCCCTCGAGGAACTGACGGGACGCAGCCAGCAGGAGTTGCTGGGCAAGACGGTTCACGACTTCGTCAGTTCCAAGGAAGAGGCCGACTTCTTCACGGCCAAGGACAAGGAAGCGCTGGCGCTGGGCCGGGAGGTGGACATTCCCGAGGAGACCCTGCACGCGCACGACGGGAGGGTGCGCGTCCTGCATGCCAAGAAGATTCCGATCCTCGACGAGGCCGGAAAGCCGCGCTACCTGCTGACCATTTCCGAGGACGTGACGGAAAGGAAGAGGAAGGAGCGGGAAATCGAGCGGTTGAATGCAGCCTTGGCGCAGCGCAGCGCCGAGGTGGAAGCCGCCAACCGCGCCAAGAGCACCTTCCTGGCCACCATGAGCCACGAGATCAGGACGCCCATGAACGGCATGCTGGGCATGCTGGAGCTCCTCAGCCTCACCGAGCTGGACACCGACCAGCGCGAGACGCTCGGGCTGGTGCGGGAATCGAGCCGCTCGCTGCTGCGCATCATCGACGACATCCTCGACTTTTCGAAGATCGAGGCCGGCAAGCTGGAGGTCCGCCCCGAAGTCGTCTCGATCAAGCGCCTGGTCGAGGAGGTGCAGAGCATCTACCTGGGCAATGCCAGCAGCAAGGGCCTGATCGTGCGGCGGATGGTCGACCCGCGCATCAGTCCTGCGCTGCGGGTCGATCCGGTTCGGCTGCGCCAGATCCTCAACAACTGCGTCAGCAACGCGATCAAGTTCACCTCCGAGGGCTGGATCGACATCAACGTGCAATGGCTGGGAAGGGCAGGGAGCCAGGAAAGGCTGCGCTTCGAGGTGAAGGACACCGGCATCGGCATCTCGCCCGAGGACCAGCAGCGCCTGTTCCAGCCCTTCAGCCAGGCGGACGGTGACGACGCGCGGCGGCGACCGAGCGGCACCGGACTGGGGCTGGTCATCTCCCGGCAGCTGGCGCAGATGATGGGTGGCTCGATCAGCCTGGAAAGCGAGCCGGGGAGGGGCACGACGATCATCCTGGAACTGCAGCTCTCCGTCGCCGAGCCCGTCTCAGGCAGCGGCGACGACGGCGCGAGCGCGCTCCGCGCAGCCCCGGCCACGCGCCGCGTGGCGCCAAGCACCGCGCAGGCCGAGACGGAAGGAACGCTGGTGCTGCTGGTGGATGACCATCCCATCAACCGCATGCTGATCCTGCGCCAGGTGCGAACGCTGGGCTATGCCGCCCAGACCGCCGACGACGGCGTCCAGGCCCTGGAGAAGTGGAGGTCGGGCCGTTTCGGGCTGGTCATCACCGACTGCCACATGCCCCGCATGGACGGCTACGAACTGGCACGCAGCATCCGCGCCCTGGAGTCCGACGCAGGGCGCGAGCGTGTGCCGATCATCGCCTGCACCGCCAACGCGCTGCAGGGGGAGGCGCAGGCGTGCTTCGCCGCCGGCATGGACGACTTCCTGGTCAAGCCGGTGGAACTGATGCAGCTGACCGAAAAGCTCGATCGATGGCTGCCGCTTCCCCAGGACTCCTCGCCACCTGACGCTCCCGCCGGCTCGAGCCCGGAGGCCGGCCCCGCCAACAGCCCGATCGACCAGGCGCTCCTGACGAGGAATTGCGGTGGCGACGCTTCGATGGTGGGCGAGGTTCTTGCAGCATTCCGGCAAACCTGCGAGGACGACTCGGCCGGGCTGCGGCAGGCGGTGGCCACCGACGACGTCGCCCAAGTCACCCAGTTCTCCCACCGCATGGCGGGCGCCGGCAAGATGGTCGGTGCGCGGGAGTTCGCAGCCGCGTGCGAGGCTATCGACCGCGCCAGCCGCACCGGCGACTGGCAGGCGGTTCTCGCCGGCATGTCGGCGTTCGAGCAGGAGCGGATGCGCCTGGCTGCCTACCTGGAGGGGCGCAAGGAAGCGGTTTGAGTGCAACGCTGTTCAAGTTGTTCTCGCGCGCGTGCGGCGCGCCGGGCCGAAATCGACCGGCAGGCTGCCTTCGGATTTCACCTCCCGCAGCACGATGGCCGAGCGCACGTGCGTCACGCCGGCCTGCTCGAACAGGGTGGTGTGCAGGAACTTCTCGTAGTGCTTGATGTCCGGCACGTGCACCGTGAGGATGTAGTCGGCCGGGCCGGTGGCCGAGACGCAGCGCACGATCTCTGGGCTCGCCTCGATCGCCCGTTCGAAATCGCGCACCTTCGATTCGTGGTGACGGTCCAGGTTGACCTCCGTCACGGCCGCGAGGTTGAGGCCCACCTTCTCGCGATCGATGACCACGGTGTAGCCACGGATCACGCCCGCGGCTTCCATCTCCTTGATGCGGCGCCAGCAGGGCGTGGACGAAAGGCCGACCTTCTCCGCGATCTGCTGCACCGTCTGCCGCGCATCGCGCTGCAACTCGAGCAGGATCTGCAACGAGTAGTTGTCCAGGGGAATGGATTCGTCGTTCATGGTGGCATTTGAGAACAGTTCTCTCAAACATAGGGTCAATTCTGGTTCCTAGAAGAGGATATTCCTCCAACGAGAGAAGAACAATCCCCGGATGAATCCCACGGTGGCTGCCTCTTCTTCCTCGCCCATTCAGCGCCCGACCTACCAGCTCTCCGACAGCCTTTGGGCCCGCTCGGGCGCCGTGTTCCTCACGGGCACGCAGGCGCTCGTGCGCGTGCTGCTGATGCAGCGTCAGCGCGACGCGGCCCGGGGCCTGGCCACGCAAGGCTTTGTCAGCGGCTACCGCGGCTCGCCGCTGGGCATGGTTGACCTGGCAATCTGGAAGGCGGGCCCAAAATTCAAGGAAGCAGGCATCCGCTTCGTGCCCGCCATCAACGAGGAGCTGGCCGCTACGCAGGTGCTCGGCACACAGCGCGTCGAGTCGGACCCGGAGCGGACGGTCGAGGGCGTGTTTGCCATGTGGTATGGCAAGGGCCCGGGCGTGGACCGCGCCGGCGATGCGCTCAAGCACGGCAATGCCTACGGCTCCTCGCCGCATGGCGGCGTGCTGGTGGTGGCGGGTGACGACCACGGCTGCGTCTCTTCCTCGATGCCGCACCAGAGCGACCATGCCTTGATGGCCTGGAGCATGCCCATCGTGCAGCCGGCCTGCGTGGCCGAGTACCTGGAGTTCGGCCTGTACGGCTATGAGCTTTCGCGCTATTGCGGCGCGTGGGTGGGCATGGCGGCGCTGTCGGAAGTGGTGGAAAGCGCAAGCACGGTGGACCTGGACCTGGTCAACGCGCGTGTTGCCGCCTGGGCCGATGCCGACACGGTGCGCGCCGCAACCGGGCACCGCGCGCCGGCGGACGGGCTGCACTACCGCTGGCCCGACCTGCCATCGTTGCGCATCGAGTCTCGCCTGGCCGACAAGCTGGAAGCGGTGGCCGCCTTTGCGCGGGTGAACAGCATCGACCGCCATGTCATCGAGAGCCCGCAGGCCAGGGTCGGCATCGTCACCTGCGGCAAGGCGCACTTCGATCTGATGGAAGTGCTGCGCCGCCTGGAAGTGACGCCCGAATCCCTCGCGAAGGTTGGCGTGCGGCTCTACAAGGTGGGCCTGAGCTTTCCGCTGGAAAAGACGCGCATGCGGGACTTCGCCCAGGGGCTCGCGGAAATCCTGGTCGTCGAGGAGAAGGGCGCGATCGTCGAGACCCAGCTGCGCGACCTGTTCTACAACGCAGCGCCGCAAGCGCGGCCCGCGCTGGTCGGCAAGCTCGATCGTGAAGGTCGCCCGCTGGTCTGCGGGCTCGGCGAGCTGCGGCCTTCGCGCCTGATCGAGCTGGTGGCGCACTGGCTTTCCGAGCACTTTCCCGGCAATGCCGAGCTTGGCGACCACTTCCAGCACGTGCGCGACTTCACCCCGCCCGCACTGCTGAGCAACGACGCGGACTCGGTCAAGCGCCTGCCGTACTTTTGCGCCGGCTGCCCGCACAACACCAGCACGCGCGTGCCCGAAGGCTCGACCGCGCGTGCCGGCATCGGCTGCCACTTCATGGCCAACTGGATGGATCGCAGCACCGCAGGCTTGATCCAGATGGGCGGCGAAGGCGTCGACTGGGTGTCGCATTCGATGTTCACGCGCACGCCGCATGTGTTCCAGAACCTCGGCGACGGAACCTACTACCACTCGGGCTACCTCGCGATCCGGCAGGCCGTCGCGGCCAATGCGACCATCACCTACAAGATCCTGTTCAACGACGCGGTCGCGATGACGGGCGGCCAGCCGGTGGACGGCGTCATCAGCGTCGATGCCATCGCGCGACAGGTCGAATCCGAAGGCGTGAAGCAGGTGGTCGTCGTCAGCGACGCGATCGACAAGTACGCGCAGATCAAGGGCAAGTTCCCCGCCGGCACGCAGTTCCACGACCGCAGCGAACTCGATGCGGTGCAGCGCCGCCTGCGCGAGATCCCCGGCGTGACCGTGCTGATCTACGAGCAGACCTGCGCCGCGGAGAAACGCCGGCGCCGCAAGAAGGGCGAGATGGTCGACCCGGCCCGGCGCTTGTTCATCAACGAGGCGGTCTGCGAAGGCTGCGGCGACTGCAGCGTGCAAAGCAACTGCGTGGCGGTGCTGCCGCATGAAACCGACCTGGGCCGCAAGCGCAAGATCGACCAGACCAACTGCAACAAGGACTATTCCTGCGCCAAGGGCTTCTGTCCCAGCTTCGTCGGCGTCATCGGCGGTGCGCTGCGCAAGAAGAGCGGTGCGCTGGTGGCTGGCCGCGACGCCTTTGTGCAGCACGTCGCTGCCTTGCCTCGGCCGGCCACGCATGTCTGGCAAGCCCCTTATGACCTGCTCGTGACCGGCGTGGGCGGCACCGGCGTGGTGACCGTGGGCGCGGTGATCGCGATGGCCGCGCACCTGGAGGGCAAGTCGGCCAGCGTGCTGGACTTCATGGGCTTCGCGCAAAAGGGCGGTGCCGTGCTGAGCTTTGTACGCCTGGCCGATACGCCGGAGCGGCTGAACCAGGTGCGCATCGACACGCAGCAGGCCGACGCGATCCTGGCCTGCGACATCGTGGTGGGTGCCACGGCCGACGCGCTGCAGACGGTGCGCCATGGCCGCACCCGCATCCTGGCGAACACGCACCAGATTCCGGTGGCCGAATCGCTGCGCAATCCGGATGCCGACCTCAAGGTCCCGCTGCTGCTCGAGAAGATGCAGTTCGTGGCTGGCCCTGAACAGGTGGAGACCTTCGATGCGCAGACCCTGGCGGAAGAGTTCCTGGGCGACACCCTGGCATCGAACATCCTCGCCATCGGCTATGCGTGGCAGCGGGGGTTGATACCCCTTCGCCTGGAGGCGCTGACGCGTGCGATCGAGCTCAATGGCGTTGCTGTTGCCTCCAACCTCATGGCCTTCTCGCTGGGTCGCCTGGCCGCCGCGGAGCCGAATGCCGTCGAAGGGTTGCGCAGCACCCCTGAGCGCGAGGCGCAGGATGAGCCGCTCGAAGCGCTGATCGCCCGTGCTCGCACGCATCTCACCGGCTACCAGGATGCCGGCTGGGCGCAGTGCTTCGAGACGCGCGTGCGCGCCATTGCGCTGCGCGAGCGAGCGCTGAACGGCGGCGATGCGGCATTGCCCGTGACGCACAACGCTGCACGCAGCCTGCTCAAGCTCATGAGCTACAAGGACGAGTACGAGGTAGCGCGCTTGTACAGCAACGGAGAGTTCCGCGAGAAGCTGGCCGAGCAGTTCGAGGGCGAGGTGAAGCTCGAGTTCTACATGGCACCGCCAATGCTCTCGCAGCCAAGGAATGGCCAGCCTCCGGCCAAGATTCGCCTTGGCTCATGGATGCTGCCAGCCATGAAGTGGCTGGCACACGGCAAGAGATTGCGCGGCAGCGCCTTCGACCTTTTCGGACACACGGCGGAGCGCCGCCTGGAGCGCGCACTGATCGAGCAGTTCGAGCGCCGGCTGGACGAACTGGCGGCACAACTGTCAGCGGAGAACCAGAAGCTGGCGGCGCAGATCGCAGCCGTACCCTTGACGATCCGAGGTTACGGACACGTGAAGCTGGCCAATCTCGCCCTGGCGCGTGGCCGCGAAGCCGAACTGATGCATCGATTCCTGCCCGAGCGCTATCCGCGGCCGGCCGCGCAAATGCAGGCTGGGCAGATTCGCGGAATCGCGGTCACTGCAGCGCACTAGCAGGTTGTTGAATCCGCGCGATGGAGGACAGCGTACTGATTGCAGCCGTCGCGCTTGTGCGCCGGCCCCAACATCAGGAGCCATGTCATGCATCAACGCCTTCACCGCCTCGCTTCCATCACCCTCGCCGTAGCCCTCTCGGCTGGCGCCGTCAGCGCCATGGCCCAGGTGATGGTCGGCGGCGCGCCAATGCTGCCGACCAAGGACATCATCGACAATGCCGTCAACTCGAAGGATCACACGACGCTGGTAGCAGCCGTCAAGGCGGCTGGCCTGGTCGACACGCTCAAGGGGCCCGGCCCGTTCACCGTTTTTGCGCCTACCAACGAAGCCTTCGCTGCCTTGCCGGCTGGCGCCGTCGACACGCTGCTGAAGCCACAGAACAAGGACAAGCTCATCAAGCTCCTGACCTACCACGTGGTGCCCGGCAAGATGGACGCCCAGATGCTGATGGAGGCGGTGATGGACGGCAAGGGCATGACCAGCCTGAAGACCGTGTCGGGCGGCACACTCACCGCCAAGGCCAGCGGCGGCAAGGTCATGATCACTGACGAGAACGGGGTTGCCGCGACCGTCACGATCCCCAATGTGATCCAGTCGAACGGCGTGATTCACGTGGTCGACAAGGTGCTGCTGCCCAAGTAGGCGGCGCTGAAGGGCGGGTGCGGCAAAGCTCTTTGCCCTCGGGAGGCCAGGACTTAGCTCGCACGGTAGACGAGCCCCGACAACCGCCACGCGAGTTGCCGCCGCAGCACCGGCAAGAGCGACAGCGACGACAGCAGCGCATTGCGCAACATGCGCCACCCCGGGCGGACCACCGCCATCCGGGTGAGGCGGTCGGCGAGCGCCACGATCTGCTGGGCAATCGGGCGGCGCACGGCGCCGTAGGCATCGAGCGCCGAGTCGTTGCCTGCCAGGGCTTGCTTCAACGCATCGGCCAAGCTCACGGCGTCGAGGATGCCGGCATTCATGCCCTGCCCGCCAGCCGGGCTGTGCACATGTGCGGCATCGCCGGCAAGCAGCACTCGACCCAGGCGATAGGCATCTGCCAGACGATGGTGCACCCGAAAGCGTGAACCCCAAACGACCTCGTGAACCAAGGCGCGCTCGGCCTTCGGGCCACGGGTGTCGAGCAGCGCCTGCACATAGGCGACGTCGAGCGTCTCGGGAGCGTCGTCGACGGTCGCGACGATGCGATGCACGCCATCGGGCAGCGGGGCCACCACCACCATTCCGGCCGGTGAGAAATACAGGATCACCTCGTCGCTCGGAACACCGCCGGTCAGGCGCACGTCGGCCAGCACGAACGACTCGCCGTAGGTGCCGCCCGTGAAGCCGATCCCGGCACGTTCGCGAACGGTGCTGTTCATGCCGTCTGCCCCGACGACGTAGCGCGCGCGCATCTGCTGACCATCGTCAAGCGTGACCGTGGCGCCGGTGTCGTCCTGGCGAAGGTCGACCAGCGAGCGCGGGCGCAGGACGCTCCCGCCGAGTTCGATGAAGCGCTCCAGCAGGACGCTCTCGGTGACCGCCTGCGACACCATCAGGGTGTAGGGGTAGCGGGTGGGCAGATCCTCGAAACCGATCGGCATCAGAACGCGATCGCGATCGCGGACGGTGAAGCGCCGCGCCTGGATGCCGCGCGCCACGAGGCGCCGGGCCACTCCCAGGGGCTCGAGCACCTCGAGCGTGCGGGCGTGGACCACCGCTGCACGCGAGGTATTGGCGCCTTCGGCCTGGCGGTCGATCACAGTGGCGCGCACGCCGCGCTCCGCCAACGACGCCGCCAGCGTCAGGCCGCTTGGGCCGGCGCCGACGACGAGGACGTCGGTATCGAAGCGGGACGGGTGAACTGCAAGGGTGCGGGACATGGTGATCTCCTAAGGTCAACAGACGTTGGTCAACAAGTGTTGGCAACTATAGAGGGTGCCCGCAAGAATGTCAACACCTGTTGGCCTATACTTGTTGACATGAATGAAACCACCCCCCCTGTCAGGCGATCCGATGCCACCAAGGCGACGATCCTCGCGGCCGCCCGCGCGCAGTTCGCGGCCCTGGGTTACCAGGCGACCACCATCCGCGCCGTAGCCACCGCGGCCGACATCGATCCGGCGATGGTCATGCGCTACTTCGGGAACAAGGAAGGCCTGTTTGCGGCTGCGGCAGACTTCGACTTGCGGCTGCCCGACCTCACTCAAGTGCCCCGCGGTGCGCTGGGGGCCCAACTCCTCGGGCACTTCCTGGATCGCTGGGAAGGCGATGAAACACTGATGGCCCTGCTGCGGGCCGCCACCACCAACGAGGCCGCGGCTGAGCGCATGCAGGCCATCTTCGCAACGCAGATGGCACCACTGATCGCGCGGCTGACCGGCGAGCCGCGCGCCTCGGCCGCGGCACGCGCTGGGCTGATTGCGACGCAGATCCTTGGCCTCGCCCTATGCCGGTATGTGTTGCGCTTGCCCTCGGTCGTCGGGCTCAAACGCCCCGAGATCGTTCGGCGAGTCGGCGAGACCGTGCAGTCTTATCTGTTCGGTGCCTGACGTCCTGGAGCGGCAAGCCCAGCGCAGGCGTTGTCTGGCCAGGCGGCTGCGCCCACCCATGTCCCCAGCATCGCTTCGACGATGTCGCTAGCTAGAGTTGGCCGGATGTGATTGGGCGTATCTTCGGTCGCGCGCGTGGCTGAGCGCGCCAGGAGCACCGCATGGATTCGAAATCTGTGATTTCCGCGATAGACGACATGCTCGGCGAGCTGGACCGCAAGCCGGACAGCATCCACGTACAGGAAGCAAGGAGGGCACTCGTCCGCGCCCGGAAGTCGATCGAGGCCAACCCCGGCGGTTCGCCGTGGAACGAGGCACTGGTCGAAGCGTTGACCCAACTGGTCATGTTCGGGATTCCCGGATAGGAAGGCGCCGGGCGGATGCAGCGGCGGCGTAGCGATCGAGGTCGATGTGGGCAGCTTGTTACAGCAGTTTGACCACGACGGCGATGTGCTTTCGATGCCCGCACGCATTCTTCGGCGCAATATTCGGTCCGGGTGTCAGGGGCGCGAGCACAGGAGAGCGCTCGCAGAGGCGGTCAACATCGAGGTCGCCTGACGACACCCACTTCGGATGCCCGTGAAATTCCAGGCTCTCCAGGAGGCTCAGGAATGCCGAAGAATCCACACTCACCATCGTCAAACCCCTTGACCAGCGAGGAGTTGCGCCTGATCGACGCGTGGTGGCGCGCGTGCAATTACCTCTCGGTCGGGATGATCTATCTCAGGGACAACCCCCTGCTGAAGGAGCCCTTGAAGCTGGAGCACGTGAAACACCGGCTGCTCGGCCATTGGGGCGCCAGCCCAGCGCTGTCCTTCGTATGGGCGCACCTCAACCGCGTCGTCAAGCGCGACGACCTCAACGTGGTCTTCATGGCAGGCCCGGGCCACGGCGCCCCGGGCGTGCTCGGTCCCGCCTACCTGGAGGGCAGCTATTCGGAGGTCTATCCAGACAAGAGCGAAGACCTCGAAGGCATGCAGAAGTTCTTCAAGCAGTTCTCCTTTCCCGGCCACATCGGCTCACATGTCACCCCGGAAACCCCAGGCTCGATCCACGAGGGCGGTGAACTCGGCTACAGCCTCTCGCACGCCTACGGCGCGGCACTGGACAACTCGGATCTGATCGTGGCCTGCATAGTGGGAGATGGCGAGGCGGAAACCGGACCACTGGCAACCGCGTGGCACTCCAACAAGTTCATCAATCCGGCGCGGGACGGCGCGGTGCTGCCAATCCTCAACCTCAACGGTTACAAGATCGCCAACCCGACCATCCTCGCGCGCATCAGCCACGAAGAGCTCGAAGCCCTGTTCGTGGGCTACGGCTACAAGCCCTATTTCGTCGAAGGCGGAGAGCCTTCGGAGATGCACCAGAAGATGGCCGCCACGCTCGACGCGGCCATCGGCGAGATCCGCGCGATCCGCAAGAAGGCGGGCGATGCGGCCAAGGCCGAGCGGCCACGCTGGCCGATGATCGTGCTGCGCTCGCCCAAGGGCTGGACCGGGCCGAAGGAGATTGCCGGCCACAAGGTCGAGGGCTCGTGGCGTTCGCACCAGGTGCCTTTTTCCGACATGCGCGGCAATCCCGCGAACATGCAGCTTCTGGAGGACTGGCTGCGCAGCTACAAGCCCGAGGAACTGTTCGACGTGGACGGCCGCCTGCGCCCTGAGTTGAGGGCGCTGGCACCCGAGGGAAAGCGCCGCATGAGCGCGAACCTGCACGCCAACGGCGGCGTGCTGCGCCGCGCGCTGAAGCTGCCGGATTTCCGCGACTACGCCGTGGAGGTGTCGCAGCCGGGCAAGGTGCTCTACGAGAACACCAAGCCGCTGGGCGAGTTCCTGCGCGACACGATGCGCGACAACATGACGACGTTTCGCGTCTTCGGCCCGGACGAGACCGCCTCCAACCGTCTGCAGTCGATCTACCAGGTGAGCAAGAAGACCTGGATGGCCGACATGCTGCCCGAGGATGACGATGGTGGTGAACTCGCGCGCGACGGGCGGGTCATGGAGATGCTCTCGGAGCACACGCTCATGGGATGGCTGGAAGGCTATCTGCTCTCGGGCCGCCACGGCTTCTTCCACACCTACGAGGCTTTCGCGCATGTGGTGGACTCGATGTTCAACCAGCACGCGAAATGGCTCGACATCTGCAAGAACCACGTGCCGTGGCGCGCGTCGGTGGCGTCGGAAAACATCCTGCTGTCGTCGACCGTGTGGCGGCAGGACCACAACGGCTTTTCGCATCAGGACCCCGGCTTCATCGACCTGGTGACCAACAAGAGCCCGAGCGTCACGCGCGTCTACCTTCCGCCAGATGCCAACACGCTGCTGGTGGTGGCAGACCAGTGTCTGCGCTCGACCGACTGCATCAACGTGATCGTCGCCGACAAACAGAAGCACTTGCAGTTCACCACCATGGACGAGGCCATCATGCACTGCGCCAAGGGCATCGGCATCTGGCGCGCGGCAAGCAGCGACGCCGGCGAGGAGCCCGACGTGGTGATGGCCTCGTGTGGCGACGTGGCGACGCAGGAATCGCTCGCAGCCACCGCGATCTTGCGTGAGAATCTTCCCAATCTCAAGCTGCGCTTCGTCAACGTCGTAGACCTGTTCAGGATGCAGCCCGCCAGCGAGCATCCGCACGGATCGACCGAGCGCGAGTTCGACAGCCTGTTCACCGTGGACAAGCCGATCATCTTCAACTTCCACGGCTATCCGTGGCTCATCCACAAGCTCGCCTATCGCTTCCGCAACCACGACAACCTGCACGTGCGCGGCTACAAGGAGAAGGGCAACATCAACACGCCGCTCGAACTCGCGATCTTGAACCAGGTTGACCGCTTCAACCTGGTGATCGATGTGATCGACCGTGTGCCGCGCCTGCGCAACCAGTCCGCGCATCTCAAGGAGGAGATGAGAAACACCATCATCGACAACCTCAACTATGCGCGCAGCCAAGGCACGGATCGCCCCCAGGTCGCCGAGTGGGTGTGGCCGGGATGAGCCTCGTGCAGCCGCCCGAAACGACACGCACCAGCCTGTCAGTCGAGGCGCTTCGGCAAGCCGTGGTCGACAACCTTGCGTGCCTGCAGGCGCGCTTCCCGGCCATTGCGACCCCGCACGACTGGTACATGGCGCTCGCCTATAGCGTGCGCGACCGCATGCTGGATCGATGGGTCCGCACGGCGCAGAGCCACGCAAGGTCGCAGGTCAAGGTGGCGTGCTACCTCTCGGCCGAGTTCCTGATGGGCCCGCAACTGGGCAACAACCTCATCAATCTCGGCATCGAGGGCAGCGCACGGGGTGCGATGCGCGCGCTCGGGCAGGACCTGGATGCGCTGCTCGAAATCGAAGAGGAGCCGGGACTTGGCAACGGTGGCCTGGGGCGCCTGGCCGCCTGCTACCTGGACTCGTTGGCCACGCTGGAGGTGCCGGCCATCGGCTATGGCATCCGGTACGAGTTCGGCATCTTCGACCAGGACATCCGCGACGGTTGGCAGGTGGAGCTGACCGACAAGTGGCTGCAGAAGGGCAACCCCTGGGAGATCGTGCGGCCCGACATGAGCTTCTATGTCAGCTTCGGCGGGCACACCGTGGCCGAAACCGATGCGCAAGGACGCTACCGCGTGCGCTGGGAGCCGACGCGCACGGTCAAGGGAGTTGCCTGCGACACGCCGGTACTCGGCTATCGCGTCGGCACCTGCAATACCTTGCGGTTGTGGAAGAGCGAGGCGGTCGAGTCTTTCGATTTCCGCGACTTCAATCTCGGCGACTACTACAGCGCTGTGGACGAGAAGGTGACCTCCGAAACGCTTTCGAAAGTGCTCTACCCCAACGATGAGCCGGACATCGGCAAGCGCCTGCGCCTTGCGCAGCAGTACTTCTTCGTCTCCTGCTCGCTCCAAGACATGCTGCGGCTTCTCGACCTCAAGGGTGATCCGATCGGACGGCTGCCGGAGGTGTTCGCGGCGCAGCTCAACGACACCCATCCGTCGATCGCCGTCGCCGAGTTGA
>DATILH010000029.1:0-58670 GCA_035476655.1 Variovorax sp.
CATCGCCTTGTGCTCCTCGCTCAGCGTCAACGCTGCTCGTCCAGTCCGTCGTGCCATGCCAGCCTCCAAAAGGAATCGCTGGGCAGGCATGATCGCACATGATCACATTTACGTAAATGTTTTAACGGAACGATGTACTAGTCAGACGTCCTCGCCCAGCAGCTGGGCATCGATGCCGTCGCACAGGCAGTGCAGGGTGAGCAGGTGCACCTCCTGCACGCGCGCCGCGCGGTCGTGCGGCACGCAGACCTGCACATCGGTGTCGCGCAGGGCCCGGCCGACGGCCCCGCCGTTGCCGCCCAGGAGGGCCACCACCGTCATTTCTCGCGCATGCGCGGCCTCGCAGGCGGCCAGCACGGCGGCCGACTGGCCGCTGGCGCTCAGGGCCAGCAGCAGGTCGCCGGCCTGGCCCAGTGCGCGCACCTGGCGCGCGAAGCGGTCGGGGTCGGCGCCCTCGGGCGTGTCGGCTTGCGGGTCGGCGCTGTCGGCCTCGAGGGCGATGGCGGCCAGTTCCGGCCGCTCGCGTTCGAAGCGCCCGACGAAATGGGCGGCGAAATGTGCCGCCAGCAGGCCCGACACGCCGGCGCCGCAGGCCAGGATCTTGCCGCCGCTGGTGACGCAGGCCAGCAGCGCCTGCATGGCCTGGGACACCGGCTTGCTCAACAGCGGCCCGGCCTGGTATTTGAGGTCAGCGCTGTCGATGAAGTGCTGCTGAATCCGTTGCTCGAGCATGGGGCGGCATGATAACTGCGCAGGTTCGACTAGTTGGCGTCGAAGGCCGCGCGCAGCCATTCGATGCGCTCCTGGACCAGCACCACGTCGAAGCGGCAAGGCGGCACAAAGCGCAGGCGGCTGATGTAGTGGCGGGCCGCGAAGATGATGCGATGCTGCTTGAGGCCGGTGATGCTGCCGCCGGCCCCGCCGTGCGAGGCGCTCGCGCGCTGGCGCACCTCGACAAAGACCAGGGTGCCGTCCGCTTCGCGCATGATCAGGTCGATCTCGCCGCCCCCGCGGCCCGGGGTTCGATAATTGCGCGCCGCCAGGGCCAGGCCCGCCGCGCGCAGGTATTCCAGCGCGGCCTCTTCCGCCGCATCCCCGCGCTGCTTGGTGGTGGTCTTGGGCCGTGATGCCCTGTACTTGTTGTTGTGGAGTTCGTCCATCTTGAATTCGCCAGCCGCCTCCCCTTCTTCCTTTCGCACCGCGCTGCAGGCCGCACGCGATGCCGCTGGCTCGCAGAATTATCCGCAGGGCACGCTCTACGTGGTGGCCACGCCGATCGGCAATCTGGCGGATATCACGCTGCGCGCCCTTCATGTGCTGGAGCTGGTGGACGTCATTGCCTGCGAGGACACGCGCCACACCCAGACCCTGCTGCGCGCCTACGGCATCGAGCGCAAGGCCGGCAGCCAGTTGCTGGCGCTGCACCAGCACAACGAGGCCGAGGCGGCGCAGGCTGTGGTCGTGCGGCTGGCGCAGGGTGAGCGGGTGGCTTATGTCAGCGATGCCGGCACGCCTGGCGTAAGCGACCCGGGGGCGCGGCTGGCGGCCGCCGTGCGTGCCGCCGGGCAGCGCGTGCTGCCCTTGCCCGGCGCCAGCAGCGTCACCACCCTGCTCAGCGCGGCCGGGCTGGTCGGCGGCGAGCAGACCGGCGCCTTTGTCTTCGCGGGCTTCCTGTCGAGCAAGGCCACCGAGCGCGATGCCGACGTCGTGCAATTGGCCGCCGAGCCGCGCGCGGTGGTGCTGCTGGAGGCGCCGCACCGCATCGAGGCGTTGGCGCGCGCCCTGGCTCCGCTGGGCGAGCGGCGTATCACCATCGGGCGTGAACTGACCAAGCAGTTCGAGGAAATCGACACTGTCGCCGCCGCCGAACTGGCGACGTGGCTGGCTGCCAACCCGCAGCGCCTGCGCGGCGAGTTCGCGCTGGTGTTGCATCCCGCGCAAGACCAGGCCGGCGGCAACGACGATAGCGAACGCGTGCTGCGCCTGTTGCTAGCGGAGTTGCCGGTGAAGAGCGCCGTACGCCTGGCTGCCGAGATCACCGGCGCGCCGCGCAATGCGCTGTACGAGCGCGCCCTGCGCCTGCGCCAGGAGACGCCGGCGCCATAGCGCGGGCTTGAGACTCAGGATGGATCCTTGCTTCGGGTCCGGCCGACGGCGGTGAAGATGCCGATGCCCAGCAGGATCAGGGCGCCGATGCCGATGTAGAGGGTCGGCACGCCCGCGACCGAGGCGCCCCAGGCCAGGCCGGCCAGGAAGATCAGAAAGCCGATCAGGTAGAGCACGAAGGACATGACTCGCTTTCGATGTGTCGATCGCCGCAGTCTGCGTCGCAAGCTGGCTCCCGCCCAGGCGGCCTGTGCCGCGAAACCCTGTCGGAGCGTGCCTACCCGGCCATGGTCAAAAGAAGGCCCGCGCTAGGCGGGCCAACGGGCGCCTTGTTCACCCGGGAGAAACCGCCCTCAGGATAGGACTGTTTGCGAGTTAACGCTCATTGACCATTAGGGCCAAGGTGCATTTGTTCGCGCTTTGGGAAGCCCATTCACCTTGGCAGGGATCCCCACCAACGACCTCAGAGCTTCGATGACCTCAACGCTTGCCGCGTCTGTCATGCGTCGATGGTGTGGGAAAGCGCATGACGATGCATGCACGGGCTTCCAGAAGGACAATAAAAAATCCGCCGCCAGGAATCGAACCTGGATCTCAGCCTTCGGAGGGCCGAATTCTATCCATTGAAATACAGCGAGAGATCGGGTCTGACGCGAGCCAATGCCGCGCCAAACCGTGATTATCGCTGATCAGGTCAGCGCCTCGGCCGCCGCCGCTTTGCGATCAAAGCCCAGGCCCCCGAGATAGACATACAGAAGCCGCTTTCCCGCGGTCACAAGGTCGAAGGCCGAGGGATCGAGCAGCCAGTCCTCGATCAAGCCGACAAAGAGCGCATGCAGGCCTTGCGCCGCGGTGGCCACCGGAATCGGCAACTTGCGCTGCTCCCTGCGCACCGAGTCCCGCAGCACCGATTCCAGTTCGGCCAGGAAGGCCTGGCGTGAGTCCAGGTGGCGCTGCCGCACCGCGGCCATCTCATCGGTGTATTCGATCTTGCGGGTGGCGATGTCGAACACCCGGCGCACCTGGGCGTCGGTGGCAATCAATCGCAGCGCGAACAGCATCGAGCGCTCCACCGCCTCCAACGGCCGCTCGCCCGCCTCGGCAATTCCGGCCCGGTTGGCCGCTTCCAGCGGCAAGGTGACGCGGTCCATCATCGCGTTGAACAGGTCGGCCTTGTCCTTGAAATGCCAGTACACGGCGCCGCGGGTGGCGTCGGCCGCCTGTGCAATCTGTTGCAGCGTGGTTTGCGAAACGCCCTGCGACTGGAACAGCATCTCGGCGGCGTCGAGCAGACGCTCGCGGGTAGCCTGAGCCTCCTCCTTGGTGCGACGGGCCATGCGCTTGCCTCTTATTGAATGTGTTTTGGGGAAATGGCGAGAGTCGCAACTATACATTCATGAATGTATGTAAACTAGCCGGCTTTTCGGCGACCTCGGTCCTTCGCGCGCCTTGTCGTCGCGGCGGGCAACGTGCCCGCAACCCATCTTCAAGTCCCACTCAAAGGATTCGCATGCCTGTTCTGCATGATGTTTCTCGCCCATTCCCGTTTCCTGCGCGTCTGGCCGCCGGTGCGCTGGCCTTGTCGGCCCTGCTGGCGCTGACCGCCTGCGGCAAGGGCCAGGCGCCTGCCGCCGGGGCCGGCGGCCCCCAGATGCCGGCGCCCGAAGTCGGCGTGGTCGTGGCCACGCCCGGCGATGTCGGCCTGCTGGTCGAGCTGCCGGGCCGGCTGGAGGCCTCGCGCGTGTCGCAGGTGCGGGCCCGCGCCGCCGGCATCCTGCAGGAGCGGCTGTTCCGCGAAGGCAGCGACGTCAAGGCCGGCCAGCCGCTGTTTCGCATCGACCCCGCCCCCTACAAGGCCACCCAGCTGAGCGCCGAGGCCAGCCTGGCGCGTGCCGAGGCCAATGTCGGCCAGGCCAAGGCCCTGGCCGAGCGCTACAAGCCGCTGGTCGAGGCCAACGCGGTGAGCAAGCAGGAATATGCCAACGCGGTGGCTGCCTGGAAGGCGGCGGAAGCCGAGGTGGGCGTGGCCCGCGCGGCACTGACCACGGCGCGCATCAACCTGGGCTACGCCACGGTGACGGCGCCGATCTCCGGCCGCATCGGCCGGGCGCTGGTGACCGAGGGCGCTCTGGTCGGCCAGAACGAAGCCACCGAGCTGGCGGTGATCCAGCAGATCAATCCGATGTACGTGAACTTCACGCAGTCGGCCAGCGACGTGCTCAAGCTGCGCCGCGCGCTGGAAGCGGGCCTGTTCAAGCGCGGCAGCGGCCCCGAAGCGGCCAGCGTGCGCGTGGTGCTGGAAGACGGCACCGAGTTTGCGGAGGCCGGCAAGCTGCTGTTCTCCGATCTCTCGGTCGATCCGACCACCGGCCAGATCACCCTGCGCGCCGAGGTGCCCAACCCCAAGGGCACTCTGCTGCCCGGCCTGTACGTGCGCGTGCGGCTGGAGCAGGCGCAGGTGAGCAATGCCATCACGGTGCCGCAGCAGGCCGTGACCCGCACCCAGCAGGGCGACTCGCTGATGGTGGTGGGCGCCGACGGCAAGGTCAGCAGCCGCAACGTGAAGATCAGTGCCGGCCAGAACAACCGCTGGGTGGTTCTGGAAGGCCTGAAGGCCGGCGAGCAGGTGATGGTCGACGGCTTCCAGAAGCTGCAGATGATGCCGCCGGGCACGCCGGTGAAGGCCGTGCCCTGGCAAGCGCCGGCGGCTGCCAGCAACGGCAAGCCGGCCGAAGCCGCCCCCGCCGCCGATGGCGGCGCCAAGTCCTGATCGGGAGCGAGAGAGGCATGGCTAAATTCTTCATCGATCGCCCCATCTTTGCGTGGGTGATCGCGCTCTTCGTCATCGTGATGGGCGCGGTGGCGATCACGCAATTGCCGGTGTCGCAATACCCGCCGGTGGCGCCGCCCGCCATCGTGGTGAACGTCGCCTACCCTGGCGCCTCGGCCCAGACGCTGGAAGACAGCGTGCTGTCGGTGATCGAGCGCGAAATGAACGGCTCGCCCGGGCTGATCTACATGGAGTCGGTGGCGCAGGCCGACGGAACCGGCACCATCACCATCACCTTCGCGACCGGCACCAACCCGGAGCTGGCGCAGGTGGATGTGCAAAACCGCCTGTCGCGCGCCACGCCGCGCCTGCCGGCGGCAGTGACGCAGCAGGGCGTGCGGGTCGACAAGTCGCGCTCCAACTTCCTGCTGTTCACCATGTTGTCGTCGGAGAACCCGGCGATCGACACGACGGCGCTTGGCGACTACGCGGCGCGCAACGTGGTGCCCGAGCTGCAGCGAGTGCCCGGCATCGGCCAGGCGCAGCTCTTCGGCTCGGAGCGCGCCATGCGCGTCTGGATCGATCCGGCCAGGATGCAGGGCTACAACCTGTCGTCGGCCGAGGTCAACGCCGCCATCCGCGCGCAGAACGCGCAGGTGGCTTCCGGCACCATCGGCGACCTGCCCAACATCACCGGCCAGGCGATCGCCGCCACCGTGGTGGTCAACGGCCAGCTCTCCAATGTCGAGCAGTTCGGCAACATCGTGCTGCGCGCCAACACCGACGGCTCGGCCGTGCGACTGCGCGACGTGGCGCGCATCGAGCTGGGCGGCCAGGCCTATTCGACCTCGGCGCGCCTGGACGGCCAGCCTGCCGTGGGCATCGGCGTGCAGCTGGCGCCCAGCGGCAACGCGCTGGCCGCCGCCAAGGCCATCCGCTCGAAGATGGACGAGCTGTCGCGCTACTTCCCGCAGGGCGTGAAGTGGACCATTCCCTACGACAGCTCGCGCTTCGTCAACATCTCCATCACCGAGGTGGTGAAGACGCTGTTCGAAGCGGTGGGGCTGGTGTTCCTGGTGATGTTCCTGTTCCTGCAGAACTGGCGCTACACCATCATCCCGACCATCGTGGTGCCGATCGCGCTCCTGGGCACCTTCGCCGTGCTGTTCGCGCTGGGCTTCTCGATCAACGTGCTCACCATGTTCGGCATGGTGCTGGTGATCGGCATCGTGGTGGACGACGCCATCGTGGTGGTGGAGAACGTTGAGCGCATCATGGCCGAGGAAAAGCTGCCGCCGCTGGAAGCCACCCGCAAGGCGATGAAGCAGATCTCGGGCGCCATCATCGGCGTGACGGTGGTGCTGATCTCGGTGTTCGTGCCGCTGGCCTTCTTCGCCGGCTCCACCGGCAACATCTACCGCCAGTTCTCGGCGGTGATGGTGGCCTCGATCGCCTTCTCGGCCTTCATGGCGCTGTCGCTCACGCCGGCGCTGTGCGCCACGCTGCTGCGGCCGGTGGATGAGGGCCATCACGAGAAGAAGGGCTTCTTCGGCTGGTTCAACCGCGGCTTCTCGCGCACGGCCAAGGGCTACGAAAGCCTGGTCTCGCGCATCCTGCGCCGCGCCGCGCGCTACCTGGTGATCTACGCGGCGATCGTCGCCGCGGTGATCTTCGTGTTCCGCGGCCTGCCCACCTCCTTCCTGCCGCAGGAAGACCAGGGCAACATCATCGTGAACGTGCAGCTGCCGCCGGGCGCGACCCAGGAGCGCACCTTGTCGGTGATGAGGCAGGTGGAGGACTACATCCTCAAGCAGCCCGAAGTACAGAGCATGGTGGGCGTGATGGGCTTTAGCTTCTCCGGCCAGGGCCAGAACGCGGGCCTCGCTTTCGTGACGCTGAAGGACTGGGACCAGCGCAAGGAAGCCGGCCAGTCGGCCGACGCGCTTGCCGGCCGGGCCTTTGGTGCGCTCTCGAGCATCCGCGATGCCTTCATCTACCCGCTGTCGCCGCCTCCGATTCCGGAACTCGGCACCG
Organism: Variovorax sp.; assembly: GCA_035476655.1. Taxonomy (GTDB): domain Bacteria; phylum Pseudomonadota; class Gammaproteobacteria; order Burkholderiales; family Burkholderiaceae_C; genus Variovorax. The sequence continues at coordinate 6,911 of DATILH010000029.1, forward strand.
CCAGCGGCTTCACCTTCCGCCTGCAGGACCGCGGCGGCGCCGGGCACGAGGCGCTGATGAACGCGCGCAACCAGATGCTGGGCATGGCCAGCAAGAGCCCGCTGCTCACGCAGGTTCGCCCGGACGGCCTGGAAGACGCGCCGCAACTGCAGATCGACATCGACCGCGACAAGGCCAATGCACTGGGCGTGACTTTCGATTCGATCAACACGACCTTGTCGACGGCCCTCGGCTCGAGCTACATCAACGACTTCCCGAACCAGGGCCGCCTGCAGCGCGTGGTGGTGCAGGCCGATGCGCCGGCGCGCATGCAGCCGGAAGACCTGCTCAAGCTCAATGCCAGCAACAGCAAGGGCCAGCCGGTGCCGCTGTCGACCTTCGCAACCACGCGCTGGATCACCGGCGCGCAGCAGACGGTGCGCTACAACGGCTATCCGGCGGTGCGCATCTCCGGCTCGGCAGCGCCGGGCTACAGCTCGGGCGCGGCGATGGCCGAGATGGAAAAGCTCGCGGCCCAGCTCCCGCAGGGCTTCGGCTTCGAATGGACCGGCCAGTCGCGCGAGGAAAAGCTCGCCGGTGCGCAGGCCGTCATCCTGTACGCCTTCTCGATCCTGGCGGTGTTCCTGTGCCTGGCGGCCCTGTACGAGAGCTGGCCCATCCCGCTGTCGGTGATCCTGGTGGTGCCGCTGGGCGTGCTGGGAGTGCTGCTGGCGACCTGGCTGCGCTCGTATTCGAACGACGTGTACTTCCAGGTGGGGCTGATCACCATCATCGGCCTGTCGGCGAAGAACGCGATCCTGATCATCGAGTTCGCCAAGGATTTGCAGGCCTCGGGCAAGGGGCTGATCGAATCGGCCCTGGCCGCCGCCCACCTGCGCTTTCGCCCCATCATCATGACCTCGCTGGCCTTCGGCCTGGGCGTGCTGCCGCTGGCCATCGCCACCGGCGCGGGCTCGGCCAGCCAGCGCGCCATCGGCACCGGCGTGCTGGGCGGCATGGTGACCGGCACCGCGCTCGCCGTGATCTTCGTGCCCGTGTTCTTCGTGGTGGTGCGCTCGATCTTCAAGGGCAGCGCACGCCAGCACGAGGCCGACCTGCGCCACGCCCATGCGGCAGGCATCGAGGACAGCCAATGAAAAGCTTGACCCACCCCCGTATCGGCTCACTTCGTGTAGCCGAGTACCCCCTCAAGGGGGCAACACCAGCGGCCCGGCAAAGCCGGTTCCGCGGTGTTTCCAGAACGGGCTTTGCGCTCGCCTCTGCTGCCGCCGCGCTGCTGCTGGCCGGCTGCTCGATGGCGCCCAAGTACGAGCGCCCCGAAGCGCCGGTGCCGCAGTACTTCCCGAACAACCCGGCGCAGATCGTGGGGCAGCCGGCCACGGCGGAGATCGCCTGGCAGGACTACTTCACCGACCCGCGCCTGGTCGGCCTGATCGATACCGCGCTCACCAACAACCGCGACCTGCGGGTGGCGGTGCTCAACATCGAGCAGGCGCGCTCGCAGTTCCGCATCACGCGCTCGGCGCAGTTGCCCAACCTCAACCTGAACGCCGGCGGCACGCGCCAGCGGCCCTCGCTCACCGGGCCCGGCGTGGGCGAGACCGACTACGTCAACCTGGGCATCTCGGCCTGGGAGCTCGATTTCTTCGGCCGCATCCAGAGCCTGAAAGACGCGGCGCTGGCCCAGTTCCTGGCCACCGAGGAATCGCGCAAGGCGGTGCAGATCAGCCTGGTGGCGGCGGTGGCCAGCGGCTGGCTGGCGCTGATCGCCGACGAGGAATCGCTGGAGATCACCCGCCAGACCCTGGCCACCCGCGAGGAAGGCTACAAGCTGTCGCAGATGCGCTTCGACAACGGCGTGATCTCCGAGATCGACCTGCGCCTGGCCGAATCGCTGACCGAGAGCGCACGCGCCACCTATGCGGCGCAGCAGCGCCTGCGGCTGCAGGACGAGAACGCGCTGGCCCTGCTGCTGGGCGCGCCGGTGCCGGCCGATTCGGTGAAGGGCGGCGTCGGCGCGCTCGATGCGGTGGCGCCGATGGTCGATGTGCCGGCCGGCCTGCCTTCCGAACTGCTGAACCAGCGGCCGGATATCCGGGCTGCCGAGCAGCAGCTGCTGTCGGCCAACGCCAATATCGGCGCGGCGCGGGCCAACTTCTTCCCGCGCATCACGCTCACCGCCACCTATGGCACGGCCAGCAACGAGCTGTCGGGCCTGTTCGAGAGCGGCTCCAAGGCCTGGTCCTTCGCGCCTTCCCTGGTGCTGCCGATCTTCGACGCGGGCGCCAACCGGGCCCGGCTGGACTCGGCCTGGGCCGGCCGCGACATCGCGGTGGCGCAGTACGAGAAATCGATCCAGACGGCTTTCCGCGAAGTGGCCGACGCCCTGGCCGGCCGCGCGACCCTGAGCGACCAGCTGCGCGCCCTGCGCCAGCAGGCGGTGGCGGAGGACACGCGCTTCAAGCTCTCGCTGCTGCGCTATCGCAGCGGCGTGGCCAATGCGCTGGACCTGCAGGACGCGCAGCGCTCGCTGTTCACTGCCCAGCTGGCGGCCACCCAGACGCGGCTGACGCAGCTGCAGAACCAGGTGGCCCTTTACAAGGCGCTCGGAGGCGGCTGGGCCAGCCGTTGAGAGTTCGCCACAGTGAGGGCGGGCCCGCGCCGGAGGCGCGTGGGCCCTCTCCTATAATCCGCGGTTGATTTCAGGTCCCCCTTCGAGACGCCCCCCGATATAACTTGAGGACTCCATGAGCGACGCCGCGCATACTGAAGAAGCCCACTCCGGCCCCATCAAGAACCCCAAGCAGCTCCTGCTTGCCGTCTTCTTCTCCTTCGTCGCTCCGATCCTGATCATCGTCGGGCTGGTGGCCTATGTGGTGTCGGCCTACCAGCCTTCCAGCGCGGCCACCGGCGACAGCATGAGCCTGTATGGCGTCTCGCAGGAAGCGCGCGAGCGCGACATGGCCGAGCGCCTCAAGCGCGTCGGCACGGTGGAAATCCGCGACGCCAACCGCGAGCTGGCCAGCGGCGAGACGGTGTTCAAGGCGCAGTGCGTGGCCTGCCACGGCAGCCCGGGCATCCCCGGCGCACCGCACCTGGGCGACAAGGCGGCCTGGTCCGCCCGCATCGGCCAGGGTTATGCCACGCTGCTGGAGCACGTACTCAAGGGCAAGGGCGCCATGCCGGCTCAGGGCGGCGGCGACTTCGAAGACACGGAAATCGGCCGTGCCGTGGCCTACCTGGCCAATACCGGCGGCGCCAGCTTCCCGATGCCCGACCGCCCGGCGCCTGCAGCGGCTGCGGCTCCGGCCGCCGAGACGGCTGCCAAGTAAGCCCCTCACCGCCCCAAGAAAAAGCCGGCCCAGCGCCGGTTTTTTCCTTTTGCCTGCCGGCTTCGCTTCAGGCCGGCGCGCTCGCCGCACGGGCGGCCTGTGGGCTCACCACATAGCCGAAGCGCGCCGGGAGATCCTGTGCGCTCACCTGCTCGGGCAGCCAGCGGCCCTGCTCGATGGCGTCGGCGGCGGCGCCCACGTCCTGCGTGTGCACCAGGCCCACGCCGAGCGAGGTGTGCAGGTAGACGCGGCCCTCCTCGTCGAGCAGGCAGGCTGCCACCTGCACCGGCGCGCCAGTGTGCGCGCTGACCTGCAGGCCGCCTTCGCCGAGCCGCCAGATCCAGGGCGTGGCCTCCAGCTCCACATAGACGCGCTGCGGTCCGTTCTGGAAGAACCACTGGCCCGCATCGTCGTGCTCGTAGTTGCGCTGGATGAAGTCGATCAGCTTCTCGTGCTGCAGCAGCGAGCCCTTGGCCTGTGCAAACGGGCCGGCCGCCTGCGTGCGGTCGTCGCGCAGGTACCAGTTGCCGCGCGCGTCCAGGCCCAGCCAGCCGTAGCAGTGCGGCACGTTGGGCCACTTGGCGAGCGCCTGCTTGACGATGTCATCCATGCGGCCATTTTGCGCCTACGCACGCAGGTTTGGGAGCACACGCTTCGTCGCTCGATGGCGGTGGGCGTCCCTGGCAGCGTCCTACAGGGGTGGAGCGGAGCGCTGCCTACCCTTGGACTCCAGGGCCCGCGCCGGACCCAGCTTTGCGAGGTGAACCGATGCCAAAGACCAGGAAGGCGGCCACCGGCCGCGAAGCGAGCGGTAAGAAGAGCGCAGCGCCCGAACAGATGAAGGCGGCCATGGAGATGCAAGCCGCCGAGGCGGAGCAACTCGCCGCCGGCATGCCCTTCAATCCCACCAAGGCGGCCGAGCACGGCTTTGCCAATGGCACGGCGCCACAGACGGGCGCGACCGTGGCGCCGCCCTCGCCCCTCGCGGCGGCCAGTTCGGTGAGCGAATTCAATTCCTCCGCCAAGACGGGAAGCAGCGCACCGGATGGGGTGAATGCCACCATCGGGTCGCTGGACCGGGTCCGCGCCAACAGCGGCGGCAGCATGCTGAGCACGAACCAGGGCGTGCTGATCGCCGACAACCAGAGTTCGCTGAAGTACGGCGTGCGCGGCCCCGCCCTGCTGGAAGACTTCATCCTGCGCGAGAAGATCACCCACTTCGACCACGAGCGCATTCCAGAGCGCATCGTGCATGCCCGCGGCTCGGCGGCCCACGGCTTCTTCGAGTGCTACGAGCCGCTCACCGACCTGACCCGCGCCGCGCCCTTTCGCGAAGCCGGCAAGACGACTCCCGTCTTCGTGCGCTTTTCCACCGTGGCGGGCGAGCGCGGCTCGAAGGACACGGCGCGCGATGTGCGCGGCTTTGCCGTCAAGTTCTACACCGACGAGGGCAACTGGGACCTGGTGGGCAACAACATCCCGGTGTTCTTCATCCAGGACGCGATGAAGTTCCCGGACCTGATCCACGCGGTGAAGCCCGAGCCGCACCACGGCATGCCGCAGGCCGCCAGTGCCCACGACACCTTCTGGGACTTCGCCTCGCTGATGCCCGAGAGCACGCACATGCTGATGTGGGCGATGTCGGACCGCGCCATTCCGCGCAGCTTCGCCACCATGCAGGGCTTTGGCGTGCACACTTTCCGCTTCGTCAACGATGCGGGCGAGTCCCGTTTCGTGAAGTTCCACTGGAACCCGAAGGCCGGCACCCATTCCCTGGTATGGGACGAGGCGGTGAAGATCTCCGGCGCCGACCCGGACTACCACCGCCGCGACCTCTGGGAGCGCATCGAGTCGGGCGCCTTCCCCGAGTACGAGCTGTGCGTGCAGGTCTTCACCGAGGAGCAGGCCGAGCGCTTCAGCTTCGATGTCCTGGATCCGACCAAGATCGTTCCGGAAGAGCTGGTTCCGCTCAAGCCCGTCGGCCGCATGGTGCTCAACCGCAACCCCGACAACTTCTTCGCGGAAACCGAGCAGGTGGCCTTCTGCGCGGCGCATGTGGTGCCCGGCATCGACTTCTCGAACGATCCGCTGCTGGCCGGACGCATCCACTCCTACGTCGACACGCAGATCTCGCGGCTGGGCGGACCGAACTTCCACGAGATCCCGATCAACGCGCCGATCGCGCAGGTCCACAACAACCAGCGCGACGGCATGCACCGCCAGGCGATCCACCGCGGGCGCGTGGCCTACGAGCCGAACTCGCTGGGCGGCGGCTGCCCGTTCCAGGCCGGGGCGGCGCAGGGCTTCGTGTCGGTGTCGGCCCGCATCCAGGCCAAGGAAGAGCAAGGCAAGGTGCGGGGCAAGCCGGAGAAGTTTGCCGACCACTACACCCAGGCCTCGCTCTTCTATGAAAGCCAGACGCCCACGGAGCAGGCGCACATTGCCGCAGCTTTCCGCTTCGAGCTGAGCAAGGTGACGGTGCCCGCCGTGCGCTCGCGCATGGTGGCCTCGCTGCGCAATGTGTCGGAGTCGCTGGCGAAGAAGGTGGCGCAGGGCCTGGGCATGGACGAGTTGCCCAAGCCGCTGCCCCGGGCACTGGCCAAGCCTGCCAAGCCGGAGGTCGGCAAGTCGCCGGCCCTGTCGCTGTTCGCACGGCCCGGTGACGGCAGCCTGCAAGGGCTGAAGGTGGCCATCCTGCTTGCCGATGGCGTGATGGGCCAGGCGAGCGCACAGGTCCACGAAGCCCTGCTCGCGCAGCAGGCCGTGCCGCGCTACGTGGCGCCGCACGTCGGGCGGGTGAAGAGCGCCGACGATGTGCCGCTCATGGCGGATGCATCGCTGGAGAACGAGCCTGGCTTCCTGTTCGACGCGATTGTGCTGCCCGACGGCAAGCGGGGCCTGGAGGCGCTGGCCCGCAACGGCCACACGCAGGAATTCGTGCGCGACCAGTACCGGCACGGCAAGCCGATCATGACCCTGGGCGATTCGGCCTGGCTGCTCGAGCAGTTCAAGGTGCCGGTGCAGCTGCCCAACGGCGAGCCGGACCCCGGCATCGTGCAGTCCAACGGCGATGTGGCTGTGGCCCTGGTCCGCTTCATCGAGGTCCTGGCGCGGCAGCGCTACCCGGAGCGCGAAACCGACCCGCCCCTGGTCTGAGCGGGCGTGCCGCTCAGGCGTGCTGCATGAGCCAGCCGCCCACGGCCCGCGGCATGCTCACCACATGGCCGGGCGGCGGCCCGGCGGCAAAGCCCACGTGGCCGCCATGCGGGGGCTGCCACAGGGTGACGTGGCGGCCGACCTCCTGCTGGCGCGGCAGGCTGGCCGCCGGCACGAAGGGATCGTTGATGGCATTGACCACCAGCGCCGGGATGCGGATGGCGTGCAGATGCGGCTTGGCCGAGCCGCGCTTCCAGTAGTCGTCGGTGTCGCGAAAGCCGTGCAGCGGCGCGGTGAAGATGTTGTCGAAGGTGTAGAGATCCGGCGCCGCCAGCATCGCCCCGCGGTCGAACAGGCCCGGGTGCTGCGCCAGCTTGGCCAGGGCCTTGGGCTTCATGGACTTGAGGAACATGCGGGTGTAGACCAGCTTGTTGAAACCACGGCCGATCGCGTGGCCGCCGGCCGCCAGGTCGAGCGGCGCACACACCGAGGCCACGGCGCTGACCGTGCGCGCCGCATCCATGCCGGCTTCTTCGGCCCAGCGCAGGAGGGCATTGCCGCCCAGCGAGACGCCGGCTGCCAGCAACGGCCCGCCGCTGGCGGCATCGTGGCGGGCGCGCAGCCGACCCAGGATCCAGCCGATCTCCTCGAAGTCGCCCGAGTGGTAGGCGCGCGGCGCCAGGTTCAGCTCTCCGCTGCAGCCGCGGAAGTGCGGCACGGCGAAGTCCATGCCGCGCGCCGCTGCGTAGGCGGCGAAGGCCTCGGCATAGTGGCTGCGCGAAGAGCCCTCGAGGCCATGGAACAGCACCAGCAGCGGGCGCTGCGGGGCTGCCGCCGGCGCATCCTGGAAGTCGACGTCGATGAAGTCGCCGTCCGGCGTGTTCCAGCGTTCACGCCGGTATTGGGGCGGCGCGCCCTCGACGGCGCGGCGCGCGTACAGGGCCGACCAGATGGTCTGCAGATTGCCGCCGGGCAGCCAGCAGGGTGCGAAATACTCCATAGCGTCTAGTGAAGCACTTGTGGCGCGTCGTGGCTGTCAGCCGGTTCCTGCACTGTGCCCGGGCTGGCATGGTGCGCCACCATGCGCCAGCCCTGCGCCGTCTTGTGATAGACGTTGGTGGCCAGCACGAAGGCGTGCTTGGGGCCTTCGGCGGTGAGCACCTCGATGCGCTCGAGCACGTTGTGCACCGCGCTGGCCAGCGCCTCCACCTTGCGCACGCGCGCCGGCGTAGCGTGGATGGCGCCGTTGCCGAACATCTGCTCGAAGGCGGCGCGGATCGCGTCGGTGCCCACCAGGCGCGGGCCGCCGGGGTGCACGCAGAACACTTCCTCGTCGTCCGCCCAGCAGGCCATCAAGGCGTCGACATCGCCATGCTGCAGAGCCTCGTAGAAGGAAGTTTCCACGTCGTCGGCGCTGCCGCCGGGGTCGCTGCTGTGTCGGGTCTTGGCCATGGCAGCGATTTTGCCTTGGCTCAGGCCCGGAGCCAGTCGCGCACGACACCCTCCAGATCGCCTTGCGCCGCCTGCCACACCAGTTCCGGCGCGGCCACGTGCGAGCCGGGTGGCGCCAGGCGCAGCGCGGCATCGACGAACTGCGCCACCACTGCGGCGCGCACCGGCTGCTCGCTGGCCGGCACCATGAAGCGCGCAATCGACAGCATCCAGGCGGCCAGGCGCTGCGCCGCATTGCCCATCGCGCCCTTGCCGGGCTTCTGCGCCGAGCGCACCAGCAGCAGGCGCTCGAAGCCCAGCGTCGCCACCGCCTGCTCGTCCATGCTGGCCAAGCCGCGCTTGAGCGCCTCGGGCAGCCGCCCCTGCGCATGCGGCTGCACCACGACCAGGGTGCGTACACCGCAGGTGCGCAGCCAGCGCGCCAGCGCGGGCAGCTGATCGGGCGTGGGCGTCCACAGGGCGCGCTCGCGGTCGTGATAGAGGCGCGGCGGATCGAAGCACACCAGGCCCACATCGGCGCGCGTCAGCGGCCATTCGGCACCGGGAGCGGCAGTGAGAGGTACGAGCACCGTCTCGATGCCGCGCAGGCCGTCCTGCATGGGCTCGCGCGCCAGCACCCGGGTATGGGCATAGCGATGGGTTCCGGCCAGGCGCCGCACCAGTTCGTTGCCGAGGGCGCCGGTGGCGCCGGCAATCAGCAGCGTGCCGCCGCCGGCCGTCGTCCGCGGCCCCGGACGATGGGCCGCTTGCAAGGCGTGGAATGGGTCGACGGCCATGCTTTGTATGCTACCGTTTCGCCCTTTTCACCTGGGGGCAGACTTTCATGAAGCGCTGGATTGTGATGATCGCGGTGGCCTTGTCGCTGACGGGCTGTGGCTACAACGACTTCCAGAAGCTGGACGAAGCCAGCAAGTCGGCCTGGAGCGAGGTGCTCAACCAGTACCAGCGGCGTGCCGACCTGGTGCCCAACATCGTCGCCACCGTGAAGGGCCAGGCCAACTTCGAGCAGGAAACGTTGACCAAGGTGGTGGAGGCGCGTGCCAAGGCCACCTCGATGCAGGTGACGCCCGAGACGCTCAACAACCCCGAGGCCTTCAACAAGTTCCAGCAGGCGCAGGGCGAGTTGTCGGGCGCGCTGTCGCGCCTGATGGTGGTGGCCGAGCGCTATCCGGAACTGCAGGCCAACCAGGCCTTCCGCGACCTGCGCGTAACCCTGGAAGGCACCGAGAACCGCATTACGGTGGCGCGCAACCGCTACATCCAGACGGTGCAGGAGTACAACGTGCTGGCGCGCAGCTTCCCGACCAACCTGACGGCCATGGTCTTCAGCTACCAGGCCAAGCCCAACTTCAGCGTGCAGAACGAGGCGCAGATCTCCACGCCGCCCACGGTCGACTTCGGCGCACCGAAGAAGTAGCCGGCGCCATTTCTTCATGGCGTTGGCCCGCTTCTCACGCGCGCTGGCCGTCTTTGCGATGGCCGTGCTGATGGCGGCCGCGGCGCTGGCGCAGGGCCTCGCGCCGGTGCCGCAACTCACGGCGCGGGTGATCGACCAGACCGCCACCCTGGACATCCAGCAGAAGCAGGCGCTGGAAGCCAAGCTCGCCGCCATCGAGGCCGAGAAGGGCTCGCAGGTGGTGGTGCTGATGGTGCCCGGCACCGCGCCGGAGGACATCGCCAGCTATGCCAACCGCGTCGGCAATGCCTGGAAGATCGGGCGCAAGGCGGTGGGCGACGGCGTGCTGGTGATCGTCGCCAAGGACGAGCGCAAGATGCGCATCGAGGTCGCCAAGACGCTGGAGGGCGCGATCCCCGACATCATGGCCGCGCGCATCATCGACAACGCGATGAAGCCGCGCTTTCGGCAGAACGACTTTGCCGGCGGCCTGGGCGCCGCGGTGGACCAGATCGGCGCGCTGATCCGCGGCGAGGCCCTGCCTGCGGTGGAACGCGAGCCCGGCCCGCGCGGCTTTGCCGGCGGCGGCACCGACTTCGACTGGGGCACGCTGGGCATCTTCCTGTTCTTCGGCGTGCTGGTGCTCAGCCGCGTTCTGCGCATGTTCTTCGGCAACAAGCTGGGCGCGGCGGCGACCGGCGCGGCCACCGGGGCGATTGCCTTCTTCATCACCGCCAGCCTGTTGGTGGCCGGTTTGGCTGCGGTGGTGGCGCTCATCTTCACCCTCTTTTCCAGCGCCTTCATCGGGCTGCCCACCCTGGGGCGACGCCATGGCGGCGGCGGCTTCGGCGTGCCCGGCAGCTACGGCGGGGGCAGCTGGGGCGGGGGTGGTGGTGGCGGCTTCGGCGGTGGTGGCGGTGGCGGCGGCTTCAGTTCGGGCGGCGGCGGCGATTTCGGGGGCGGTGGCGCCTCGGGGGACTGGTGAGCATGAGCAGCTTCTTCGCCAGGCTCGGGCGCATGTGGCGGCATCGCTGGATCGACGATGCGGATGTGCGCCGCGCCCTGCCGCCGGACCTGCTCGAGCGCCTGACCCGCCGCGTGGCCGCCAGCGAACGCCGGCACAGCGGCGAGGTGCGCATCTGCGTGGAAGCCGGCCTGCCGCTGTCCTACCTGTGGCGCGATGCCACGCCGCGCGAGCGCGCCATCACCATGTTCGGCAAGCTGCGGATCTGGGACACCGAGGACAACAACGGCGTGCTGATCTACCTGTTGCTGGCCGAGCATGCGATCGAGATCGTGGCCGACCGCGGCATCGACGCCAAGGTGAGCGACGAGGACTGGGCCGCGATGGCGCAGCGCATGGGCGCTGCCTTTCGCGAAGGGCGCTTCGAGGACGGGCTCACGCATGCGCTGGAGGAAGTGTCGGCCTTGCTGGTCGCGCACTTTCCGCTGGCGCCGGACCAGCCCGACCACAACGAGTTGCCGGACGCGCCGGTCGTTCTCTAGCCTTTTCTCAGGGCAGCGCCCACACCGCGTCGCCCCCCACGCCATAGAAGCGCCGGCCTACTTCTTCTTGCCCTGCTGCATCGCCGTCATGTCGACGACGTTCATCTTCATGCCGTTGGCCATGATCATGTCGCCGGGCTTCTGGTCGGCCTTGCAGGGACCGACCCACCTGGTCTCGATGATGGCCGAGCCTTCGGAGCGGCCGGCCAGCGGCGGGCTGTAGCTGGACTTGATCTCTGCGCGATAGGCGTTGCCGAAGTCGCCGCTCAACACCGTGCGGCTGGTGGTGGTGCTGGAGCCCATCTTGCAGACCGAGTCGACGACGAGCTTGTCACCGTCCTTGCGCATCTCGTTCTTGCTGCAGGCGTTCTGGCCCATGCCCTGCCCCATGTCGCGCATCGCCTGGTCGGTCTTGGCGTCGATGCATTGATGGCTGACCATCGGCGCGGACTTGCCATCGGCCTGGCTCATCTTCATCTCCCACAGGCCGGGCTTGCGCGGCGGGTACTCGGGGCCGGCCAGCGCGGCGCCGGCCAGGCCGCACAGCAGCACGGCGGGCAGCATCGTTTTCTTGTTCATGGAGGGGATCTCGCGAAGTTGGAACCCCCTGGTTCTACCGCGCGCCCATGCAGGCGCAAATAGCGCGATCGGTCTACCAGGGAGTCCACTTGGCCGAACTGGCGGCCGAGGCCACGGTGCGCTCGATGAAGCGCACGCCGCGTGCGCCGTCTTCCACATGCGGGTAGTCGGCCTCCAGCGGATCGGCCGCTCGGCCCGCCTGGCGGGCCCGGATGTCGGCGATGACGCCGCCATACACATTGGCAAAGGCCTCGATGAAGCCCTCCGGATGGCCGGCCGGAATGCGGCTGGCGCGCTGCGCTGCCGGATGCAGCCAGGGCGCGCCGCGCGTCAGCACCCGCTTGGGGCCGTCGTGCGGATAGTGGACGAGTTGGCTGGGCTGTTCCTGGCGCCATTCGAGCGTGCCGAGCGAGCCCGAGACGCGCAGGCGCAGGTCGTTCTCAAGCCCGGTGTTGATCTGCGAGGCGATCAGCACGCCGCGCGCGCCGCCCTTGAAGCGCAGAAGCAGGCTGCCGTCGTCGTCCAGCGCGCGGCCCGGCACCACGGCCGCCAAGTCGGCGCACAGGCTCTCGATCTCCAGGCCGGTGACGGTGGCCACCAAGTTCTCGGCATGCGAGCCAATGTCGCCGATGGCGCCGGCAGCGCCGCTCTTGGACGGATCGGTGCGCCAGTCTGCCTGCTTGTTGCCGCTGGCCTCGAGCTGGGTGGCCAGCCATCCCTGGTTGTATTCGACGACGACCTTGCGCAGCTCGCCAAGTTCGCCCGACTGCACCATGGCGCGGGCCTGCCGCACCATGGGATAGCCGGTGTAGTTGTAGGTGACGCCGAACACCGTGCGCTGCCGGTGCACCGCCGCCACCAGCGCGTCGGCCTGTTGTCGGGTGTGCACCAGCGGCTTGTCGCACACCACGTGGAAGCCCGCCTCGACAAAGGCCTGGGCCACCGGGAAATGCACATGGTTGGGCGTGACGATGGAGACGAAGTCGATGCGCTCGTGCGCCGGGCGCTTGCGCTCGTCGGCCAGGAGGCTGCGCCAGTCACCGTGGTTGCGCTCGTCGGCGAGGCCCAGGTCGCGCCCCGACGCGCGCGCTTTCTCGGGGCTGGACGACAGCGCGCCGGCCACCAGCTCGGCCTGGCCGTCGAGCGCGATGGCGTGGCGGTGCACGGCGCCGATGAAGGCGTCGCGCCCGCCACCGACCATCGCATAGCGGAGCTTGCGCGATGGTGTGGACATCAGAACGGGCTGTCCGGGTGGTAGAAGTCCTTGGCGTTGTCCTTGGTGATCAGCACCGACGGAATGATGGTCGTGGCCGGCAGCTTCTGGCCCTTCAGGCGCGCCTCGGCGGTGAGCTTGATCGCGTCGTAGATGAACTTGGGCGAGTAGCTCACGTCGGCCTTGATGCGCGGATCCTTGCCGTCCAGGATGGTCTTGACCATGCCCTTGGCACCGGCGCCGCCGAAGATGATCCTGATGTCGTCGCGCTTGGCCTGCTCGATGGCCTTGAGCACGCCCACCGCCATGTCGTCGTCGGCGGCCCAGAAGGCGTCGATGCTCTTGAAGCGGGTCAGGTAGTCCTGCGTGACCTTGAAGGCGTCGTCGCGGTTCCAGTTGGCGTACTTGGCGTCCAGGAGCTTGATGTCCGGATGGTTCTTCAGCACGGCGTTGAAGGCGTCCATGCGCTCGTTGTCCAGCGTGGTCGCGATGCCGCGCAGCGCCACCACGTTGCCCTTGCCGTTGAGCTGCTTGGCGATGTACTCGGCCGGGATCTTGCCGAAGGCGGTGTTGTCGCCGGCCACGTAGGCATCCTGCGCGCTGGTGTCGGTCAGGCCGCGGTCGACCACCGTCACGTAGGCACCCTTGGCCTTGACCTGCGCCACCGGCTTGGTCAGCGCGGCCGATTCGAAGGGGAACACGACCAGCGCGTTGATCTTCGTGACCGTCGACAGGTCCTGCAGCTGGTTGGCCTGCTCCGGCGCGTTGGCGGCCGTCTTAATGGTGATCTTCAGGTCCTTGTGCTGCTTTTCCAGGTCCTTCTTGGCCTGGTTCGCCCAGTAGTTGATGCCGCCCATGAAGCTGTGGGTGGCGGCCGGGATCGATACGCCGAGGTTGACCTTCTCTTGCGCGAAGGCCGGTACGCTGGCGAGCGCGGCGGCGGCCACGGCCGTGAGTGCGATGCGGCGGGTGAACGTTGTCATGCGGGATGTCTCCTTTAGGGTTGGTACAACGGGAACGGGAAAATGCGGCCGAGCGCCGGGCCGCCCCAAGCCGGCTGCGCCTCCCCCTCGGGGGGTTGCGTTACACGAGCGCAGCGAGTGAAAAAGCTGGGGGGCCATATCTGCCTAGCGTCTTCCCCGCTGGAGGAAGGCGACGATGATGATCACGAAGCCCTGCACCGCCGCGTTGAGGTAGACGCTGATGATGCTGGTGAGGTTCAGGATGTTGCTGATGACCGAGAGCAGCACGGCGCCGATCACGGTGCCGGTGATGCTGCCGGCGCCGCCCTTCAGGGCCGTGCCGCCGACGATCACCGCGGCGATCGCCTCCAGCTCCCACAGCAGGCCGGTGGTGGGCGAGGCCGAGCCCAGGCGCGGCACGTACAGCAGGGTGGCAATGCCGACGCACACGCCCAGCAGCACGTAGGTGAGGATCTTCACCCGGTCCACGTCCACCGCCGCGTAGCGCGCCACCTGCTCGTTGGAGCCGATGGCCTGCACGTAGCGGCCGTAGGCGCTGCGATTCAGGATCAGCCCGCCGATGACGGCGACGATGACGAAGACCCACACCGGAATCGGGATGCCCAGGATGCTGGCGTAGTAGACCGGGGCGTAGAGGTCCGACAGCTCGTTGTCCAGCGTCAGCGCGCCGCCGTCGGCGAAGTAGGTGAGGTAGGCGCGGAAGATGCCCAGGGTGCCCAGCGTCACGATGAAGGGCTCGATGCGCCCCTTGGTGATCAGCAGGCCATGCGCGAGGCCGAAGACCGCGCCCAGCAGCACCGCCAGCCCCGCGCCCAGCACGACCGCCGTCAGCGGCGAGCCTGTGGCCGGGCCGGCCCAGTTGATGAACATGATCACGCTGCCGGCGATCAGCGCCGCCATCGAGCCCACCGACAGGTCGATGCCGCCGGAGATGATGACGAAGCACATGCCCACCGCGATGATGCCGATGAAGGCGGTGCGGGTGAGCACGTTCATCGCGTTGTCCAGCGTCGCGAAGTCGCTGTTGAGCACGGTGCCGGCAATGCACAGCAGGGCCAGGCCGATGACCGGGCCGATGCCGCGCAGGCGCTCGGCCCAGCCGGTGTGGGCAGCTGCGCGGTGTTGCGCGTCAAGCGCTGGGGACGGTGGCTGTTCCGGTGGCATGAGCGATGAGCTCCTCTTCGGTCAGGTGGTCGTTGGCCAGGGTGCTGACGATGCGGCCCGCGCGCATCACGGCGACGCGGTGGCACAGGCCGATCAGCTCCATCAGCTCGGACGAGACGACGATCACGGCGAGGCCCTCGCGGGCCAGGCGCTGGATCAGGAAATAGATGTCGCGCTTGGCGCCGACGTCCACGCCGCGCGTGGGTTCGTCCAGCACCACGATCTTCGGGCGCGGCTGCAGCACCTTGGCCAGCGCCAGCTTCTGCTGGTTGCCGCCGGAGAGCGAGGAGGCCCTCACATCGAGCGACCCGGTGCGGATACCGTAGTCCTTCACGGCCTGCGCCAGCGCGGCACGCTCGGCATCGGGCTGCAGCCAGGGTTGCGTGTAGCGATCCAGCGCCATCAGGGTCAGGTTCTCGCGCAGGCCGAAGTCGACGTGCAGGCCCTTGCCCTTGCGGTCTTCGCTCAGGTAGGTGAGGCCGTGGCGCGCGGCGTCGCGCGGGTGGCGCAGCTGCACGCCCTGGCCGAGCAGGCGCACCTCGCCGCTGGCCGGGCGCAGGCCCATGAGCCCTTCGAACAGTTCGGTGCGCCCTGCCCCCACCAGCCCGGCGAAGCCCAGGATCTCGCCCGCGCGGACCTCGAAGCTCGCGTCCTCGGCCCAGCCCGGGACGGTGAAGCCGCGCACCTGCAGCGCCGGTGCGTCGCCGCGCAGGAGCGGATCGCGCGGCGGATAGAGGTCGGCGATCTCGCGGCCCACCATCAGGTTGGCCATCTGGTGGCGCGTGAGTTCGCTCGTCGGTGCGCGGGTGACGAAGCGGCCGTCGCGCATCACGATCACCTCGTCGGTGATGCGTTCCACCTCGTCCAGCTTGTGCGAGATGTAGACGATGGTGACGCCGTCGGCGCGCAGCTGTGCGATCAGGCGGAAGAGCCGCTCGGTCTCGCCCTGCGTCAGCGTGGCGGTCGGCTCGTCCATGATCAGGAGGCGCGCATGACGGGCAATCGCCTTGGCGATTTCCACCAGCTGCTTCTCGGCCACGATCAGGCGGCGCACCTTGGTGCGCGGGTCGACCTTGAGGCCGACCTCGGCCAGGGCGGCGGCGGACTCGCGCTCCATCGTCGCGTCGTCCAGCCACAGCCCCTTCTTCTTCTCGTGGCCGAGGAAGATGTTTTGCGCCACGCTCAGGTCTTCCGCCAGGTTGAATTCCTGGTGGATCAGCACGATGCCCAGTTGCTCGGCCGCGCGCGAGTTGGCGAACTGCTGCGGCTCGCCGTTGATGCGGATGCTGCCCTGCGTCGGCTGCTCGTAGCCCGAGAGGATCTTCATCAGCGTGGACTTGCCGGCGCCGTTCTCGCCCAGCAGGCCGTAGACGCGGCCCGGCTCCAGCGCAAAGCTCACGCCATGCAGCACCTGTACCGGGCCGAAGGCCTTGACGATGCCGGTGAACTCGACGGCGACGCTGGGCTTGGTCATGGGGCCACCCCGCGGGCTTTCATGGTTTCCTGCATGGCCAGCACGCCGGCGCCGATCAGCCCGCCTTGGGCGCCCAGCGGCGTGTACTGGATCTCCAGGTGGCGCGTCGACAGTGCCAGCGAGCGCTGGTAGATGCTCTGGCGCACGGCCGCCAGGAACAGCGGCCCGATGCGCGTGATGCCGCCGCCGATGAACACATGCGATGGGTTGAAGAAGTTCACCACCGAGGCCAGCATCTGGCCGATCAGCTTGCCGGCGCGCTGGATGATGGCGTTGGCGGCGGCGTCGCCGGCGCGGCTGGCATCGCCCACGTCGGTGGCCTCGATGCGTCCGTGCTCGCGCAGGCAAGCTGCGAGGGCCGGGCTTTCGCCGGCCTGCGCCGCTTCCACCGCCATGCGGGTAATGGCCGGTCCGGCCGCCATCACCTCCACGCAGCCCAGGTTGCCGCAATGGCAGCGGGGGCCTTCCTGGTCGACGCAGATGTGGCCGACGTCGCCGGCCGAGCCGGCCGCACCGCGGTACACCTCGCCATGGCAGACGATGCCGCAGCCGATGCCGGTGCCGACCTTGATGACGAGGAAGTTCGTGAGCGAGCGGCGCAGGCGCCAGAGTTCGCCCAGCGCCATCAGGTTGACGTCGTTGTCGACGAAGACAGGCGCTGCGAATTCCTCGCGCAGGTAGTCGCGGATCGAGAAACTGTCCCAGGCCGGCATCAGCGGCGGGTTGTCGAGTTGGCCGATGGCGAAGTTGACCGGGCCCGGCACGCCGATGCCGATGCCCAGCACGTCGCGCGCCGCGTAGCCGCTTTGCACCAGCAGTTCACGCATGAGCACACGCACGCGCGCCAGCACGACGCCGGGGCCCTGGCGCACGTCCGCCGCTTCGGCATGCTGGGCCAGGACCGTCAGATCGGGGCGCAGGACCGCCACATCCAGGCTGGTCGCGCCGATGTCGACGCCGATGAGCACGCCCAGCGCGCCATTGAGTTGGAGGTTTTCGGCGCGGCGCCCGCCCGAGGAAGCCTGAAGGCCGGACTCGGCCAGCAACCCCTGCTCCACCAGGCCGGCGATCAGGGTGTTGGCCTTGCTCTTGGAGAAGCCCAGCCGCTCCGCCATGACATGGCGCGAGCCGCCGGCCGACCAGAAGGCGGTCTCCAGCAACTGCATCTCATCGGCCGTGAGCTGGCTCCAGGGCACCAAGACTTGTCTCCGTTCGTTCTTTTGCGCCCGGCGGGCCGGGCGAAGGCGAATACTAGGAGCGAGTCTTCAGCCAGACAAGGCTTAACTTCGGCCGAATTCCGTCCAAACAACGGTCATGGCAGTTGTCTAACGTCCATGAAAAAAGCCACCGGAGGGCGGCTTTCAGGGAAGCAGGCCTTGGGCCTTACTTCTTGTCGCGGTACTTGCGCAGCGCGGCGATCTGGGCGGCCATCACGGCCAACTCGGATTGCGCCATCGCGATGTCGATGTCGCTCTTCGCGTTCTTCAGCGCTTCCTCGGCCTGGGCCTTGGCCGACGCAGCCTTCTCCTCGTCGAGGTCCTTGCCGCGGATGGCGGTGTCGGACAGCACGGTGACGGTGTTGGGTTGCACTTCCAGGATGCCGCCCGCCACGAAGACGAATTCTTCGCCGCCATCCGCCGTCTCGATGCGCACCGCGCCGGGGCGGATGCGCGTGATCAGCGGCGTGTGGCGGGGATAGATGCCGAGCTCGCCGGCTTCACCGGGCAGCGCGACGAACCTGGCTTCGCCCGAGAAGATCGACTCTTCCGCGCTGACCACGTCCACATGAATGGTGCCTGCCATGGTGATTCCTTCTTAAGCGACCTTCTTGGCCTTCTCGAAAGCCTCGTCGATCGTGCCCACCATGTAGAACGCCTGTTCCGGCAGGTGGTCGGCTTCGCCGTTGACGATCATCTTGAAGCCGCGGATGGTCTCCGACAGCGGCACGTACTTGCCGGGCGAGCCGGTGAACACTTCGGCCACGTGGAAGGGCTGCGACAGGAAGCGCTGGATCTTGCGGGCGCGAGCCACGGCCAGCTTGTCTTCCGGCGCCAGTTCGTCCATGCCCAGAATGGCGATGATGTCGCGCAATTCCTTGTAGCGCTGCAGCGTGCCTTGCACCGCGCGGGCGGTGTTGTAGTGGTCTTCGCCGACCACCAGCGGGTCCAGCTGGCGCGAGGTCGAGTCGAGCGGGTCCACGGCGGGGTAGATGCCCAGCGATGCAATGTCGCGCGACAGCACCACGGTCGAATCCAAGTGAGCGAAGGTCGTCGCGGGCGACGGGTCGGTCAAGTCATCGGCCGGCACGTACACGGCCTGGATCGAGGTGATCGAGCCGACCTTGGTCGAGGTGATGCGCTCTTGCAGGCGGCCCATTTCCTCGGCCAGCGTCGGCTGGTAGCCCACGGCGGAAGGCATGCGGCCCAAGAGTGCCGACACTTCCGTACCAGCCAGCGTGAAGCGATAGATGTTGTGCACGAAGAACAGCACGTCGCGGCCTTCGTCGCGGAACGATTCGGCAATGGTCAGGCCGGTCAGAGCCACGCGCAGACGGTTGCCCGGGGGCTCGTTCATCTGGCCGTAGACCATGGCCACCTTCGACTCGGGCAGGTTCTCCAGGTTCACGACGCCGGAGTCGGCCATCTCGTGATAGAAGTCGTTGCCTTCACGGGTACGCTCACCCACGCCGGCGAACACGGACAGACCCGAGTGCGCCTTGGCGATGTTGTTGATGAGCTCCATCATGTTCACGGTCTTGCCCACGCCGGCACCGCCGAACAGGCCCACCTTGCCGCCCTTGGCGAAGGGGCACACCAGGTCGATCACCTTGATGCCGGTTTCCAGCAGGTCTTGCGAGGGCGACAGTTCGTCGTACGCCGGAGCCTTGCGGTGGATCGAGGCGGTGAGCTCCTGGCCCACGTCGCCGCGCTCATCGATCGGACGGCCCAGCACGTCCATGATGCGGCCCAGCGTGGCCTTGCCCACGGGCACCGTGATCGCCGCGCCGGTATTCGTGACGATCAGGCCGCGGCGCAGGCCGTCGGACGAACCCAGGGCGATGGTGCGAACCACGCCGTCACCGAGTTGTTGCTGGACTTCCAGGGTCAGGCCGCCGCCTTCGTACTTGAGGGCGTCGTACACCTTCGGCATCTTGTCGCGCGGAAATTCCACGTCGACCACGGCACCGATACATTGAACGATCTTGCCTTGAACTGCTTCTGCTTGAGCCATGTCTGCTCCGATATAAGTTTGAATCTGTTGAGGTCCGAAGGGCTCAGGCGCCGGCGGCCGCTGCGGCGCCCGACACGATTTCCGACAGTTCCTTGGTGATGCCGGCCTGGCGGGTCTTGTTGTAGACCAGCTTCAGCTCGTTGATCACGTTGCCGGCGTTGTCGGTGGCGGCCTTCATCGCGACCATGCGCGCCGAGTGCTCGGACGCCATGTTCTCGGCCACCGCCTGGTAGGCCAGCGACTCGACGTAACGCACCAGCAATTCATCGATGACGCTCTGGGCATCGGGCTCGTAGATGTAGTCCCACGAAGGCTGACCCGACTCGCTCTTGAGCGACTCGGCCGCCAGGGGAAGCAACTGCTCCACCACCGGCTCCTGCTTGATCGTGTTGATGAACTTCGTGTAGCACAGGTACACGGCCGCGAGCTTGCCTTCCGCGTAGGCGTCGAGCAGCGTCTTGACCGGGCCGATGAGCTTGTCCAGGTGCGGCGTGTCGCCCAGGTGGGTGACGTGCGAGACCACGCGCGCGCCGATGCGGCTCAGGAAGCCCAGGCCCTTGCTGCCGATGGCCACCGTGTCGATGGTCTTGCCGGCCGCTTGTGCCTCCCGCAGCTTGGCGGTGACCGCGCGCAGCAGGTTGGTGTTCAAGCCGCCGCACAGGCCCTTGTCGCTGCTGACCACGATGAAGCCAACGCCCTTCGCATCCACATGCGCCTTCATGAACGCATGGGTGTACTCGGGGTTCGCCTTGGCGAGGTTGGCCGCAATGTTGCGGATCTTTTCGCTGTAGGGGCGAGCGGCGCGCATGCGGTCTTGCGCCTTGCGCATCTTGGAAACCGAGACCATTTCCATGGCCTTGGTGATCTTCTTGGTGTTCTCCACCGATTTGATCTTGCCGCGAATTTCCTTGCCAGCTGCCATAGGGGACTCCTCCTTGGGCGCCGGTTTAGGCGAAGGACTTCTTGAACGAAGTGATGGCGTCCGTCAGGGCTGCTTCAGCGTCCTTGTCGATCGCCTTGGCGCTGTCGATCTTCTCGAGCAGGGCACCGTGGCTGGACTTGAGGAACTGATGCAGGCCGTGCTCGAAGGGCAGAACCTTCTTCACGTCCAGGTCGTCCATGAAGCCCTTGTTCACCGCGAACAGCGAAGCCGACATCAGCGAGATGGGCAGCGGGCTGTACTGGGGCTGCTTGAGCAGTTCGGTCACGCGGGCGCCGCGGTCGAGCTGCTTGCGGGTGGCTTCGTCCAGGTCGGAGGCGAACTGCGCGAAAGCGGCCAGTTCACGGTACTGCGCCAGGTCGGTACGGATACCGCCGGACAGGCCCTTCACAGCCTTGGTCTGCGCCGACGAACCCACGCGCGAGACCGAGATACCGGCGTTGATGGCGGGGCGGATACCGGCGTTGAACAGGTTGGTTTCCAGGAAGATCTGGCCGTCGGTGATCGAGATCACGTTGGTCGGCACGAAGGCGGACACGTCGCCGGCTTGCGTTTCGATGATCGGCAGGGCCGTCAGCGAACCGGTCTTGCCCTTGACTTCACCCTTGGTGAAGGCTTCGACGTATTCGGCGTTGACGCGCGCGGCGCGCTCGAGCAGACGCGAGTGGAGATAGAACACGTCGCCGGGGTAGGCTTCGCGGCCCGGCGGGCGGCGCAGCAGCAGCGAAACCTGGCGGTAGGCCACGGCCTGCTTGGACAGGTCGTCATAGACGATGAGGGCGTCCTGGCCGCGGTCGCGGAAGTATTCGCCCATCGTGCAGCCCGAGTAGGCCGACACGTACTGCATGGCAGCCGCTTCGGAAGCCGAGGCCGCCACGACGATGGTGTATTCCATCGCGCCGGCTTGTTCCAGGGAGCGCACCACGTTCTTGATCGACGAAGCCTTCTGGCCGATCGCGACGTAGACGCAGGTCATGTTCTGACCCTTCTGGTTGATGATCGCGTCGATCGCCACGGCCGTCTTGCCGGTCTGGCGGTCGCCGATGATCAGCTCGCGCTGGCCACGGCCGATCGGCACCATCGAGTCGATCGACTTCAGGCCGGTCTGCATCGGCTGGTCCACGCTCTTGCGCGCGATCACGCCGGGAGCGACCTTCTCGATCACGTCCGTCATCTTGGCGTTGATCGGGCCCTTGCCGTCGATCGGCTGGCCCAGGGCGTTCACCACGCGGCCGATGAGCTCGGGGCCCACGGGCACTTCCAGGATGCGGCCGGTGCACTTGACCACATCGCCTTCGGAGATGTGCTCGTACTCGCCCAGAATCACGGCGCCGACGGAGTCGCGCTCGAGGTTCAGCGCCAGGCCGAACGAGGGGGTGCCGTCGGCGGTGGCCGGGAACTCCAGCATTTCGCCCTGCATCGCGTCGGACAGGCCGTGCACGCGCACGATGCCGTCGGTCACGGAGACCACGGTGCCTTCGTTGCGGATGTTGGCGGAAACGCCAAGACCCTCGATGCGGCTCTTGATGAGTTCGGAAATCTCTGCGGGATTGAGTTGCATGACTCTTTCCTTCTTTCTTTCAAGGGGCTGGCGGCATCAAGCCGACAGCGCAACTTTCATTTGTTCGAGGCGCGCCTTGACGGAGGTGTCGAGCACCTCGTCACCCACCACCACACGGATGCCGCCGATGAGCGAGGAATCCTGCTCGACGGTCAGTTGCAGCTTGCGGCCGAAGCGCTTTTCGAGCGTGGTGCCCAGCTGGGCCAGCTCGGCGGCGCCAATCGGGAAGGCGCTTTGCACCACCGCGTCGAAGGAGCCGCTCTGGGCGTTGGCCAGAGTACGGAACTGCTTGGCAACTTCAGGCAACGCAGCAAAGCGGCCGTTTTCCAGCACCGTGGTGAGGAAGTTGGTCGCGGATGCGGGCAGTGGAGAACCAGCAACGCCGGCAATCACGCCGAGCACTTGCTCAACTGTGGCCTTGGGGTTGTCGGCGAATGCCTTGAGCTGCGGATTGGCCGCGATCACCGCAACCTGGTCGAGCCAAGCGGCGGTGCCGCTCAGGTCCGACGAGGACGCCTTGAACAGCGCTTCCGCGTAGGGGCGTGCAATGGTGGCGATTTCTGCCATGGTGGTCCTTGCCTCGGGCTCTTACAGTTCAGTCGCCAGGCGCGAAAGCAGGTCGGCGTGAACGCCGGCGTTGACTTCCTTGCGCAGGATCTGTTCTGCACCCTTGACGGCCAGCGCGGCGACTTGCTCGCGCAGGACTTCGCGGGCCTTGACGGCCTGTTGGTCGGCTTCGGCCTTGGCGGCA
The DNA here is from genome assembly GCA_035476655.1 of Variovorax sp. GTDB lineage: Bacteria > Pseudomonadota > Gammaproteobacteria > Burkholderiales > Burkholderiaceae_C > Variovorax. The sequence continues at coordinate 29,649 of DATILH010000029.1, forward strand.
GCAATGATCTTGTTGCCTTCTTCCGTGGCGCGCGACTTGGCTTCTTCGACGATGGCCTGGGCACGACGCTCGGCATCGGCCAGGCGCTGGGCCGACTCGTTGCGAGCCTGGCCTAGCGCAGCTTCGACCTTGCGGTCGGCCGCAGCCAGTTCGACCTTGGCCTTGTCGGCCGCAGCCAGGCCTTCGGCGATCTTCTGGGCACGTTCATCGAGTGCCTTCGCGATCGGCGGCCACACGAACTTCATCGTGAACCCGACCAGGATCAGGAACACGATCATCTGAACGATCAGGGTACCGGTAATGCTCACTTTTCACCCTCTCTTTGGGAATTGATCCGTAGACGTTCCCGAAGGAATGGCCTTGGTTCGTTGGTCCGACGAGAAAGGCCGATTACTTGGCCAGGGTGGCGATCTGAGCCAGGAAGGGGTTGGCGGTGGCGAACCACAGGGCCACACCGGTACCGATGATGAACGAAGCATCGATCAGGCCGACCAGCAGGAACATCTTGGTTTGCAGTTCGCCCATCAGTTCGGGTTGGCGAGCAGCCGACTCGAGGTATTTGCTGCCCATGATGCCGATGCCGACGCAAGCGCCGAACGCGCCGAGACCGATGATCAGGCCAGCGGCCAGGGCAACAAAGCTGATAACTTCCATGATGACTCCTAAGGGGACTTTGGTTGACGAGAGAAAAAACGAGAAACGAAACGGGGGATCGCGATCAGTGCTTATCGTGCGCCTGGCCGATGTAGACCAGGGTCAGCATCATGAACACGAAGGCCTGCAGCACGATGATCAGGATGTGGAAGATCGACCAGACGGTGCCGGCGATGATGTGGCCCAGCGCCAGGAGGATGCCGGTCGCCGACAGCGTCCAGGCGCCGCCCATCAGGGCGATCAGCAGGAAGATCAGTTCGCCGGCATACATGTTGCCGAACAGTCGCATGCCGTGCGAGACCGTCTTGGCGACGAACTCGATCATCTGCATGGCGAAATTGGGGAGGTACAGCGCCCAGTGGTTGCCGAAGGGAGCGGTGAACAGTTCGTGCACCCAGCCGCCCAGGCCCTTGATCTTGACGTTGTAGTACAGGCAGATCAGCAGCACCGCGACCGACAGGCCCATGGTGACGCCCAGGTCGGCGGTGGGCACGACGCGCAGGTACGCGTGGTGCGGGTCAGCGCCGGCAGCGCCGTGCAGCCAACCCCAGACGGCGGGCAGCAGATCGACCGGCAGCAGGTCCATCGTGTTGAGCAGGAGGATCCAGATGAAGACCGTGAGCGCGAGCGGCGCCACGAACTTGCGACTGGTGGCGTTGTGCACGATGCCCTTGGCCTGCTGGTCGACCATCTCGACCAGCATCTCGACGGCCGCCTGGAAGCGGCCCGGCGCGCCGGAGGTGGCCTTGCGGGCACCCAGCCAGAGCAGCCAGCAGCCGAGCACGCCGAGCGAGATCGAGAAGAACAGCGAGTCGAAGTTGAAAACGGTGAAGTCGGCAATGCTTTGCGGCTTGTCGCTCTGGAAGTGCGTCAAGTGGTGAATGATGTATTCACCAGCGCTTTGCCCTTGTTGTGCAGCGTTTTCAGCAGCCATCTGTCACTCGTCTTTTTAAAAATTACTTGCGCTTGGGGGCGAACACCACCGCCACCCAGTACGCCTGCATTGCCACCACCAAGCCCGCCAGCATCGCCGGCCAGCTCAGCGCCGTTATCAGCCTTGGCGCGGCGAAGAGCATCGCCACCGTCAAGGCCATCTTGACCATTTCCCACACAAAGAACGCCAGCACCGCGGTGCTGGGGTTCAGGGACGCCAGGCGCCCCGTCAGTCCGCGGGCAAAGACCGCTGCGGGGACTACCACCGCGAGCGCGCCATAGCCGGCCGACCAACCAAAATTCTGTTTTCCCGTCAGGCCCCAGGCGACCAGCGCCGCCACAAGGCCTGCAATGATTTGCCCCGCGATCACCCGCCAAGGGGAGATCTGGGGACTGCGCTCGCGCAACTGGCGCGCCTCATCGGCACTGAGCCGCTTGAAATTTGCGTCCAGGGCCTCCCGGTCTTCGTCATCGAAGTCCTTGAGGTCCTTGTATCCGCCGGGGGGCGTTTTTCTCATTGTTGTGTTCGCCCGGATGGATGACCGCAAATTTCACAAAGCCATTGATTATAAGTAAAAACCCATGACGGCCTGAAGGGGTTCCGCAGGCGCGCGCTTGGAATGTGGCGCAATGGCCCCATGTCAGACGATTCGCCAACATGCCCGAGAGAGGAACAGAGTCCATGAGCACGCCGACCACCCCCAGCACGCCACCCGTCGCCGACGCGCGCAAGGACTCGCTGATCGAATACCCCTCGCAGTTCCCCATCAAGGTGATGGGCGCGAACGTGGACGGCTTCGTCACCGCGGTCACGCATGTTGCAAAACAATTCGATCCCGCCTTTGACGCCGCCACGGTGGAGCTGCGCGACAGCAGCAGCGGCAACTACCTGGGTGTGACCATCACCGTCACCGCCACCAGCCGCGAGCAGCTCGACGACCTGTACCGCGCCCTGAGCTCGCACCCCATGGTCAAGGTGGTGCTCTGAGCCCCTGGGTCATGGACCTGCAGTTGCTCGGCCGCGCCGACTATGAAGCCACCTATGCGGCCATGCGTTCCTTCACGCACGGACGCAAGGAGGAAACGCGCGATGAGCTCTGGTTGTGCGAGCACGCACCGGTCTTCACCCAGGGCCTGGCCGGCAAGGCCGACCACCTGCTGGCCCCGGGCGAGATCCCGGTGGTGCAGACCGACCGCGGTGGCCAGGTCACTTATCACGGCCCGGGGCAGGTGGTGGGCTATCCCCTGCTCGACCTGCGGCGCGCCGGCTACTACGTCAAGGAATACGTCTACCGCATCGAGGAGTCGGTGATCCGCACCCTGGCCCATTTCGGCGTGACGGGGCACCGCGTGGCCGGCGCGCCTGGCATCTATGTGCGCCTGGACGACCCCTTCTCCCATGCCGCGCTCAGCGGGCCGGCGCATCCCGCCGACCCCTTCCGGGGCCTGGGCAAGATCGCCGCGCTGGGCATCAAGGTCAGCCGCCACTGCACCTACCACGGCGTGGCGCTGAATGTGGAAATGGACCTGGAACCCTTCGGGCGCATCCACCCTTGCGGCTACAGCGGGCTGAAAACGGTGGACCTTTCTACAATCGGGGTCCACACCACTTGGGACGAAGCGGCGCAGGTGCTGGGTCAAAAACTCGTCGCATTCCTGCAACCCTGAGCCAGCCACCACCACGCCATGAGCACTTCCGAGGTCGTTCGCGACGCGCAAAGCCAAGCCACCTACAACCCGCTGGCCAAGCAAAAGGCCGCCGCCAAGCTGTCGCGCATCCCGATCAAGGTCGAGCAGGGCGAGGTGCTCAAGAAGCCCGAGTGGATCCGCGTCAAGGCCGGCAGCCCCACCACCCGCTTCTACGAGATCAAGCAGATCCTGCGCGAAAGCAACCTGCACACCGTGTGCGAGGAAGCCTCCTGCCCCAACATCGGCGAGTGCTTCGGCAAGGGCACCGCGACCTTCATGATCATGGGCGACAAGTGCACGCGGCGCTGCCCCTTCTGCGATGTGGGCCACGGCCGGCCCGATCCGCTGGACAAGGACGAGCCGCTGAACCTGGCCAAGACCATTGCCAAGCTGCGCCTGTCGTACGTGGTGATCACCAGCGTGGACCGCGACGACCTGCGCGACGGCGGCAGCCAGCACTTCGTCGACTGCATCAGGAACATCCGCGAGCTCTCGCCCAAGACGCAGATCGAGATCCTGGTGCCCGACTTCCGCGGCCGCGACGACCGCGCGCTGGAAATCCTCAAGGCCGCGCCGCCCGACGTGATGAACCACAACCTGGAGACCGCGCCGCGCCTGTACAAGGAAGCGCGTCCGGGCAGCGACTACCAGTTCTCACTGAACCTGCTGAAGAAGTTCAAGGCCCTGCACCCCGACGTGCCGACCAAGAGCGGCATCATGGTCGGCCTGGGCGAGACCGACGAAGAGATCCTGCAGGTGATGCGCGACATGCGCGCGCACGACATCGACATGCTGACCATCGGCCAGTACCTGTCGCCCAGCAACAGCCATCTGCCGGTGCGCCGCTACGTGCATCCCGACACCTTCAAGATGTTCGAGGAAGAGGCCTACAGGATGGGCTTTGGCCACGCGGCCGTGGGCGCCATGGTGCGTTCGAGCTACCACGCCGACCAGCAGGCGCACGCCGCCGGTCTCGCGCTCGGGCAATGATGGGCGCGCCCGGGCGGCGCGGCCTTTCTTTCCAAAGCTGAAACACTGACTTGCTGCGCGCGCGGATTCCGCTCGCGCAGCGGCGTCGGCACAGTGAGCTTCTTCATTTCCACGGAGAAGTTCATGCCCCCGACCCAGCCGCTGCAACTGCACCGTTTCGCCCTGTCCGGCCATTGCCACCGCGTGGAGCTGGCGCTCTCGCTGATGGGCCTGCCCTTCCAAACCATTGAAGTCGACCTGACGAAGGGCGAGCACAAGCACGCCGACTTCCTGAAGATGAGTCCTTTCGGCCAGGTGCCGGTGCTGGTCGATGGCGATGCCACCCTGTTCGACTCCAACGCCATCCTGGTCTACCTGGCGACGAAGTACGACGCCCGACGAAGCTGGCTGCCGCTCGAGCCCCGGGCACAGGCCGACGTGCAGGCCTGGCTCTCGGTGGCCGCCGGGCAGATCGCATTCGGGCCGGCGGCGGCGCGGGTGATCAACCTCTTTGGCATGCAGCGCGACGCCCAGGACGCGATCCAGCGCGCGCATGCGCTGCTCAAGGTCATGGATGAGCGGCTGGCGGCCCGACCCTTCCTGGCGGGCGGCTCGGCGACGCTCGCCGACATCGCCGGCTACAGCTATATCTGGGCCGCGCCCGAGGGCAACGTGGACCTGGCGCCCTATCCGGCGGTGCGCGCCTGGCTGGCCCGCGTGGAGGCGCCGCCCGGCTTCGCGCCCTTCATCAAGACGCCCATCGGGCTGGCCGCATGAGTGGCGTGCGAACCATGGACAACAACAATCCTTTCCACGCCGGCGAGCAAGCGGTGCAGGAACACCTGGGCATCCGCGACAAGATGCTCGTCGTCGGCCAGCGAGGCATTCGCAGTTTCATGCCCGAGCAGCATCAGCGATTCTTCGAGCAACTGCCCTTCGTGCTGGTGGGCTCGGTGGATCCGGAAGGCCGGCCCTGGGCCTCGGTGCTGGCCGGCCGGCCGGGCTTCATCCAGGCGCCGGACGCGCACCGCCTGGTGCTGCGCGCGCGGACCATCGCTGGCGATCCGCTGGCGCCAGGGCTGGCGCCCGGTGCGCCACTTGGCCTGTTGGGCATCGAACTGCACACACGCCGGCGCAACCGCGCCAACGGCCGCATTGCGCAACCAGGGCCCGGGGGCTTCGAACTGGCGGTGGAGCAGAGCTTTGGCAATTGCCCGAAGTACATCCAGGGCCGCGAATTGCACTGGGCGCGCGACCCCGATCAACCACAGGCGCCGCGTGCGATCGAGGCCTTGCAAGCGCTGGACGCCGAGGCGATGACCCAGGTCGAGCAGGCCGACATGCTGTTCGTCGCCAGTGCGGCGCCGGCGGCCGAGGGCGGCCAGGTCGATGTCTCGCATCGCGGCGGCCGGCCCGGCTTCGTCAGGATCGAGGATGCGCGCACGCTGCTGGTACCCGACTTCGCCGGCAACCGCTTCTTCATGACCCTGGGCAATCTGCAGGGCAATCCGCGCGCCGGCCTGCTCTTCATCGACTTTGCCAGCGGCGACCTGCTGAGCCTGAGCGGGAGCACGGAACTGGTGTGGGAGAGCGAGGAGCTGCAAGCCTTCGAAGGCGCGGAGCGCGGCTGGCGCCTGCGCGTCGAGGCCGGCTGGCGGCTGCGCGACGCGCTGCCGCTGCGCGCGAGGCTGCTCGATGCCTCGCCGTACGCGCTGGCCACCGGCCGCTGGGCCGAAGTCAGCGCAGGGCCGGATCGGCGCTGAGCGCCGCCACCGCCATGTCGACGAAGCTGCGCACTTTCTGCGTCACATGTCGGCCCTCGTGATGCGCCACATGGATGGGCAGCGGCGCCGCCTCGAACTCCTCCAGCAGAAGCCGAAGCGCCCCGCAAGCCAGATGCGGGGCGACCTGGTAGCTCAAGAGGCGCGTGATGCCCAGCCCGGCCAGCGCCGCCGAAATGGCGGAGTCGTTGCTGGTGGTGCGCATGCGCGGCGCCATGCGCTGCGTGTGCACTCGGCCCCCGACATTGAAGCGCCAATCCGGCTGCGACGTGACACCTGAGGCCGAGATGATCGTGTGCGAAGGCAGTTCTTCGGGCCGCCGCGGCGTGCCGTGCGCCTCGAGGTAGGCCGGCGCGGCCACCAGCACCCGGCGCACGCGGCCGACACGGATCGCCTGCAGCGAGGAATCGGGCAGCTCGCCGATACGCACCGCCACGTCGACGCCCTCCTCCAGCATGTTCACCACCCGGTCGAGGAACAGGCACTGCGCATCTACCTCGGGGTAGGCCTGCAGGTAGCGCGCCAGCACCGGCGTGACGTACATCTGGCCGAACAGCACCGGCGCAGTGAGGGTCAGCGTGCCGCGGGGTGCCGCATGGGTGCCGGCGGCGGCACGCTCGGCCTCCTCCACCTCGGCCAGAATGCGGCGGCAGTCCTGGGCATAGAGCGCGCCGGCATCGGTGACGCGCACGAAGCGGGTGCTGCGGGTCAGCAGGCGCAGGCCCAGGCGCTGCTCCAGTTCGGCCACCGCGCGGGTCACCACCGGCGGCGACAGCTTGAGCTTGCGCGCCGCGCCGGCAAAGCCGCCGGCCTCGACCACGGCCACGAAGGTGCTCATCGCTTGCAGACGGTCCATGGGCCTTTCACTTCTTCTGCTGCCGGATTGGCGGGCGATTATGGCGGCCAGGCGCCCTTGGCCGTGGGCGCGCGACGGCAATCGCATCGCGGTGCGCTTTGCCTGCGAGTAGCAGGATGAACATCCGGGACTCGGCGAGCTTGGCTTGTGAGGGCGCTTGGCCGTAGGCTAGCGGGCCTATGACCGATTCGATCGACCTCGCCATTGCCCAGGACTTCGGCACCATTGCCGACCTGATCCGCCTGCATGCCCAGGCCCGCCCCGAGCACCCGGCCCTGCGCGACGACGCGCGCGCGCTGAGCTACGCGCAACTCGACACCCTGATGGACCGCGTCGCCGCTGCCCTGCAGCGCGATGGCCTGGGCGTGGACGACGCGCTGGCGGTGTGCGCCGCCTCCTCGGTGAACTATGCCGCCCTCTTCCTGGGCGCCCTGCGCGCCGGCGTGGCGGTGGCGCCGCTGGCACCCAGCTCGACGCCGGCCAGCCTGGCGCGCATGGTGCAGGACGCCGACGCCAGGCTGCTGTTCATCGATGCCTCCACCACCGACCTGGTGGCGCAGGTCCAAGAGGGCGTGCGCCGGATCGCGCTGGACGGCGAGGCCTTCGAAGCCTGGCTGGCGCCGGCCGGCGTCCAGCCCGCGCCGGCAGCGGTGCAGCCCGGCACGCCTTTCAACATCATCTATTCGTCGGGCACCACCGGCGAGCCCAAGGGCATCGTGCAGGGACACGGCATGCGCTGGGCCCATGTGCGGCGCGGCGCCAAGTACGAGTACGGGCCCGACACCGTCACCCTGCTGTCGACGCCGCTGTATTCCAACACCACCCTGGTGGTGTTCTTCCCGACCATCGCCTTCGGCGGCTGCGTCGTGCTTTGCCCCAAGTTCGACGCCGGCAAGTACCTGAAGCTGGCCGAGCAGCAGCGCGTGACCCACACCATGCTGGTGCCGGTTCAGTACCAGCGGCTGATGGCACGCCCGGACTTCGACGCGCACGAACTCTCTTCCTTCCGCTTCAAGTTCAGCACCAGCGCGCCCTTCAACGCTGCGCTGAAGGCCGATGTGCTCAAGCGCTGGCCAGGCGGCCTGGTCGAGTTCTACGGCATGACCGAAGGCGGCGGCACCTGCATTCTGGAAGCACACCTGCATCCGGACAAGCTGCACACCGTGGGCCAGCCGGCCGAGGGCAGCGACATCCGCCTGATCGACGAGGCCGGGCGTGAGGTGGCGCGCGGAGAGGCCGGCGAAGTGGTCGGCCATTCGGCCGGCATGATGGTGGGCTACCACCACCAGCCCGAGAAGACACGCGAGGCCGAATGGTTCGATGCGAGCGGCAGGCGCTTCATCCGGACCGGCGACATCGGCCGCTTCGACGCCGAGGGCTTCCTCACCCTGTTCGACCGCAAGAAGGACATGATCATCAGCGGCGGCTTCAACATTTACCCGAGCGACCTGGAGGCCGTACTGCGCCAGCACCCGGCGGTGCTGGAAGCCGCGGTGGTCGGCGTTCCCTCGGAAGCCTGGGGCGAGACGCCGGTGGGCTTCATCGTGCGCCAGGCGAGCGCGGACATCGATGCCGATGCGCTGCTGTCCTGGACCAACGAGCAGTTGGGCAAGACGCAGCGCCTGGCACGGCTGGTGTTCGTCGACGAGCTGCCGCGCAGCGCGATCGGCAAGGTGCTCAAGCGCGAACTGCGCGAGCGCCTGGCCCCGGGCGCATGAGCGGCCTGACGGCTCGGCACGAGCTCGATTCTGCGCACCAGCTGGAGGCCGGCGGCGGCAACCGCCTGCTGTGGATCCTGCTGGCGGTGGCGATCGGCTTTGCCCTGTGGCAGCCGCGCTCGCCGATCGAGTATTTGCGCCTGGTTGACTGGCAGACCATCGGCGCACTGGCCGGCCTGCTGGCCATTACCCAGGGTGTGGAAAAGAGCGGCATGCTGCAGTCGGCCGCGCAGCGACTGCTGACGCACACCACCCACATGCACACCCTGGCGCTGGTGCTGACGGCCAGCGCGGCCCTGCTGTCGGCGTTGGTCACCAACGACGTCAGCCTGTTTCTCTTGGTGCCGCTGACGCGCGCGCTGGCGATGCAGGCGCAGCTGCCGCTGGGGCGCCTGGTGGTGCTGCAGGCGCTGGCGGTGAACGCGGGCTCGGCCCTGACGCCGATCGGCAATCCGCAGAACCTCTTCCTGTGGCACCGCTCCGGCGAGAGCTTCCTGGGCTTCATGGCGATGATGGCGCCCACCGTGGCCATCATGCTGTTCTGGCTCTTCGTGGCAGTGTGGCTGCTGGTGCCGCGCACGGAGATCGCGTTGCGGCCCGTGGCGGCGGAGGCCGCGCAGGAGCCGCGCCTGCTGGCCTTGTCGGCCGCGCTCTTCATCGCTTTCGTGATCGCGCTGGACCGCGGCTGGCTGCTGGGCGGCTTTGCGCTGGTGGGCATCGCCTTCGCGCTGCTGCGTCCGCGCGTGCTGCTGGGCATCGACTGGGGCCTCTTGGCCATCATCGCGCTGATGTTCATCGATCTGCGGCAGCTGGCCGAGCTGCCGGCGCTGGCCAGCTGGGTGTCGCAGCAACCCATCGCCGAAGGCTGGCGTGCCTATCTGGCGGCCGTCTTCACTTCACAGTTCATCAGCAACGTGCCGGCCGCCATCCTGCTCGAGCGCTATGTGCACGACCTGCCGGCCCTGGCGGCCGGCGTCAGCGTCGGCGGCTTCGGCTGCGTGATCGGCTCGCTGGCCAATCTGATCGCGCTACGCCTGGCGAAGCTGCCGCATGGCCTGGCCGAGTTCCACCGCATCAGCATCCCCTTCCTGCTGGTGTGCGCAGCCTCGGTGCTGCTGCTGCGGCTCTAAGGCCTAGTCCGCGATTTTCAGGACCAGCTTGCCGAAGTTCTCGCCGCTGAAGAGGCGCAGCAGCGACTCGGGGAAGGCAGCGGTGCCGCCCTCCACCACGTCTTCCTTGCTCTTCATGCGGCCGTCCTTCAGGTAGCCGGCCATCTCGGCCACAGCCAGGTGGTAGCGGTCGGCATAGTCGAAGACCACGATGCCTTCCATGCGGGCGCGGTTCACCAGCAGGCTCAGGTAGTTCTTCGGGCCCTGCACCGGCGTGGTGTTGTTGTACTGGCTGATGGCGCCGCAGATGATGATGCGGGCGCCGCGCGCCAGGCGGGCCAGCACGGCGTCGAGGATCTCGCCGCCGACGTTGTCGAAGTAGATGTCCACGCCCTTCGGGCAATGCGCCTTCAGGCCCTCACGGACCGCGGCCGGGCCGGCCTTGTAGTCGATGCAGGCATCGAAGCCCAGTTCCTTGACCACCCAGTCGCACTTGGCGGCGCCGCCGGCGATACCGACCACGCGGCAACCCTTGATCTTGGCCAGCTGGCCCACCGTCTGGCCGACCGCGCCGGCCGCGCCGGAAACCACCACGGTGTCGCCCGGCTTGGGCTGGCCGACGTCCATCAGGCCGAAGTAGCCGGTCATGCCGGGCATGCCCAGCACGTTGAGCCACTGGGTGATGCTGCCGGCGCGCAGGTCGATCTTGACCAGGCCGCTGCGCTTGATTTCTTCCTGGGGAATCGGGCAGTACTCCTGCACGCCCAGCGAGGCATAGACCGTGTCGCCAACGGCGAATGCGGGGTTGCGCGAGGCCACCACGCGGCCGATGCCGCCGGCGCGCATCACCGCGCCAAGCTCCACCGGCGGGATGTAGCTCTTGCCCTCGTTCATCCAGCCGCGCATGGCCGGATCGAGCGAGAGCGAGAGCGTTTGCACCAGCACGCCGCCTTCGGCCGGCTCGGCCACGGCTTCGGTGGTGAAGGACCAGTCCTCGCGCTTGGGACTGCCTTCGGGCCGCTTGGCCAGGCGCACTTGATGATTGACGGGGGCGTTGCTGCTCATGATGCGTGGTCTCCATGCGGGCGGGAGGCCCGGGCGCGCATGGTAGCCGGCGCGTCGCCGTTGCGCGGTTGCGCAAGCGACAGCCGCACCAGCGCCGAGAGGCCGGGATTGGCGTTGCGCAGGCTGAAGCTGCCGCCGTGCGCCTGCGCGATCAGCCGGCACAGGTAGAGCCCCAGGCCGACACCGCCGGTGGCGCGCTGGCGCGCGCTGTCGGTGCGGAAGAAGGCTTCGGCCAGGTGCTCGAGTTGCGCCTCTTCCACGCCCGAACCGAAATCGCGCACCTGGATCTCGACCGCGCCCTCCACCCGCCGCAGCGCGAGCAGCGGCGGCCGGCCGGACCCGCCGTGGCGCAGCGCGTTGTCCAGCAGGTTGCGCAGCAAGAGGCGCATGCGGGTGCGGTCCAGCGCCATCGGCGGCACATCGGGCGCCAGGTCCAGCTCGATCTCGCCGGCCTGCGGCAGCTCGGCCAGCACCTCGCGCACCAGCGCGGCCAGGTCGATGTGCTCGCGCAAGAGCGCTGCGTGCGGGCTGGCCAGGCGCTCGCTTTCCAGGAGGTCGCTGATCAGCTCGCGCATCTCGTTCAGGTCGCGCAGCAGGGCAGCGCGCTCGGCCTGGCCTTCGGGCGTGGCCGGCAGCAGTTCGGCATTGAGGCGGGCGCGGGTGAGCGGCGAGCGCAGCTCGTGGCTGAGCGCCAGCAAGAGGGCCCGCTTGGCATCCAGCATGCCGCGAATGTCGTGCGCCATGGTGTTGATGCGCTGCGCCAGATCGCCCAGCTCGTCGTTGCGCCGTATCGGGATGGGCTCATCGAATTCGCCGCGCCCGAAGCGCTGCGCGCCGGCGCCGATGTCGCCCAGCGGGCGCAGCAGGCGCCGCACCACGGCATAGGCCACCAGGATCAGCAGCAGCAGCGCCGCCAGGGTGTACCAACCGATCAGGTGCGGCCCACGCTGCCAGGGCAGCGTGCCCAGGCCGAAGGAGATGCGATGGCCGTCGGCGGTACCGCGGCTGAAGAAGTCGCCGGCACGCGATTCGAAGCCGCGGCCGTGCGTGCTGTCGGGGTGCGAATCCCAGTTCACTGCCGGGCCCTCGATGCGCACCGCCAGCGGCAGGCGCTGGGTCAGCGCCTGGGCACGTGCGATATCCGGCGGTGTGCCGATCTCGGCCGCCAGCCGGTCCACATAGTCGGCGATGAGCGGGCGCGCCGCCTCACGCCAACCGCTGGCAAAGACGCCGCGCATGCCGCCCATGAAGATGGCGGCCATGACCAGCGCCAGCACCACGAACAGGGTGAGCAGTCGCAGGCGCAGCGAATGGCGCCAGCGCCGGTGCCACGCCCGGCCCCGGGGATGCCGCGCCGCCTTGCGCCTCACGCGGCGCCGCTCTTTCCCACCGCCAGCGCGTAGCCGGCGTTGCGCAATGTCTTGATGCAGTCCAGCGGCTCCAGCTTCTTGCGCAGGCGGCTGACCACGATGTCGACCGCGCGCGAATAGAGCTCGGCCTCGTGGCCGCGCAGCCGGTTGAGGATGTCGTCGCGGCTGAAGACCTTGCCGGGCTCGCTGGCCAGGAGGGCCAGCAGTTCGAACTCGGTGCCGGTGAGTTCCACCCGCTCGCCCTGGCGCTGCACCTCGCGCTTGTCGAGGTCGATCGCGAGGCCCTCGAAGACGCGGCGCGCGGCACTCGCTGCGGCCGGCGGCGCGGCGCGCTGGCGGCGCAGGATGGTCTGCACCCGCGCCACCAGTTCGCGCGGCTCGAAAGGCTTGGGCAGGTAGTCGTCGGCACCGAGCTCGAGGCCGACCACCCGGTCCATCACCTCGCCGCGCGCGGTGAGCATGACGATCGGGATGTCGCTTTGCTTGCGGATTTCGCGGCACAGTGCGAAGCCGTCCATCTCGGGCAGCATGACGTCCAGGATGGCGGCGTCGTAGGCGCCGCTTTTCAGCTTGGCCAGGCCGAGGCTGGGGCTGACGGCGCTGTCGAGCGCGAAGTCGAAGCGCGCGAAATAGCTCGCCAGGGGCGCTGCCAGATGCTCGTCGTCGTCGATCAGCAGGATGCGGGGCATGGCGCGATTGTCGCCTTGCCTCACCACGGATCGGTCGGCCCGAGTCGGCCCAGGTGCGTGTGGGCGAAGCCGCTGGCGTACTTGAGGCCAAAGCCCAGGGCGCGGTCGAGGCCGATATGGGCGGTCCAGATCAAGGCCAGGTCGAAGGCCGGCGGCACATCGGCCAGCAGGCCGATCGCCAGGAGGGCGCCCGGCACCAGCAGCGAATGCGCGGCGTTGTAGGTGGCCGCGCCGGCGCGCGGCCCGGCCAGGTAGGCCAGCAGCGCGAGGTCGGGCAGCAGGAAGAAGAGCGCGAAGAAGCCCCAGCCGTCGCCGAACCGGGCATAGGCGCCGACGGCCAGCGCCAGCAGCGCCCAACCTTCGGCGCGCAGCATCAGGCGAACACCACCGCCGGCGGCGCCCGCCGGCTGCTCAGCCATGGCGGCCCCAGTGGCCGCGGCCGCGGCGTTCCATGAACTCACGCACCTTCTGCTGCTGCTCGGGGCGCAGGTTGTCGAAGAAGTCGGCGGCGGCGGCAATCACCTCGGGGCTGCCGCTGCGCACGGCGGTGGTCTTTTCCTCGACCAGCCTGGCGGCGCCCGCCTGGTCCAGCTTGCTGCCGGCAAAAAGCTGGCGGAACTGCGCACGCGGGTCGCCGCCGCCACGCATGGCTTCGCGCTGGGCCTGCAGCTTGTCGGCCAGCACCGCGAGCTTTTGCTTCTGCTGGGCATCGAGCTCGAGCTTGCTGCCCACCCGCTCGACCATCTTGGCGCGGAACTCCGCCGAGTTGCCATGCCAGTCGCGCTCGCGCTGGTTGGCGCAGCCGCCCAGGCTGGCCGCGGCCAGGGCCAGGCCGGCAAAGCCGAAAAGGGATCGTTTGAACCAGGGTCTCATGGAAATCTTCCTCGAAGGGTTTGGGGAGGACTCGATGCTCGCGCGGCGCCGCCGATGAGTCCTTTCGGCGCGGTTTCGGCGTGTTTCGTTTTATGTCGCCTTCGCGCCGCGCTCAGGCCGCCACCGCCCGGCGCGCGAGGGCCGGCGCTTGCTTTTGCGCATCCACGACCCGGCGCAACTGGGGATGCGCGGCGAACAGCTCGGCGGCCCAGTCGACAAAGGCGCGCACCTTGGTGCTGAGATGCCGGTTGGGCGGATACACCACGTGCACCGGCAGCGGCTCGCGCGTCCAGTCCGGCAGAATCTGCGCCAGCTCCCCTCTTTGCAGATGCGGCGCCGCATGCGGGGCCACCACCTGCGAGATGCCGAAGCCGGACAGCACCGCGGCCAGGTGCGCATTGGCTTCGTTCGTCGACACGCGGTAGGGCAGGCTGAGTTCGTGGAACTCCTCGCCCTTGCGAAATTCATGCGGATGGTTGCGGCGCGCACGCGCCGAGAAGAAGCCCACCACATGGTGGCGCTTTTCCAGCTCGCTCGGGTGCTGCGGCGTTCCGTAGCGCCGCAGGTAGCCCGGCGATGCCACCGTCACGAAGGGCAGTTGGCCGACGCGCCGGGCCACCAGTGCGGGATCGCTCAGGCGGCCGACGCGTATCACGCAGTCCACGTTCTCTCCCAAGAGGTCCACCGGGCGGTCGGTCACGCCCAGGTCGACCTGGATGTCGGGGTAGCGGTCGCAGAAGGCCTGCAGCGAGGGGATGATCAGCAGCTTGGCGGTGGCCGAGCCGACGTCAATGCGCAGCCGCCCCTGCGGGCTGGCCTGGGCATTGGTCATGCCGGCTTCCAGGTCGTCGAAGTCGTTCAAGAGGCGCGCGGCGCGCTCGTAGTAGGCCGCGCCGTCAGGCGTGACCGTGACGCGCCGAGTCGTGCGGTTGAGCAGTTGCGACCTGACCCGCTCTTCCAGTGACTGGATGTGCTTGGTCACCGTGCCCTTGGGCAAGGCCAGCGACTCGGCGGCGCGGGTGAAGTTGCCCGCTTCGACGACGCGCACGAAGGCGCGCATGGCGAGGATGGGGTCCATGTCTCTTCGCAGATCGTTGAGAGGGCCCGATGCTGCACGCGTACCGGCGCCGAGTCCTTTCGGCGCGGTTTCGGCATGTTTCGTTTTATGTCAGCGCGCTGTGTTCAGCCCTTGAGCGCCATTGCAGCGGCGGGGTCTTCGGCGTCGATCACCTTTTGCGCCCAGGCTTCCAGCTTGCCGATATCGGCGCGCAGCACTTCCTGCTTGACGGCCAGGATCTGCGACGGATGCATCGAGAAGCTGCGCAGCCCCAGGCCCAGCAGCAGGCGGGTGAAGGCGACGTCGCCTGCCATTTCGCCGCACACGCTCACCGGCTTGCCCTGGCGCCTGCACTCGGCGATGGTGTCGGCCACCAGACGCAGCACCGCCGGGTGCGCCGGGTCGTAGAGGTGCGCCACCGATTCGTCGGCACGGTCGATCGCCAGCGTGTACTGGATCAGGTCATTGGTGCCGATCGACAGGAAGTCGAAGTGCTTGAGGAAGGTGCGCAGCGTCAGCGCGGCGGCCGGGATCTCGATCATCGCGCCGACCTTCATCATGCCGTAGGCGACTCCGCGGTTGTCCAGTTCGGCGCGTGCGAAGTCCAGCAGCGACAAGGTCTGGCGGATCTCGCTGGCATGCGCCAGCATCGGGATCAGAAGATGGATCTCGCCATGCGCCGCGGCGCGCAGGATGGCGCGCAACTGCGTGAGGAACATCGACGGATCGGCCAGGCTCCAGCGGATGGCGCGCAGGCCCAGCGCAGGGTTCAGGTGCGAATCCTCGCGCGCCTTGCCGTCCAGCTGCTTGTCAGCGCCGACGTCGATGGTGCGGATGGTCACCGGCATGCCCTGCATGCCCTCGACCGCGCGCTTGTAGGCCTGGTACTGCTCGTCCTCGTTGGGCAGGCGGGTGAGTTGCTGCGCCTCGCGGCCCATGAAGAGGAATTCGCTGCGGAACAGGCCGACGCCGACGGCGCCCGCCTTCACCGCGCCGATCGTGTCTTCCGGCATCTCGATGTTGGCCAGGAGGTCGATGCGCTGGCCGTCCAGCGTGACGGCGGGCTTGTGGCGCAGGCGCGAGAGCCGGCCGCGCTCCAGGTCACCCTGGCGCTGCTTGAAGCCGTATTCGGCCAGGATGATGGGCGAGGGGTCGACGATCACCACCCCGCTGTCGCCGTCGATGATGACCCAGTCGTCCTGGCGCACCAGCTGGCTGGCGCTGCGCGCGCCCACCACCGCCGGGATGTCCATGCTGCGCGCGACGATCGCGGTGTGCGAGGTGCGGCCGCCGACGTCGGTGACGAAGCCGGCGAACACGCTCTTCTTGAACTGCAGCATGTCGGCCGGCGACAGGTCGTGCGCGATCAGCACCAGCGGCGCGTCGATGGCGTCGCCGGCGGTCGGGTCCTCGTCGTCGTCGCGCTTGGGCTTGGGACGTGGCGGGCTCGGCGCCAACACCGCGGCGCTGCCCTTCATCTGGTGCAGCATGCGTTCGACCACCTGCTCCAGGTCGGCCTTGCGCTCGCGCAGGTACTCGTCCTCCATCTCGTCGAACTGGCGGGCGATGATCTCGAGCTGGGTCGTGAGGGCCCACTCGGCGTTGTACAGGCGCTCGGTGATCCAGTGCTTGACGCCCCCGGTCAGGGCCTCGTCCTGCAGCAGCATCAGGTGTACGTCGAGCAGGGCGGTCAGTTCGTGCGGCGCGTCGGTCGGCCCCATCTGCGCCACGCTGGCCTGCAGGCGGTGCAGTTCGTCGGTGACGGCGTTGCGCGCGACGCGCACCCGGTCGATCTCGGCCTCGACCTCCTCGGGCTTGATGAAGTAGTGCGCCACGTCGATGCGGCTGGACACCACCATGACCGCGCGGCCGATGGCGATGCCACGGGCGACAGGGAGGCCGTGGATCGACAGGGTCATGGCGCGCGCCTGCCTTTCATTCGCCTTCGCCGAACTTGTCGTTCATCAGCGCGACCAGCGCTTCCATGGCTTGCTGTTCCTGCTCGCCGTTGGTTTCGAGCTCGATGGTCACGCCCAGGCCGGCTGCCAGCATCATCACCCCCATGATGCTCTTGGCGTTCACCCGGCGCTCGCCGCGCAAGAGCCAGACTTCGCAGGGGTAGCTGCCCGCCATTTTGGTGAGCTTGGCCGATGCGCGTGCATGCAGCCCGAGCTTATTGCTGATGGTCACGGATGTCTTGATCACTGTGCTTTCTTCTTGCCTGATTCTGGGGTGCCGCCACCGCCACCTGCATGACACCGGAGGTGCCGCCCGCGATGGCGCGCTGCACCTGGGCGTCGAGCGGTTCGTGCCGGTAGGTCACGGCGCGCAGCAGCATCGGCAAGTTGACGCCCGCGACCAGGCGGGAGCGGTTGCCGTCGACGAGCTTCTGCGCCACGTTGCAGGGCGTGGCGCCGAACACGTCGGCCAACACCAGCACCTTGGAGCGCGGCGAGCGCCCCAGCTGCTGCGCCAGCGTGATGCGGGCGGCCGCCAAGGTCTCCTCGGGGGAGACATTGGGCTGCACGTCGATGCCCGCGATGTCCTGCTCGCAATCGGGAAACACATGCAGCGCGCACTGGCGCAGGGCATGCGCCAGGGGAGCGTGAGCGATGAGAAGGATGCTGTTCATGCGTTGCAGGGCCGGCCGATTCGATTATGAGGCGGCCGGCGGCCGCGCGATGCTAGGGCAGGCGCAGGCCTTCAAAGAACGTCTGCACCGCCTCCGGCGCTGACGGCGTGCCCAGCACCGTGGCCTGGTAGAGCGAGACCGCACCGTCGCGCTGCAGATGGGCAAACCACAACAGGCGCACCTGCTGCTGCGCCTTCCCCTGGCCGCCGTCCCGGCTGGCGTCGATGCGCAGCGGCGCCGGCGAGCCCGCCGCATGCAGCACGCGGCCGGGGCCTTCGGCAATGCGCCCGCCTGCCCATTGGGCGTAGGTCTGGCTGCGCCAGGCCGCCAGCCAGCTCTGGGCCTGCTGGGCGTCGGGGGCGCTGGCCTGGGCCACGGCAAAGGTGGCGCCGCCGGCTTCGCAGCCGGCCATGCGCACCGGCACGGATTGGTTGCCCAAAGGCAGGTCGCGCTGGGCCCGCTCGGGCTTGCAAGGCAGCAGCGCCACCAGTTCGGCGCCGCCGTCGATGGGCACTTCGCGCCAGTTGAAGACCGGGCTGCAGGCAGTGGCCAGCAAGGCCGGGATGCCGAGCCATGCAAAGGCCGGGCGGCGGAAGGGATGGCTCATGGGGCCGCCATTATGGTGGGCCGGCTGGAACTAAAATCCCGGCTCCCCTCTCGATCAGGTCCATGATGAAGAAGCCGCTTGCCATTGCCGCCGCCCTTGCCCTCGCGCTGGCCGTTGGCGTGGGCGTCTACCTGCACACGGGCGTGACGGCGGCGCCGGCGTCGACCTTCGTGCTCCTGGACGGCAGCAAGAAGAGCACCGAGGACCTCAAGGGCAAGGTGACGCTGGTCAACTTCTGGGCCACCAGCTGCACCACCTGCGTGGCAGAGATGCCCAAGGTGGCCGCTACTTACCAGAAGTACCAGGCGCAGGGCTACGACACGCTGGCGGTGGCCATGAGCTACGACCCGCCCAGCTACGTGGTGAACTTCACCGAGACGCGCAAGCTCCCCTTCAAGGTGGCGATCGACAACACCGGCGCGGTGGCCAAGGCCTGGGGCGACGTGCAGCTGACCCCCACCAGCTACCTGGTGAACAAGCGCGGCGAGATCGTCAAGCGCTATGTCGGCGAGCCCGACTTCGCCGAGCTGCACAAGCTGATCGAAAAGCTGCTGGCCGAGGCGTAGTGGACAAGGGCGCTGCGGGCGCCCTTGTTTTTTTACTTGCTTCTGAAGGTGTCGTGGCAAGACTTGCAGGTGTCGCCGGTCTGGGCAACCTGGGCCTTGATCGCATCGAGGTTTCCGCCCTTGGCGGCCACCAGGAGCTTCTCGGTCTCGACCTGCAGCTTGTCGCTCAGCTCCTTGAACTTGGCCTGTTCCTGCCAGATCTCGGGCTTGGCCTTGCCGCCCTCGTTGCCGGCGGCGAAACCGGGCCAGGGCAGCTTGGACACGGTGGCGACGATTTCCGCGTTCGAGGCGGCGGCGGCGGCGTCGAAGGGGACGCGGCCGTTGGCCATGGCGGCGATCCGGCCAAAGTGCTGGCCTTGGATGAACATGGCGCTTTGCCGGTATTGGACGGCATCATCTTTCTTGGCGAACTGGGCCGCGGCCGGCAGCGCGGCAAGAGTGCCGGCCGCGGCCAGCGTGAGGGAAGCAAGACGAACGATCATATGGGGTTCCTTTTTTCTTGCGTGGGGACCCGCACTTGGGCAGTGCGGCGCACCAGTTTAGGGTCCGGTGCGCTGAAGCGCATAGAAACAAGTACTACCCGGAGCTGCGCCAAGCTTTGTTAATCTGCGGTTTCGCCCGTTTTCACCCCCACATGCCAGACCGATCCGCCCTGTCCACCGGCTTTGCCGAGCTAGAAGCCGGTCCGACACTGCGCGTGCGGGTTTGGGACCTGCCGACCCGGCTGTTCCACTGGCTCCTGGCGCTGGCGGTAGTCAGCCAGCTGGCCACAGGGCTCGCCGGCGCCATGGAATGGCACTTCCGCATCGGCTACCTGGTGCTGGCGCTGCTGCTGTTTCGCCTGGCCTGGGGCTTTGTGGGCGGGCACTGGTCGCGCTTTGGCGCCTTCCTCTATTCGCCGGGCTCGCTGATCAACTACCTGCGCGGCGAGGCGCAGCCGCACCATCTGGTGGGGCACACGCCGCTGGGGGCGCTGTCGGTGTTCGCGCTGCTGGTGCTGCTGGCGCTGCAGGTGGCCAGCGGACTGGTGGCGGATGACGAAGTCTCGGCTTCCGGCCCATTGACCCGTTTCGTGTCGAACGCCACGGTCGGCCTGGCCAGTGCCTGGCATGTCTTTGCCAAGTGGATCGTGCTGGCGCTGGTCGTACTGCATGTGCTGGCCGTGCTGTTCTACGTGACGTTGCGGCGCCAGCAACTGGTCGGGCCGATGCTCTCGGGCGACAAGTTGCTGGCGCAGCAGGCCCCGGCCAGCCGCGACGACGCGGCCACCCGCCTTGGGGCGCTCGTCATCTTCGCCGCCTGCCTGGGCTTTGCCTACTGGATCTCAACCCTGCGCGTATGAGCTTTACCGCTTCCCGTCCGCTGCCGCTGGCGGACACACCCAATGTGGTGATCGTGACGGCCGAGGAGCCGCACGAGATCGATGCCACTCGCGCCATCTTCCGCGAGTACGCCGACTCGCTGAATGTGGACCTGTGCTTTCAGAATTTCGAGGACGAACTGGCAGCCCTGCCCGGCGACTATGCCGAGCCACGCGGCGCCCTGCTGCTGGCGCTGATCGATGCCGAGCCAGACGCGGCCCCGCAAGGCGTGCTGGCGCGCGCCGATGGCCGCAAGGCGCATGTCGCAGCCTGCTGCGCGCTGCGCCCACTGGATGCAGCCGACTACCCGAACGCGGCCGAAATGAAACGGCTGTATGTGCGGCCGGGTTTTCGCGGCATGGGTCTGGGGCGGCAACTGGCCGAAGCCGTGCTCGATGCCGCGCGCGGCGCCGGCTACACCTGCGTGCTGCTCGATACGCTGGACGACATGGAAGCGGCGCGCACGCTCTACGAAGACCTGGGCTTCGAAGAGGTGCCGCCCTACTATCACAACCCGATTGCCGGGTCGCACTACCTCAAGGTCGAGCTTTAGCCCTTGGCCTGCCTGAGCAGGGTGTCGGCGTCGCTCACCTCGAACTTGCCGGGTGCTTCGACGTTCAGGCTCATGACCTTGCCATCCTTCACCAGCATCGAGTAGCGGTTGCTGCGCAGGCCCATGCCGCGGCCCGTGAGGTCGAGGGTCAGGCCGGTGGCCTTGGCGAAGTCGGCGCTGCCGTCGGCCAGCATGCGCACCTTGCCGCCGGACTTCTGCTCGCGCGCCCAGGCACCCATGACGAAGGCATCGTTCACGCTGACGCACCAGATCTCGTCGACGCCGGCGCCCTTCAGTTCTTCGAAGCGCTGCACATAGCCAGGCACATGCTTGGCCGAGCAGGTGGGCGTGAAGGCACCCGGCAGGGCGAACAGGGCGATGGTCTTGCCGGCTGTGGCCTTGCTCACGTCGACCGGGTTCGGCCCGATGCTGCAACCCTCGCCTTCGACTTCCGAGTATTCCTGCAGCGTCGCTTGCGGGAGGGTGTCGCCAACCTTGATCATGTGTATTGCTCCAAAAAAAGAAAAACGGCCCACATTGTGGGCCGTTTTTACGGGTGCCGTTGACCGGCTTGAGAGTCAGCGCACGTCTTAGACGATCGCGGCCTTCTCGACCAGGCGGGTGACCACCCAGTTCTTGGTCTTCGAGATCGGACGCGATTCCATGATCTCGATGATGTCGCCCAGCTTGTACTCGCCCTTTTCGTCATGGGCGTGGTACTTGCTGGTCTTGGCCACGATCTTGCCGTAGAGCTCGTGCTTCACACGACGCTCGACCAGCACGGTCACGGTCTTTTCGCGCTTGTCGCTGACGACCTTGCCGATCAGGGTGCGCTTGAGGGATTTTTTAGCTTCCGTCATGGTCACTCCTTACTTGGCGGCTTGCTCTTGCTTTTGGGCAAGAATGGTCTTGGCGCGAGCGATGTCGCGGCGCGTGGTACGCAGCGTCGACAGGTTCGTCAGCTGCTGCGTGGCCTTTTGCATGCGCAGACCGAAATGGGCCTTCTGCAGGTCCTTGATTTCGGTTTGCAGGCCTGCGACGTCCTTCTCGCGAAGTGCGGCGGCCTTGGTCACCTTGGCCGGAGCGGCCTTGGCGGTCTTCTTGCGGGTTGCCATGTTCGTGTCCTCCTGAATCAGGCGCCGAGCTGGCGAGCAACGAAGGTGGTGCGCAGCGGCAGCTTGGCGGCTGCCAGGCGGAACGCTTCGCGGGCGAGCTCTTCGGGCACGCCGACGATCTCGTAGATCACCTTGCCGGGCTGGATTTCAGCCACGTAGTACTCGGGGTTGCCCTTGCCGTTACCCATCCGCACTTCTGCGGGCTTGGTGGAGATCGGCTTGTCGGGGAACACACGAATCCAGATGCGGCCACCGCGCTTGACGTGGCGCGAAATGGCGCGACGAGCGGCTTCGATCTGGCGGGCCGTCAGGCGACCGCGGTCGACCGACTTGAGGCCGAAGTCACCGAAGGAGACGGCGTTACCGCGCGTCGCGACGCCGGTGTTGCGGCCCTTCTGTTCCTTGCGGTATTTTCTGCGTGCAGGTTGCAGCATGTTTCTTACTCCGTAGTTCTAAGACCGATTACTCGGTCTTGGAGCCGTCCGCTGCTGCAGCGGGCGCGGCTTTGCGGACGCGCTTAACGGCTGGTTTCGGGGCGTCTGCACCGCCGGCTTCGGCGGGCTTGTCGCTGCCGTCGGCCGGAGCGGTGTTGCCACCGATCGGGCCACGGGCACCGGCGCGCGGACCACCACGACGGTCCGAACCGGGGCGGTCGCCACCAGGACGGCCATCACGGCGGGGACCGCGCGGGCGGCGCTCTTCTTCGGGACGTGGCGTTTCGACGGCCGGCAGGTCGTTGCGACCCAGCGTGTCGCCCTTGTAGACCCAGACCTTGACGCCGATGACGCCGTAGGTGGTCTTGGCTTCCGAGGTGCCGTAGTCGATGTCGGCGCGCAGGGTGTGAAGCGGCACGCGACCTTCGCGGTACCACTCGCAACGCGCGATTTCGATGCCGTTCAGGCGGCCCGACGACATGATCTTGATGCCCTGGGCACCCAGACGCATGGCGTTCTGCATGGCACGCTTCATCGCGCGGCGGAACATGATCCGCTTTTCGAGCTGCTGGGTGATCGAGTCGGCGATCAGCTGTGCATCGATTTCGGGCTTGCGCACTTCTTCGATGTTGACGGCCACCGGCACGCCCAGCTGCTTGCCCAGTTCGCGCTTGAGGTTCTCGATGTCCTCGCCCTTCTTGCCGATCACGACGCCCGGACGTGCCGAGTAGATCGTGATGCGGGCGTTCTTGGCGGGGCGCTCGATCAGCACGCGCGAAACGGACGCGTTCTTGAGCTTCTTCTTCAGGTACTCGCGCACCTTGATGTCTTCGGCCAGCATGCCCGCGAAGTCGCGGTCATTGGCGTACCAGCGGCTGGCCCAGTTGCGGCTCACCGAAAGACGGAAGCCGGTCGGGTGGATTTTTTGTCCCATAGTCTTCCAGGCCTACTTAGTTGCCAACCGTCACGTACACATGGCACGTGGGCTTGCTGATGCGATTGCCGCGACCCTTGGCACGGGCCGTGAAGCGCTTGAGCGTGGCGCCTTGCTCGACGAAGATGGTCTTGACCTTCAGTTCGTCGATATCAGCACCGTCGTTGTGCTCGGCGTTGGCGATCGCCGACTCGAGCACCTTCTTGACGATCACAGCGGCCTTCTTCTGCGTGAACTGCAGAATGTTGAGCGCTTGATCGACCTTCTTGCCGCGGATCAGGTCGGCGACCAGACGGCCCTTGTCGACCGAAAGGCGGACGCCGCGGAGGACTGCACGTGTTTCAGACATGGTCGTTCCTTACTTCTTCTGGACTTTCTTGTCCGCGGGGTGCCCCTTGAACGTGCGCGTGAGCGCAAATTCGCCGAGCTTGTGGCCGACCATCTGGTCGGTGATGTACACGGGCACGTGCTGCTTGCCGTTGTGCACGGCGATGGTCAGACCGATGAACTCGGGCAGAACCATCGAGCGGCGCGACCAGGTCTTGATCGGCTTCTTGTCCTTGGTGGTCACTGCCTTGTCGGCCTTGGCGACAAGGTGGTGATCGACGAACGGACCCTTTTTGAGAGAGCGAGTCATATACGTGTCCCTTACTTCTTGCGACGCGACACGATGAAGACTTGCGTGCGCTTGTTGTTGCGGGTGCGATAGCCCTTGGTGAGGTTGCCCCACGGATCGACAGGGTGACGGCCTTCGCCGGTCTTGCCTTCACCGCCACCGTGCGGGTGGTCCACCGGGTTCATCACCACGCCGCGAACGGTCGGGCGGATACCCATGTGACGCTTCACACCGGCCTTGCCGAGCTGGCGCAGGCTGTGCTCTTCGTTGGCGACTTCACCGATGGTGGCGCGGCACTCGATGTGGATCTTGCGAACTTCACCCGAGCGCATGCGGACCTGGGCGTACACGCCTTCGCGTGCCAGCAGGGTCGCGGACGTACCAGCCGAACGCGCGATCTGCGCGCCCTTGCCGGGTTGCAGCTCGATGCAGTGGATGGTCGAGCCCACGGGGATGTTGCGGATCGGCAGCGTGTTGCCGGCGCGGATCGGGGCTTCCGAACCGCTCAGCAGCGTTGCGCCGGCTTCCAGGCCACGCGGAGCGATGATGTAGCGACGCTCGCCGTCGGCATAGCACACCAGGGCGATGTGAGCCGTGCGGTTCGGGTCGTACTCGATGCGCTCGACCTTGGCGGGGATGCCGTCCTTGTTGCGCACGAAGTCCACCACGCGGTAGTGGTGCTTGTGGCCACCGCCCTTGTGACGGGTCGTGATGTGGCCGTTGTTGTTGCGGCCGGCCTTCTGGAACTGGGGTTCCAGCAGGGGTGCATACGCGTCACCCTTGAACAGGTGATCGCGCGAGATCTTCACCGCGCCGCGTTGGCCCGGCGAAGTGGGTTTCATCTTGATGACGGCCATGATTAAGCGCCCTCTCCGACGAGGTTGAGCTCTTGACCCTGCTTGAGCGTGACGTAGGCCTTGCGAACATTGTCGCGGCGGCCGACGGACTTGCCAAAGCGCTTGGTCTTGCCCTTGATGTTGGCGACGGACACACCCTTGACTTCGACCTTGAACATCAGTTCGACGGCGGCCTTGATCTCGGGCTTGGTGGCGTCCTGCAGCACCTTGAAAGTGACGGCATTCGACTTCTCGCCGACCATCGTGGCCTTTTCGGACACGATCGGCGCGACCAGCACCTGCATCAGGCGGCCTTCGTCGAACGAACGTTGTGCGGGGGTGGGGTTCACGCGGCTCATGCGAACATCTCCTTGAGCTTTTCGACGGCGCCCTTGGTCACCAGCACCTTCTTGAAGTGCACCAGCGACACCGGGTCGGCGTAGCGCGGCTCGACGACCAGCACGTTCACGAGGTTGCGCGAAGCCAGGTACAGGTTCTCGTCGACTTCCTCGGCGATCACGAGCACGGATTCGAGGTTCATCGCCTTGAACTTGGCGGCCAGCGGCTTGGTCTTGGGCGAGTCGACCTTGATCGAATCGACCACGGCCAGGCGGCCTTCACGGGCGAGCTGCGAGAAGATGGACGCCATGCCGGCGCGGTACATCTTCTTGTTGATCTTCTGGGTGAAGTTTTCTTCCGGGCTGTTCGGGAAGATGCGGCCGCCTCCGCGCCACAGCGGCGAGGAAGTCATACCGGCACGGGCGCGGCCCGTTCCCTTTTGCTTGAAAGGCTTCTTGGTCGAGTGCTTGACCTGCTCGCGGTCCTTCTGGGCACGGGTGCCCTGGCGCGCGTTGGCCTGGTAAGCGACGACGATCTGGTGAACCAGGTCTTCGTTGTAGTCACGACCGAAAACAGTCTCGGGGGCGTCGTACTTCGACGCGGCTTGACCCTGTTCGTTCAGGAGTTCGAGTTGCATCACTTCGCTCCTTCTGCGGCGGCCTTGGCCTTGATGGCCGGACGGACGGTCACGAAACCGCCCTTGGCGCCGGGGATCGCACCCTTGATGAGCAGCAGCTGACGCGCTTCATCGATGCGGATGACGTCCAGATTCTGGGTGGTGACGGTTTCGTCGCCCATGTGGCCGGTCATCTTCTTGCCCGGGAACACGCGACCCGGATCCTGCGCCATCGAGATCGAGCCCGGCACGTTGTGCGAACGGCTGTTACCGTGCGAGGCGCGCTGCGACTTGAAGTTGTGACGCTTGATGGTGCCTGCGAAGCCCTTGCCGATCGAGGTGCCTTGCACGTCGACCTTCTGGCCCACCGCGAACACGCTGCCCACGGCGATGGCGCTGCCAGCGGCGTGCTGGGCGGCTGCATCGGCGGTGACGCGGAATTCACGGATGATTTCGCCAGCTTCCACACCCGCCTTGGCGAGGTGGCCGGCTTGCGGCTTGGTCACGCGCGAAGCTTTGCGCGCGCCGAACGTCACCTGCAGGGCGACGTAGCCGTCGTTCTCTTGGGACTTGACCTGGGTCACACGGTTGTTGGACACATCCACCACCGTGACGGGAACTGCATCCCCGTCATCGGTGAAGAGACGCATCATCCCCACCTTGCGGCCCAGCAACCCGAGGGAGTTGCTCAGACTCATGGTTTTTTCTCCAAAACTCTCGCCGCTGCCACTTCAATTGGCGACAGCGTTTGGCCCGTTTCAGGACCTGCGAAAGAAGGTTGATAAATCTCTGCAACCGCCCGCTGTCAAAATCCAGCGGCATCGGCCAGCCCAAATCGGGCGCAAAAAAGGCAGAGCCAAGGATTATAGCCCGGCCCATCCGTTTCGTGCAAGCGCGCTCTTGCGGCGAGTCGACGGGGGGCTACTTCACCGGCTGCGAAAGGATCTTGTCCCCTTTGGGCGTGCTTCCCAGTTTCCCCGCCGGGCGAACCGCGCCCGCATCGCCGGCCTGCACTGGAATCGAGGTGGAACCCGTTACCCCATGCTGGGTGGTGAAAACGTTCAGGTAGCGCAGGCCGTCGGCCTGGGGCACGACGCTGAGGTTCAGCGTGGTCGGGCGGCCGGCCGGCAAGGCAGTCGCGGCGCCCGTGTTGCCTTCCAGCTTCAGATCCGGGTCGGCGGCGAAGCGCACCGAGGCCTGCGCCGTGTCGGTCACGCCGGTCAGCACGATCACGATGCGCGTCGCCCGGCCGGCGGCAGGCTCGCCCTCGAGACGGTAGCTGACCTCGATGCCCGAGCCGTTGGGCTTGGCCGGCGCCTGTGCCGGCTTGCCAGCGCTGGCAAGGGCCGGCAAGGGGGCCAGTGCCAGCCACAGGGCGGCAGCCAGGAGCGGGCGGCGGTGCATGCGAAGTTGCTTCATTGGATGCTCAGCTGGAAACAGGTCGAGCTTGACGAATCATTGCCGTCATTCAAGACCACAACGACTTCGCCGGCCGGCAGGCTGACGTTGGCCGTCTCACTCGCACCCGGCCCAGTGGCGGATGCGATCCGGCCGCCTGCGAAAACGCTGAAATCGGGGTCGGCGTTGGCAGGGCCAGTCGCAGTGATCTGATAGTTGCGGGCGGCTGCGACGGTGTAGCGCAGGTAAACGAAGCTGCCCAGCTTGTTGAAGCGCCCATTGGCATTGCTGACGCAGGCCGGTGTCGACGCGCCAATGCTGGCCGCCTTGTACAGCGGCAGCACGGCCGGCAGGTTGCCGGCATTGGACTCGTTCGCGCCCCAGGGGTCGTTGGTGACGCCGCTGATGCCCTCCGCCACCAGTGCGGACGCCAGGCTCGACTGGGCGGCCGGCAGCACAGCTGCATAGGCAGCGGCAAACGAATGTATGGAGATGACTGCCGGCGTGCTGCGCAGCGGCCCCGAAAGCGCCTGATGGAAGGGCGCGAATCCGTTCAGGCCATAAAGTCGCCACAACACCGCCTGGACCGAGTCTTCGCGGTACCAGCCCGCCCCGGCGCCGCCGCCGGCAGCCAGATCCAAGTCGGTCCCGGGCCCTTGGCCGGGGCCAATCGAGTCGGTGTAGCGGCTGCGGTCCAGCGCCATGCCGGACCAGGCGTTGCCCCAGCCCTCGGAGAAAGCCAGGCGCATGTCCTGCAGCTCGTTGAAGCCATGCGCGCCGCCAGGCGAATCGTCCCGACTGAAGGCGTGCGCGTAGTAGTGACCCCATTCGTGGGCGATGACCGAGGCGTCGTATTCGTCGGTGTCGACGTTCTCCTTGCCCAGCAGGTAGATCACCGGGCCCGCGGAATCGTTGGAGTAGGAGGTGGTGCCGATCTGGCCCAGCGCCACGCGGCCGGCGGCGGGAACGTTCTCGGTGCTCCAGAACACGCGCAGCGCCGGAAAGGCCGCCGACGGCGCCGCCGCGAGCACCTTGGCCATGGCCTGGTAGACCGTGTCCAGCACCGCGAACGGGGCGGCCACCCGGGGCGCGGTGTAGCGCGTGCCGCCCCAGCCGGAAGGCGCGTGCAGGTCGCGCGTGCTGGCACCGGCACCGGTCGAGAACGTCGGCGACTCCATTGCGTAGATAGCGTTGTCCTGCGTGTTGTCGCGCACGCTCACGTCCCAGCTCGCGCCCGGTCCGCTTTGCTGCAACTGGGCCCGCACACGCACACTGACGGTGGCATGCGCCGGAATCGGGACGGCATAGTTTCCCTGCTCGTCGGTACGGGTACTGCCGACAACGACGTTGCTGCCGGCAGCGACCACATCGACCACGGCGCCGCGCACCGGCTTGGCACGCGTGGCCGTGTAGTCCAGCGCGCCTTGCGCGCCGCTGGGCACCGAGTCATAGCTGGCATGCCCGCTCAGCGAAACCGTCGGACCACCGCCCGACTGGCCACCACCTCCGCCGCAACCCGCAAGCACAAGAACCATCAAGGCCCAGACGGTCCCTAGTCGGACCATGGGTGGCAATCTCATTCAAAACTTCCCTTCAACACGCGCGAACGCCCGAGCAAGGATGCCACATCGGCCTCAAAAACAAAGCCCGACCGCATCGCTGCGGTCGGGCTTTGCAAGTGCAACGAGTTACGCTTTATTGCAGCTTGATTTCGACGTCGACGCCGGCCGGCAGGTCGAGCTTCATCAGCGCGTCCACGGTCTTGTCGGTGGGGTCGACGATGTCCATCAGACGCTGGTGCGTGCGGATTTCGAACTGGTCGCGGCTCGACTTGTTGACGTGCGGCGAGCGCAGGATGTCGAAACGGCGCATGCGCGTCGGCAGGGGCACCGGGCCCTTGACGATGGCGCCGGTACGCTTGGCGGTGTCCACGATCTCGGCAGCCGATTGGTCGATCAGCTTGTAGTCGAATGCCTTGAGGCGGATACGGATCTTTTGCTTGGTAGCCATGGCTTTTATGTTCCTCTGAATGTTTACTCGAGGATCTTGGCCACGACGCCCGAACCCACCGTACGGCCGCCTTCGCGGATGGCGAAGCGCAGGCCTTCTTCCATGGCGATCGGGTTGATCAGCTTGACGGTGATCGACACGTTGTCGCCGGGCATGACCATTTCCTTGTCCTTGGGCAGCTCGATGGCGCCCGTCACGTCCGTGGTGCGGAAGTAGAACTGGGGACGGTAGTTGTTGAAGAA
>DATILH010000030.1:0-3710 GCA_035476655.1 Variovorax sp.
GTCGACGACCAGCACGTGCCCGGGCAGCATGTCCATCAATGCCCGATAGATGGCAAGGTTGTCGCCGGGACGGGTCTTGACGGTGACGGCCGTGCCGACGAGCTTGCGGCTGACATGGAAGCGCTGCAGGCCGGCCATTCCAATGAGGCGATCGGCGTTGTCGCTGAGATGCGGCGTGACGATGTGGCGCAGCGCCTCGACGAGGTCGGCCGGCGCGAGCGCGGGAGCGGCATTGACGGTCAATGGAAGAGAGGACATAGGGGATGAAATGCGTTAATGGCGCAATTCTGGATAGCGGCGCCCACAAAAAAAAGCGATATTTACGCATGCAGGTTCATGAGTTTTATCGATTGATCGCTGGGGAAGCGCCATGCTGACGTTCAAGCAACTGGAAGCTGTGTACTGGATCGTGCGGCTGGGCGGCTTCTCACAGGCCGCGCACAAGCTGCACACCACGCAGTCCGCCGTGTCCAAGCGGATCCAGGAGGTGGAGACGCTGCTGGGCACGCCGGTCTTTGACCGCTCCCTGCGCTCCGCCCGCCTGACCGACATGGGAGAAGAGGTCTACGTCATGGCCGAGCGCCTGCTGGACGAACGCGCACAACACATGCTGCGGCTGCTCAAGGGAGGGGACCAGGAGCGGCACGTGCGCATCGGGGTGACCGAGATCACGGCAATGACCTGGCTTCCCCGGCTCGTCGAACGGATGCACGAGGAGTACCCCAAGATCACGATCGACCCGGAAGTCGACAGCGGCGCGACGCTGCGCGACAAGCTGCTCGCCAACGAGATCGACGTGATGGTCGCGGCCGACGCCTTCCGCGACGAGCGCTTCAAGGTCACGGCGGTGGGAAAGCTGCGGCTGCAATGGATGTCCAAGCCCGGGCTTGTGACGGAGCAGCGCAAGCCGCTGCGGGTCCAGGTGCTGCAGAACTACCGCATCCTCACCCAGGGCCCGCAGTCCGGGACGGGGATCCTCTTTCAGGACTGGTTCAAGGCGCACGGCCTGCAGGCTTCCGACCTCGTGGTGAGCAACAGCCTGCTGGCATTGATCGGGCTGAGCGTTTCTGGCTTCGGGGTCAGTTATCTGCCGCTGGCGGCGGTGCAGCCAATGGTGAGTGAAGGTCTTCTCGAAGTGCTCGATGTCAGGCCGGCGCTACCGGACGCGACGTACGCCGCGTTCATACGGCGCGATCAGCGCAGCTCGTTGATCGGGTCCGTCGTCAGGATGGCCCGTGAAACCTGCGATTTCGGCCGGCTGTACCAGGCCACGACACCCGCGCGCACGGCGTCAACGCGACGGGCAAAGACGCAGTAAACGGCGCCTTTCCTCACGGCACCACCGGTTGCCCGGCGCGCGCGGCATCGTGTACCGCCAGCGCCACCTGCAGCGTGCGCAGGCCGTCCAGGCCGGAACACAAGGGCTGCTCGCGGCCCTCGGCCACCGCGCGCAGGTGGCGCAGCTGCTCCATGTACGGGTCGGCCCGGTGCAGCATCTGGCGTTCGTGGGTCAGGGGCTGGTGCCAGCCGCGCGTGCCCGCATAGCGCCACAGGTTCAGCCGCGGCAGCGTGAGCGAGCCTTCAGTGCCGCAGATGAAGTGGCTGTCGACATCCGCCTGCGCATAGTGCTCGGCTTCGCCGGCGGCCAGGTCCCAGTTCCAGGGTGAAACCGCCGCATCGGTGACCGACAGCGCGCCGAGCGCGCCGTTGGCGAAACGCAGGATCACGGCCGCCGTATCTTCCACTTCGAAGCCGCGCACCGCGTTGCTGGTGACGGCCTGCACGCTGGCGACTTCGCCGACCAGGAAGCGCAGCAAGTCGACGTCGTGGATCAGGTTGATCAGCACCGGGCCGGCACCCGGCTGGCGCCGCCAGGCTTGATCGAAGTAGTCGTCGGGCTTGAGCCAGGTCGCCATTCCCGTGACGCTGACCGGCCGGCCGATGGCGCCTTCACCGATCAGGGCCTTGGCGCGCCGGATGATGGGGTTGTGGCGGCGCTGGTGGCCCACCATCAGCGGCACGCCGGCCGCCTGCGCCGCATCGCACAGGCGCTGCGCCTCGGCCACGGTGTCGGCCACCGGCTTTTCCATCAGCAGGGGCAGGCCACGCGCGATACAGGCGATACCCACCTCGCCGTGGGTGGTGTTGGGCGTGGCCACGATGACGGCGCCCATGGCGGCCTTGTCCAGCATCTCCTGGTGCGTCGCGTACCAGGGCACGCCCATCTTGTCGGCAAATGAGCGTCCAGAGGGCGCCGGGTCGGCGATGCCGGCCACGCAGACGTCGGGGTGGCGCAGCAAGCGCTCGGCATGCATGCGGCCGATGCCGCCCGCACCGATGACGCCAACGGGCATGCGGGCGCAAGAGGATGAGGTCATGGGCGTTTCGCCGGGCTCAGCCCTGCGCCTTCAAGCTTTCCAGCCGCGCCCGCATCTCCTTGCGCAGCGCCTTGCGCTGCTCGGCCTCGGCAAAGCGGCGCTTCTCGTCGGGCGTGAAGGGCCGCAGCGGCGGCACGGGCACCGGCTTGCGGTCGTCGCCCACGGCCACCATGGTGAAGAAACAGCTGTTCACGTGGCGCACGGCCTGGCTGCGGATGTCTTGTGCCAGCACCTTGATGCCGACCTCCATCGAGCTGGTGCCGGTGTGGTTGACGCAAGCCAGGAAGGTGACCAGCTCGCCCACGAGGATCGGCTCGAGAAAGGTGACCTGGTCGACCGACAGGGTCACCACGTACTTGGCGGCGTAGCGGCTGGCGCAGGCATAGGCCACCTGGTCCAGCAGCTTGAGCAGGTTGCCGCCATGCACGTTGCCGGCGAAGTTGGCGGTGTCGGGTGTCATCAACACCGTCATCGTGAGCTGGTGGGCGGGCAGGTCCATGGGCGGGCGGGTAGAAGTGGCGGGCTGCCGCAAGTATCGCCGGTTCGGCCGGGCCACTCTACTGCCGCCCAGCGCAGGAGGCACCGTGACCGAGCTTCTGGACAACATCATCTGGCACAGCCTGGCCGGCCCGCAAGCGCGCATGGCCCACAAGTGGCGTCTCGGCGTGCTATCGGCTTCGCGAGGCGACCGCTTCGATTTCAATCAGCGTGTCGCGCGACGCCAGGGAGGCCACCCCGATACCCGTCAATGCCGGGCGAATCGCGCCGAAGTGGCGGGCGAGCACCGGCACGAGCTGCGCCATGCCATCGGCCAGCTCGCCGCGGACATAGACCCGCAGCTGCAGGACATCCTCGAGGGACGAGCCCGCTTCGTTCAACACGGTCTTCAGGTGCTCAATCGCGCCCTCGGCTTGGCCCTCCAGCGTGGCGTGCCTGACCCGCGACTCGCGGTCCCAGTCGACTTGGCCCGACACGAAGATGAGTCCGGACTGCGGGTCGACCTTGGCCTGTGACATGCCTACGGGGGCGCCGTCGTAGAGGGTCGCCGGATTGATCAGCTTGTTGCTCATGGGTCTTCCAATGGTTGATTGCGATGAGCGAAAGCTTAGGTGGCTGGCACTTCTCGCGCCATGGCGGCAGGCTTGTAACGGTCACAAGCCAGGCAGACCTGCCGGCTCGAATTTGGCCCGGACGCTGTCGAGCAACCAGGCCAGCAGCGGATCAGCCTGGGCCGAAGGGTGGTAGGCCGCGACCACCTGGTAGCCCGGTGGGTACTTCTCCAGCGGCACGTCGAACAAGCCTTCGCAGGGCAGCAGCCTCGACGGCATGAAG
>DATILH010000031.1:0-26882 GCA_035476655.1 Variovorax sp.
CCGTCAGCATCCTGGCCGAGCCCACCGTGACGGTGGTCGACAAGGTGGTCGACAAGAAGGGCACGCGCGCGGTGGCCGAGGAATACCTGAAGTACCTGTACTCGGATGAGGGCCAGGACATCGCCGGCCGCAACTACTACCGCCCGACCTCCGACAAGGCGAAGGCCAAGTACGAGAAGCAATTCCCCAAGCTGACCCTGTTCACCATCGAGCAGGCCTTTGGCGGCTGGTCGGCGGCCGACAAGGCGCACTTTGCCGACGGCGCCTCCTTCGACCAGATCTACACCGCGAAGCAGAAGTGATGACGACGAGCACCGTCCTCCTGATCGCCGGCAGCCCATCGGCGCCTTCGCGCTCGACGGCGCTGCTGGAGGCGGTGGGCACGCGCCTGGCCTTGCGCGGTGCGCGCATCGAACGGGTGGCGGTGCGTGACCTGCCGGCTGCCGCGCTGCTGTCGGGTGATGCATCGCATCCGGCCTTGCAGCGCGCCGCGGAACAACTGGCGCAGGCGCGGGCGGTGGTGGTGGCCACGCCCGTCTACAAGGCCGCCTACAGTGGCGTGCTCAAGGCCTTCCTCGACCTGCTGCCGCAATCGGCGCTGAAGGCCAAGACGGTCCTGCCGCTGGCCAGCGGCGGCAGTCCGCATCACATGCTGGCGCTCGACTATGCGCTGCGGCCGGTGCTGCAGTCGCTGGCGGCGCGGCAGATCCTGGCCGGGGTCTATGCCACCGATGCCCAGGTCACGCTGACGCCCGAGGGCGCCTATCAGTTGCAGCCCGAACTGGCGCAGCGCCTGGACGACAGCGTGCAGACGCTGGCCACCGAAGGGCTGCAGCTGCAGGCCCTGCACGCCTTCGAGCCGGTGCACTTCTCGCAAGTGCGATGTAGCGCCTGAAGGCGCTTCCCCCTTCATTCCCTCCGCGTTCCTTCTTCCGCCGCGCTTGTGACGCGGCGCGGGAAGACGCACGTCCGGACAACGCATTCAAGAGAAGGATTTCAACCATGAACAAGATCGTTTCTGCGAACCGCCGCCAGCTCATCCAAGCGGTGGCCGCGGCTGGCCTGGGCCTGCCGGCCCTGGCCAGCCTGGCCCAATCACCTGCGCCAAGGCAACTGCGCATCGGCCACCAGAAGGGCTATCTCTCCCTCCTCAAGGGCCGCGGCACCCTGGACAAGCGCCTGGCGTCGCTGGGCGTGTCGGTGAAGTGGACCGAGTTCACCGCCGGCCCGGTGCAGTTGGAAGCGCTGAACGTCGGCTCCATCGACTTCGGAGACGTGGGCGAGGCGCCGCCCATCTTTGCCCAGGCCGCCGGTGCGCCGCTGGCCTATGTGGCGGCCACGGTGCCGCGCCCGCAGACCGAGGCGGTGCTGGTGCCCAAGGGCTCGGCGATCCGCTCGGTGGCCGATCTCAAGGGGAAAAAGGTGGCGCTCAACAAGGGCAGCAACGTCCACTACTTCCTGGTCAAGCTGCTGGAGAAGCACGGCCTCACGTATGGCGACGTCAACGTCGTCTTCCTGCCGCCGGCCGACGCGCGCGCCGCTTTCGAAAAGAACTCGGTCGATGCCTGGGTGATCTGGGATCCCTTCCTGGCCGCCGCCGAACAGGCACTGGAAGCGCGGGTGCTGGCCGACGGCCGCGGCGTGGTCAACAACCGCGGCTACTACTTCTCGTCGCTCGGCTACGTCGCAAAGAACGCCGACGTCATCAAGGTGCTGATCGAGGAGATCAACAGGGTCGACGAATGGGGCGCGGCGAACAGGAGCGAGCTGGCCGCCGAGCTGTCGCAGGTATGGGGCCTGCCGCGCGCGATCGGCGAGCAGACGACCGGGCGCACCGCCTTTGGCGTCGGGCCGATCACCAAGGCCATCCTGGCCGAGCAGCAGCAGATCGCCGACACCTTCCTGGCGCTCAAGCTGATCCCGAAAAAGATCAACCTGCTCGACGCCGCCGCGGCGGGCATTGCCTGAGGCGGCGCGCCATGCATCACGAACTGCGCTCGCGCATCGCAGAGGTGGTGCGCACCACCGCCCAGGCCTGGGGCCTCGCTTCGCGGCCACGCCGCACGCTTCTTCTTGTCGCCGTTTGAAAGGCACGTACGCATGCAGATCTTCTGGTTCCTTCCCACGCACGGCGACAGCCGCTATCTAGGTACCGCCCATGGCGCGCGGCCGGTCGACCTCGACTACCTCAAGCAGATCGCCGGCGCCGCCGACAGCCTGGGCTACGAGGGCGTCCTGATCCCCACCGGGCGCTCCTGCGAGGACCCATGGGTGGTGGCCTCCAGCCTGATCGGCGCGACGCGCCAGCTCAAGTTCCTGGTCGCGGTGCGGCCGGGGCTGCACCAGCCCAGCCTGGCGGCGCGCATGGCGTCCACTTTCGATCGCCTCTCGGGCGGCCGGCTGCTGGTGAACCTGGTCACCGGCGGCGACCAGGCCGAGCTGGAAGGCGACGGCGTGTTCCTGGACCACGCGGCGCGCTACGAACAGTCGGCCGAGTTCATCCGCATCTGGCGCGAAGTCATCGCGCGCGGCCATGCGGGCGAGAGTTTCGACTTCGAAGGCAAGCACCTGGGCGTGAAGGGCGCACGCCTGGTGTTCCCCAGCGTGCAGCGGCCCTATCCCCCGGTATGGTTCGGCGGCTCTTCGGCTGCCGCGCACGACCTGGCGGCCGCGCAGGTCGATGCCTACCTCAGCTGGGGCGAGCCGCCGCTGGAGGTGGCGCGCAAGCTGGCCGACGTGCGCGAGCGCGCGTCGCGGCGGGGGCGCAAGCTGCAGTTCGGCATCCGGCTGCACGTGATCGTGCGCGAGACCGAAGAGGCCGCCTGGCACGCCGCCGACGAGCTGATCAGCCATCTCGACGATGCGACGGTGGCGCGGGCCCAGGCCGCCTTTGCCCGCATGGATTCGGAAGGCCAGCGGCGCATGGCGGCGCTGCATGCGGGCGGCAGCAAGCGCACGCGCGCGCAGCTGGAAATCAGCCCGAATCTCTGGGCCGGCGTCGGCCTGGTGCGCGGCGGCGCCGGCACCGCACTGGTGGGCGATCCGCAGACGGTGGCAGCGCGCATCGAGGAGTACGCGGCGCTGGGGATCGAGCACTTCATCTTCTCGGGCTATCCGCACCTGGAAGAGGCCTACCGCTTTGCCGAACTGGTGTTCCCGCTGCTGCCGCGCCGGCTGCGCGAACGCCTGTCGGGCGGCTCGCAGACCGGTCCGTTCGGCGAGGTCGTGGCCAATCTCGATGCGCCCTCGCGGCTGGCGTCGCAAAGCTAGGAGCCTTCATGAGCGAACAACTCTCGACCCTGTCCGCAACCGTTGCGCCGCCACCGGTCCTTGTCGCGCTGCGCGCCTTTGCCGCCGGCGTCGGCCGGCGCCTGGTGCCCTGGCTGGTGCCCGTGGGCCTGGTCGTCCTTTGGCAGATCGCCTCGTCGACCGGCTGGCTGTCCACCCGCGTGCTGCCGGCTCCGCTGGATGTGCTGCGCGCTGCCTGGGAGCTGGCGCTCTCGGGTGAACTATGGGAACACCTGAAGATCAGCGCCGGCCGCGCCCTGCTGGGCCTGGCCATCGGCGGCGGCGCCGGGCTGCTGCTGGGCCTTTTGACCGGCTCGGTGCGCTTCTTCGAAACCCTGCTCGATTCCACCGTGCAGATGGTGCGCAACGTGCCGGCGCTGGCGCTCATCCCGCTGGTGATCCTGTGGTTCGGCATCGAGGAGACGGCCAAGCTCTTCCTGATCTCGGTCTCGGTGTTCTTCCCGACCTACCTCAACACCTTCCACGGCATCCGCAATGTCGACCCCCAGCTGATCGAGATGGGGCGCAGCTACGGCCTGTCGCGCTGGCAGCTCTACAAGGAAGTGATCCTGCCGGGCGCCATGTCCTCGATCCTGGTGGGCCTGCGCTTCTCGCTGGGCCTGATGTGGGTGATCCTGATCGTGGCGGAGACCATCTCGGCGCAATCGGGCATCGGCTACCTGACGATGAATGCGCGTGAGTTCCTGCGTACCGACGTGGTGCTGGTGGGCATCCTGCTCTACGCCTTGCTCGGCAAGCTGGCCGACCTGTTTGCGCGGGCGCTGGAACGTGGCTGGCTGCGCTGGCATCCGGGCTACCAGGGGAGGGGCGCATGAGCGAAAGCGACAAGGCAGCGGGCGTGCGCCTGCAGGCGAAGGCGCTGAGCAAGCGCTACGGCCAGCGCGAGGTGCTGCGCAACCTGCAGCTTTCCATCGAGCCCGGGCAGTTCGTTGCCATCGTCGGGCGCAGCGGCTGCGGCAAGAGCACCCTGCTGCGCCTGGTGGCCGGGCTGGAGCAGGTCTCGGAAGGCCAGTTGAGGGCCGACGGCCAGGACATCGGTGGCGGCCTGCGCGACGAGGTGCGCATCATGTTCCAGGAGGCGCGCCTGGTGCCGTGGCGCCGCGTGCTGGACAACGTGACGCTGGGCCTGCCGCGCGAGGCGAGGGCGCGAGGCGAGGAAGTGCTGGCGCAGGTCGGCCTGGCCGAACGCCAGGGCGAATGGCCGGCGCGGCTCTCGGGCGGTCAGCGCCAGCGCGTGGCCCTGGCACGTGCGCTGGTGCACCAGCCGCGCCTCTTGCTGCTGGACGAGCCGCTGGGCGCGCTGGATGCGCTGACCCGCATCGAGATGCATCGGCTGATCGAGTCGCTGTGGCAACAGCACCGCTTTACCGCCCTGCTGGTCACGCACGACGTGCAGGAAGCGGTGGCGCTGGCCGACCGCGTGATCCTGATCGAGGACGGCCGCATCGCGCTGGACCAGGCCATCGAGCTGGCACGGCCCCGCTCGCAGGGCGACCCGGCCTTTGCGGCGCTGGACAAACGCATCCTCGACCGGGTGCTGCAAAAGCCCGATGAAGCGCCATCGCCGCCAGCGCGCTGGTTCGAGCCGTCCGCGCATGCACTGCGCTGGGCGGTCTGAGAGAAATCGCATCACACACCGAAGGAGTTCAACATGTCCATTCAAGCCATCAACGTGCGCAATCAGTTCAAGGGCCGCGTGCGCGAAATCATCCGCGGCGACGTCGTCTCGGAAGTCGACGTCGAAACGCCTTGGGGCGTGGTCACTTCCGTCGTCACCACCCGATCGATCGACGAGCTGCAATTGCGCATTGGCTCCGAGGTCGTGGCATTGGTGAAATCCACAGAAGTCTCGATAGCCAAGCTCTGACTTGCCGCATCACGGCGCCGGTTTGCAAACCGGCCTACCATCCTCTCCGGGCGCCTGTCATGCGCCAGGAGAGGATTCGATGTCGGTATTCGATGTGAGCGAGATCGTGGGGGCACTGCGCGTGGTGCGCAGCGATTGGCGC
Source organism: Variovorax sp. (assembly GCA_035476655.1). Taxonomy (GTDB): domain Bacteria; phylum Pseudomonadota; class Gammaproteobacteria; order Burkholderiales; family Burkholderiaceae_C; genus Variovorax. Next base: position 5,319 of record DATILH010000031.1, read on the forward strand.
GATTCGCAAAAGCGGTCGCGCGAACCGGTCAGCCGCGAGCTGCCCTCGCGCGAGGCGTTGGCGCAGATCGTCGAGCAGCTCAAGGGCGCGCTCTTTCCCATGCGGCTGGGCCCGCCCGACCTGCGCCACGAGAGCGAGGACTTCTACGTGGGCCACACGCTCGATTCGGCGCTGCACGCGCTGGCGGCGCAGGCGCGGCTGGAGCTGTCCTACGAAGCACGCCATAGCGGCGCCGCTGCGTTGGACATCGAGGCGCAGGCATCCGCCGCCACTCGCGCCTTTGCGGCCGAGCTGCCGGCCATTCGGCGCCTGCTCGACAGCGACGTGCTGGCCGCCTACCAGGGCGACCCGGCGGCGCGCAGCGTGGACGAGGTGCTCCTGTGCTATCCGGGCGTGCTGGCCCTCATCCACCATCGCCTTGCGCACAAGCTCTACGGCCTGGGCCTGCCGCTCCTGGCGCGCATCGTGGCCGAGCTGGCGCACAGCCAGACCGGCATCGACATCCATCCAGGCGCGACCATCGACGCCGGATTCTTCATGGACCACGGCACTGGCGTGGTGATCGGCGAGACCGCCGTGATCGGCAAGCGGGTGCGCCTGTACCAGGCCGTGACCCTGGGCGCCAAGCGCTTTCCGACCGACGCCGAAGGCAATCTGCAAAAGGGCTTGCCGCGCCACCCGATCGTCGAGGACGACGTGGTGATCTATGCCGGCGCCACCATCCTCGGGCGCGTGACGCTGGGGCGCGGCGCCACCATCGGCGGCAATGTCTGGATCACCGCCGATGTGCCACCGGGCGCGAGCGTGACCCAGGCCAGCTTGCAGAACGCGCGGCCGGTGCCCTGAAGTTCCTCGTGGTAGTGGCGCCGAGTGGCGCTCTGCTGGCGAAGCGCGCTGACATGCAGGCGATCGGTACTCTTCTCATAATGGCGCTCGCCCCCTCAACCACCTTGGAGTCCCCATGAGCCAGATCAAGATCGCCGTCATCATCGGCAGCCTGCGCAAGGATTCGTTGAACCGCAAGCTCGCGCTCGCGCTGGCGCAGCTGGCGCCTGCCGGCGTGACTTTCGAGCCTGTGCAGATCGACGACCTGCCGCTCTACAACCAGGACCAGGACGGCAACCAGGCGCCCGCGGTACGCCGCATCAAGGGCGAAATCGCGGCGGCGCAGGGCGTGCTGTTCGTGACGCCGGAGTACAACCGCTCGATCCCCGGCGTGCTCAAGAACGCCATCGACAACGCGTCCCGGCCCTATGGACAGAGTGCATTTGCCGGCAAGCCGGCCGGGGTGATCGGCATCTCGGTTGGCGCCATCGGCACGGCGATCGCGCAGCAGCACCTGCGCAACGTGCTGGCCTATCTGGACATGCCGACCCTGGGGCAGCCCGAAGCCTTCATCACCGACAAGGAAGGCCTGCTGGACGACAAGGGCAACGTGGCCGAATCGAGCCGCGAGTTTCTCAAGGGCTGGGTCGAGAAGTTCGTGAGCTGGGTCAAAGAACACAGCAAGGGATAACGGACAAGAAGCCGGACGCCCTCGCGGGCGCCGGCTCCTTGTCCCGCCTGACGGCGGGGGAATCAGGCGACTGCAACAGCGCTTTGCTGGTTCGCCGCTTCCGTGCTGGCGCGGCGGATGTCGCCGGCAGCCGCTTCCAGGGCCTGGGCCTGCGCGTCGGGGCCCATCGCCAGGCCTTCGGCGCGCACGAAGCGCACGTCGGTGATGCCGAAGAAGCCGAACACCACTTTCAGGTAGCTCTCCTGGTGCTCGGCGGCCTGGCCAGCCTCGCTGGTGGAGTAGATGCCGCCGCGGGTCGAGACCACGATCACCGTCTTGCCGGTGGCCAGGCCGGTCGGGCCCTTCTCGGTGTACTTGAAGGTGCGGCCGGGCTGCGCCAGGCGGTCGATCCAGGCCTTGAGCTGGCTGGGAATCGAGAAGTTGTAAAGCGGCGCGCCCACCACGATCACGTCGGCCGCCAGGAACTGGCTCACCAACTGCTCGGAGATGGCGTTCTCGCGCTTTTGCGTTTCGGAGAGCGGCGTGCCTTCGGGCAGGCGGAAGCCCAGCGAATCGGCGTCGAAGTGGCTCGGCGCGGAGACGGCCAAGTCCAGGTACTCGACTTCGGTGCCGGGATGGGTGGCGATCCAGTCGGCAACGGTGTTGGCCGTCAGCCGGCGGGACACCGAATTGGCGCCCAGGACACTCGAATCAACGTGCAGCAGCTTCATGACTTGCTCTCTTCCTTGCAGATAGAGCCGGCGGGATGTCGGCATGGGAAGAATTCTATTTTTGAGTCGATTGATTGATAAGTCATCGAAAATGACTTAGATTGTTCCAAAAATAGGACGAACGACGAGGCTGGAGGGCATCATGCAAGACCTCAACGACATGGTTTACTTCGCCGAGGTGGCGGAGCGGGGTGGCTTCGCCGCCGCCGGGCGCGCACTGGGAATCCCCAAGTCGCGGCTGTCGCGCCGGGTGGCGGAGCTGGAAACGCAACTGGGGGTTCAACTTCTGCAGCGCAGCACCCGCAGCCTGTCGCTCACGCCGGCCGGAGAGCTTTACCTGCGCCACTGCACCGCCATGCGCGATGCTGCCCAGGCGGCGGCAGAGGCTGTGGCGCAGGTGCAGACCGAGCCGCGCGGCACCATCCGCATCAGCTGCCCGGTGACCCTGGCGCAAAGCAGCGTGGGGCCCTTGCTGCCGATCTTCATGAAACGCTATCCGGCGGTACGGATCGAGATGATGGTGCTCAACCGCCCGGTGGACCCGGTCGAGGAGGGCGTCGACATCGCCCTGCGCGTGCGCCCGGCCATCGAGGACAGCGCCACCTTGGTGGCGAAGAACTTCGGCATCAGCCGGGGCCTGCTGGTGGCTTGCCCGGAGCTGCTCAAGCGCCAGGGCCCGGTGCGCTCGCCTCGCGACCTGGAGCGCCTGGACACGGTGGCCATGTCGGCCGCCGGCGACGGCCGCGCCAGCCTGCGCCTGGAGGGGCCCGAGGGCGCGGTGCATGTGCTGCACCATGCGCCGCGCTACCTGGTGGACGACCTGGCCAGCCTGCGCTTCGCGGTGCTGGCGGGCACCGGCGCCAGCGTGCTGCCCGACTACATGTGCCGCGCCGATGTGCTCGGCGGCCGGCTGGTGGAGGTGCTGCCCGGCTGGGGCCCGACGCCGGGCATCTGCCATGGCGTGTTCCCACAGCGCCGCGCCCTGGTGCCGGCCGTGCGCAAGCTGATCGACTTCCTGGCCGACAACCTGAGCGGCGTGGAGCCGCACGACATCGACTACTCGATCTGATCAGTCGTGCGTCTTCGCCGCGTTCAGCGGAATGCGCAGGTACGCGATGCCGTTGTCCTCGAGCGGTGGCAGCTCCCCGGCCCTGACGTTGACTTGGATCGAGGGCAGCATGAGGGTCGGCACGCCCAGTGTGCTGTCGCGGGCTCGGCGCATGGCGACGAAGCTTTCCTCGTCGATGCCGTCGCGCACATGGATGTGGTGGGCGCGCTGTTCGGCTACCGTGGGTTGCCAACGCGCCGCGCGGCCCGGCGGCGGGTAGTCGTGGCAGACGTACATGGCAGTCTGCGGGGGCAGCGCCAGCAGGCGGCGTGCCGATGCGTAGAGTTCTCGCGCATCGCCGCCCGGGAAGTCGGCGCGGGCACTGCCCAGGTCCGGCAAGAAAAGGGTGTCGCCCACGAACACCGCACCTTCCACCAGGAAGGCCATGTCCGCTGGCGTGTGGCCGGGCACCAGCAGGGCCGTGGCCTCCAGCTCGCCGATCGCAAAGTGCTCGCCGTCCTTGAACAGATGATCGAACTGGCGACCGTCCGGCAGGAAGCCGTGCTCGAAATTGAAGAGCTTGCCGAAGGTGGCCTGCACGCGCCGGATGTTCTCGCCAATGGCGATGCGTCCGCCCAGGTGCGCCTTCAGGTAGGGAGCGGCCGAGAGGTGGTCGGCATGGGCGTGGGTTTCCAGGATCCATTCCACCTGGAGCCGGTGCTCGTCCACATAGGCCCGCAGCCGGTCGGCCGACGCCGTGCCAGTGTGGCCGGAATGAGGGTCGTAGTCGAACACCGTATCGATCGGCGCCGCGCGCCGCGTGGCTTGGCACCAGACGACGTAGGACACCGTTCCCGTTTGGGGGTCGTGAAAACCTTTGATGGTGCTGCGCGTCGTCATGATGGGACTTGTTCAGTTTTCTGATAAATATTATATTTAATGATAAAATGAATCATGAAACGACTGGTCATCGATCCCGAAGCCTTGCGCGGCGCAGCCGGCCAGGCCGTCGGCGTGCTCAAGTTGCTCGGCAACACCGAGCGACTGCTGCTGCTGTGCCAGCTGTCGCAGGGGGAGATGAACGTCGGCGAGCTGGAGCAGGCGCTTGGCATTCATCAGCCCACGCTGTCGCAGCAACTTGCCGTGCTGCGCAACGAAGGGGTGGTTGCCACCCGGCGCGAGGGCAAGAGCATCTACTACAGCATCGCTGATCGCTCGGTGCTGGAAATCGTCGCCTTGCTTTACCGACTCTACTGTCCCGAGGGAACTTCCTGATGAGCATCGACTGGAATCAATTCACGCCCCAGGCCGCGCTGGCCGGTGGCGTGCTCATCGGCGCCGCCGCGGCGCTGTTGGTGTTGTTCAATGGGCGCATTGCGGGCATCAGCGGCGTGCTGGGCGGATTGCTTGCGCCTGTGCGCGGCGATGTCGCCTGGCGCCTGGCCTTCCTCCTCGGCCTCGCGGGCGCGCCGCTGGCGTATTCGCTGTTCCTGGATCTGCCGCGGCCGCAGATCGACGCGGGTTCCTTGGCCCTGGTGGCAGGCGGCCTGCTGGTGGGGCTGGGTACGCGTGTGGGCAGCGGCTGCACCAGCGGGCATGGCGTGTGCGGCGTCTCGCGGCTGTCGCCGCGTTCGCTCGCCGCCACCGGCGTATTCATGGCCGGCGGCTTTGCCACGGTATACGTGGCGCGCCACCTGCTGGGCGCTTGAAGGAGGACCGGTATGAAGATGCTCGTTTCCTGGTTGTCCGGCCTCGTGTTCGGCCTGGGGCTGATCGTGTCGGGCATGGCCGATCCGGCCAAGCTGCTGGGTTTCCTGGATGTCGCTGGCGCCTGGGATCCTTCGCTCGCGCTCGTGATGGCCGGTGCCATCGTGGTCGGCAGCGTGGCCTTCTTCATGGCCGGGCGCCGCGCCTCGTCCCTGCTGGGCGCGCCGATGCGCCTGCCGGCCACGAGGCAGATCGATCGACGGCTGCTCGTTGGCAGCCTACTGTTCGGCATCGGCTGGGGCCTGGTGGGCTTCTGTCCTGGGCCGGCGCTGGTGGCGCTGGGCATGGGCGAGGCCAAGGCCTGGTGGTTCGTGGCCGCCATGCTGGCGGGCATGGGGCTGTTCGAGGGGCTGGAACGCCGCCAGCGAGCGCTGTTGGGCCTGCGCGCCGCCTGAGCGCGTTTCACCAGGCCGCCGGCGGCTTGCGCAGGATCACGATGCGGCCCTCGCGCTGGCTGACATAACCGCCGGCGCTCAGTTCCTTCATCACCCGGTTGACCATCTCGCGCGAGGAGCCGACCCGGTCGGCAATGTCCTGCTGCGTCAGCTTGCGGCGCAGGACTCGTTCCTCGCCAACCGCAGGGACAGAGAGGTCGTTGAGCAGGCGCACCACCCGGCTGTAGACATCCTGCAGCGCCAGGCTGCGCACCTGCTCGGTCAGGCGGCGCACCATGCGGATCAGCTTGCGCGTGAGATGCATCGCGAATTCCGGATGATCGGCCAGGAAGTCCTGCAGCTCCGAGCCTTGAACGATGCGGCAACTGCAGGGCTCCATCGCCTTGATCGAGGCCGAGCGCCGCGCGCCGTCGATCGACAGCTCGCCGAAGTATTCGCCCGGGCCGTACTCGGTCAGCACCACCTCGCGCCCGTCTTCCGAACTGGCGTAGGCCTTCACCCGGCCGGTCAGCACGATGTAGAGCGAATCGGTGCTGTCGCCCTCGTTGATCAGGATGGCCTGGGCCGGAAAGCTGCGCGCCTGGCCGCGCCGGGCAATGGCGTCGAACAGTGCCTGCGGCAGGCGGCTTTCGGCGTCATCGTCAGCAGGGTTCATGGTGCGGCCCGGTTGCCTCCTGATTATGGGTGGGGCGATGGCAGGTGTGAACAATGTCACTCGCCGGCAGCGCACTGCGTACTCCAAGTTGGTGTGCCGGAGGCCTAGATTGCGCCATGGCCTCCGTGCTTGATCCCCGCCGCTGGATTCTGTCTCTGCTGATCGCCCTGTTGGCGGGCTGTGCCGGCCTGCCGCGCGACGTGCAGCGCACGGCCTCGCAGGCCCTGGCGCCGGCCGCCGACACGCTGCTGATGACGGTGGCCTCGGCCTCGCTGCGGCAGGAAGAGGGCGTCGACGCGCGCTCCGGCCTGCGCCTGCTGCCAGCCGGCGACCAGGCGCTGGAGGCGCGCGTCGCGCTGGTCCGCGCGGCGCAAAAGAGCGTGGACGCGCAGTACTACCAGATCGCCGACGACGCCTCCGGCCGCCAGTTCCTGCGTGAACTGCGCGACGCCGGCGCACGCGGCGTGCGGGTGCGCCTGCTGGTGGACGACTTGTATGCCGGGGGCGAAGACGCCTTGCTGGCCGGCCTGGCCGCGCAACCCGGCGTGCAAGTGCGCCTTTTCAACCCGCTGGCGGTGCGCGATGGCAGCGTGGCCAAGCGTGCGCTCTTGTCCTTGCACGACTTCGCCCGCGTCAACCGGCGCATGCACAACAAGCTGCTGGTGGCCGACACCGCCTTTGCCATCAGCGGCGGCCGCAACATCGCCGATGCTTATTTCGAGCGCAGCGAGCCGGCCAACTTCATCGACATGGACGTGCTTTCGGCCGGGCCGGTGGTGGCCCAGATGTCGGCCGTGTTCGACAACTACTGGAACAGCGAGCAGGCCTACCCCGTGGAGAGCCTGGCCTCGCGTGACGCGCAGGGCGAGCCGGCGCGCCTGTCCTTCGACGCGCGGGTCGAGAAGCAGGGCCCGGCGCCGGCCGCCACCCGGCGTGACGCCCTCGGGCAGACCTCCGTCGGCGCGCAACTTCGTCGCGGCCGCATCGAGCTGACGATGGCCGCCGTGCAGGTGCTCGCCGATGAGCCGCGCAAGGCCGCGCTGGAAGACGCCAGCCTGGAAGATGGTCCGGTCATGCAGGCCAACCTGGCGCTGCTGGCGTCGGCGCGCAGCGAGGTGTTCGTGGCCTCGCCGTACTTCGTGCCCGGGCAGCGCGGCATGCAGACCCTGCGCGAGGTGACCGATTCCCAGGTGCGCGTCTCGCTCATGACCAATTCGCTGGCCACCACCGATGAGCCCCTGGTGCATTTCGGCTATGCCCGCTACCGCCAGGCGCTGCTCGACATGGGCGTCTCCCTGTACGAACTGATGCCGCGCCCGGCGCTGCCCGAAGCCCTGGCCGCCGGTGCCTCGCTGGGCCGGCTGCATGCCAAGCTGGCGGTGGTGGACCGGCGCTGGCTCTCCATCGGCTCGATGAACATGGACCGCCGCTCGGCCCATTCCAATACTGAGATGGCCCTGGTCATCGACAGCCCGTTGCTGGCCGGCCAGGTCTACGACCTGCTGCATGCCGAGAAGCTGCCGCGCAGCTACCGGGTGCGCAGCGCCGACGGCGATGAAGCGGGCCGCCTGCAATGGGTGTCGCAGGAGGGCGACAAGGAAGTGGTGCTGGCCAACGAGCCAAACCTCAAGTGGGGCCGCCGGCTGCGCCTCTCGATGCTCTCGATGCTGGTCGACGAGGAGCTTCTTTAGAACGGTTTGAAAATGCGCTTATGCGAATCTGCGCATATTCAAACAAGTAGATATTCGTTAGTTATCCGTAGACGGCCTCGCACAATCGCCCCCTCGATCATTCAAGGACAGGCGAAGGCGTTGAGCCGCTTCCACACCATCATCGTGCCCGGTTGGCGCGACTCCGGGCCCGGCCACTGGCAGAGCCTGTGGGCCGAGCGCCTGCCGCAGGCGCTGCGCGTGGAGCAGGAGGACTGGGCCACGCCCAATCGCGACGCCTGGGTCGCCACGCTGGAGAAGGCCGTCCTGGCCAGCGACAAGCCCGTGGTGATCGTTGCCCACAGCCTGGGCTGCATGGCCACCGTCCACCTGCCGCCCGAGGCTGCTGCGCGCGTCCACGGTGCCCTGCTGGTGGCGCCGGCCGACCCGGAGCGCAAGGCGGTGATGTCCAGCTTCGCGCCCGTTCCCAGCGCGCCGCTGCCCTACCGCAGCGTGCTCGTGGCCAGCAGCAACGATCCCTTCTGTCCGGTTCGCCTGGCCGGGGCCTATGCCCGCGCCTGGGGCAGCGAATTCGTCCGCATGCAGAATGCCGGGCACATCAACATCGACTCGGGACATGGGGAATGGCCGCTCGGCCTGGCCCTGCTCCAGTCCTTGACCGACGAGACGGCAGCGCCGCCACAGCGCACGTCGTCCCGCACAACTTTCGAAAAAATGGCTACGACATGAGCACCACCAGAATGAAGAAGATCCTCGCCCTTGCCGCCTTCGTGGCTGCGCCCGCCTTTGCGCAGAACAACCTGCTCAACGTCTCCTACGACGTGGCACGTGAGTTCTACAAGGACTACAACGCCGCCTTCGTCGCCAACTACAAGAAGACCACCGGCAAGGACGTGAAGGTCGACCAGTCGCACGCCGGCTCCAGCGCCCAGGCGCGCGCGGTGGCCGACGGGCTGGAAGCCGACGTGGTGACCATGAACACCACCACCGACATCGACTTCCTGGCCGAGAAGGGCGTGGTCGCCAAGGACTGGGCCAAGAAGTTCCCCGACAACGCCGCGCCCACCACCTCGACCATGCTGATGCTGGTGCGCAACGGCAATCCCAAGGGCATCAAGGACTGGGACGACCTGGTCAAGCCCGGCGTGCAGGTGGTGGTCGTGAACCCCAAGACCGGCGGCAACGGCCGCTACGCCTACCTGGCTGCCTGGGGCTATGTGAAGAAGAAGGGCGGCAGCGACGCCCAGGCGGCCGAGTTCGTCGGCAAGCTGTTCAAGAACGTGCCGGTGCTGGCGCGCGGCGGGCGCGATGCCACCGCGGCCTTCCTGCAACGCAACATCGGCGATGCGCTGATCACCTTCGAATCGGAAGTGGTGTCGATCGACCGCGAATTCGGCGCCGGCAAGGTCGATGCCGTCTATCCCTCGATCAGCATCCTGGCCGAGAACCCGGTGGCGGTGGTCGAGCGCACCACGGCCAAGAAGGGCACCGGCGAACTGGCCAAGGCCTACCTGGACTACCTGTATTCGGAAGAAGGCCAGGAGATCGCCGCCAAGCACGCGCTGCGTCCGCGCTCGCAGGCCGTGCTGAAGAAGCATGCGGCCGTCTTCAAGCCGGTGCAGCTGTTCACCGTGCAGGAACTGTTCGGCAGCCTGGGCGAAGCGCAGAAGGTGCACTTCAATGACGGCGGCCAGTTCGACAAGATCTACACGCCCGGCGCGAAGTAAGCAATGAACGCTTCGGCTTCACCGGCGCTGCCAACCGCAGCGCCGGTTTTGCGTGGTGGCAAGCCCACCGGCTCGAGCAAGGGCGGCGCCAAGCGGGTGCTGCCCGGCTTCAGGCTGACCCTGGGCTACGCCATCTTCTATCTCTGCCTGATCGTGCTGATCCCCCTGTCGGCGCTGGTCTTCAAGACCTTCGCGCTGAGCTGGGACCAGTTCTGGAGCGCCGTCACTTCGCCGCGCGTGATGGCCTCCTACCGGCTGACCTTCGGCGCCTCGCTGTTCGCGGCGCTGGTCAATCTGTTCGGTGGATTGCTGGTGGCCTGGGTGCTGGTGCGCTACCACTTTCCCGGCAAGCGCATCGTCGACGCGCTGGTGGACCTGCCCTTTGCGCTGCCCACTGCTGTTGCCGGCATTTCGCTCACCGCGCTGCTGGCCGGCAACGGCTGGATCGGCCAGTTCCTGGAGCCGCATGGCATCAAGCTGGCCTTCACGCCGGCCGGCGTGGTGATCGCGCTGATCTTCATCGGCCTGCCTTTCGTGGTGCGCACGGTGCAGCCGGTGCTGGAAGACAGCGAGAAGGAACTGGAAGAGGCCGCCACCTCGCTCGGCGCCACGCGCTGGCAGACCTTCTGGCGGGTGATCCTGCCTTCGATCATGCCGGCGCTGCTGACGGGCTTCGCCATGGCCTTCGCGCGCGCGATCGGTGAGTACGGCTCGGTGATCTTCATCGCGGGCAACATGCCGATGATTTCCGAGATCACCCCGCTCATCATCATCGGCAAGCTCGAGCAGTACGACTTTGCCGGCGCCACCGCGGTGGCGCTGGTGATGCTCATCATCTCCTTCGTCATGTTGCTGGTCATCAACGGCCTGCAGGGCTGGCAGCGAAAGCGTTCGGGAGCATCCACATGAGCGGCGCGACCTCGATGCGCGGCAACGTGCGACGTGCGCAGGCAGGCACGACCGAATCGGCGCTGGTTTGCTGGTCGCTGATCGGCCTGGCGCTGGCGTTCATGGGCCTGTTCCTGGTGCTGCCGCTGGCTGCCGTCGCGACCGAGGCCTTGCGCAAGGGCGTGGGCGCCTACCTGGAGGCTCTGAAGGAACCCGATGCCTGGAGCGCGATCTGGTTGACCCTGGTCGTCGCGGCCATCACGGTGCCGCTGAACCTGGTGTTCGGCATCGCCGCGGCCTGGGCGATCGCCAAGTTCGAGTTCCGCGGCAAGGCCTTCCTCACCACGCTGGTCGATCTGCCCTTCGCAGTGTCGCCGGTGGTGGCGGGCCTGATCTACGTGCTGGTGTTCGGCGCTCAGGGCTGGTTCGGCCCCTGGCTGGCGGCGCACGACATCAAGATCATCTTCGCGGTGCCGGGCATCGTGCTGGCCACCGTGTTCGTGACCTTTCCCTTCATCGCGCGCGAACTGATCCCGCTGATGCAGGCCCAGGGCACCGACGAGGAGCAGGCCGCCATCGTGCTGGGCGCCACCGGCTGGCAGACCTTCTGGCGCGTGACCCTGCCCAACATCAAGTGGGGCCTGCTGTACGGCGTGATCCTGTGCAACGCGCGCGCCATGGGCGAGTTCGGCGCGGTGTCGGTGGTGTCGGGCCACATCCGCGGCCAGACCAACACCATGCCGCTGCATGTGGAAGTGCTCTACAACGAGTACCAGTCGGTCGCGGCCTTTGCCGTGGCTTCGCTGCTGGCCATCCTGGCGCTGGTCACGCTGGTGATCAAGTCGGTGATCGAGTGGCGCCACGAGCGCGAGATGAAGGCGCTGGCGGACCTGCCGCCCGAGCGGCCGCAGGATGCGGCCACCGCCTGAAAAGGAAGAGAACAATGAGCATTGAAATCCGCAACGTCAGCAAGCAGTTCGGCGACTTCCACGCGCTGCGCAACGTCAACCTCGACGTCAATTCGGGCGAGCTGGTGGCGCTGCTGGGCCCTTCGGGCTGCGGCAAGACCACCTTGCTGCGCATCATTGCCGGCCTGGAGACGGCCGGCAACGGCTCGATCCTCTTCGCCGGCGAGGACACCACCGACGTGCATGTGCGCGAACGCCAGGTCGGCTTCGTGTTCCAGCACTACGCATTGTTCCGCCACATGTCGGTGTTCGAGAACGTGGCCTTCGGCCTGCGCGTGAAGCCCCGGAGCACCCGGCCGAGCGAGGCGCAGATCAAGTCCAAGGTGATGGACCTGCTCAAGCTGGTGCAGCTCGACTGGCTGGCCGACCGCTATCCCTCGCAGCTGTCCGGCGGCCAGCGCCAGCGCATCGCCCTGGCGCGCGCGCTGGCGGTGGAGCCCAAGGTGCTGCTGCTGGACGAGCCCTTCGGCGCGCTGGATGCCAAGGTGCGCAAGGAACTGCGCCGCTGGTTGCGCCGTCTGCACGACGAGTTGCATGTCACCTCGATCTTCGTCACGCACGACCAGGAAGAGGCGCTGGAAGTGGCCGACCGCGTGGTCCTGATGAACAGCGGCCGCATCGAGCAGGTCGGCTCGCCGCAGGAGGTCTGGGACCATCCCGCCAGCCCCTTCGTCTACGGCTTCCTGGGCGACGTCAACCTGTTCCACGGCCGCGCCCACGAGGGCGAGGTCGAAGTGCAGGGCGTTCGCTTCGACGCGCCCGAGCACGGCGGCGCACGCGACGCCAAGGCGCTGGCCTATGTGCGCCCGCACGACCTGGAGGTGCGGCCCTATGTGGCGGGCATGAGCGGCATCGTCGCCAGCATCGGCCGGGCCATCGTGGTGGGACCCATCGCGCGGCTGGAACTCGAGCCGGTGGATTCGAATCCAGATAATCCGGGCAGCGGAACCATCATCGAAGCGCAAATCCCTGCGCAACAGTTCCGCGACCTGGGCCTGAAGGAGGGCGACAAGGTGGTCGCCACCCCGCGCAAGGCCCGGGTGTTCGTTGAGGAAGATTGGGTATCGCCTTGATTCAATGGTTTTTTGGCGCGCCGCGCCGAGCATTCGGCCTGATCTGCCTGGCTTGCGTGGGCATGCTGGCCTTCGGCTTGTACCTGCAGCACGTGGTGGGGCTGGAGCCGTGTCCGATGTGCGTGGTGCAGCGCTACGCGCTGGTCGCGGTGGCCTTGTTCGCCGGCCTGGCAGCCGCCGTGCAAGGGCGTGGCTTGCGTGCCGCCTGGGCCGCGCTGGCCCTGGTCGCTTCCGTGGGCGGCGCCTTCACCGCGGCACGCCAGAGCTGGCTGCAATGGCACCCGCCGGAGTTCGTGAGCTGCGGCCGCGACATCTACGGGATGATCGAGACCTTCCCGCTGCAGCGGGCGCTGCCGCTGATCTTCAAGGGCAGCGGTGACTGCTCCAAGATCGACTGGATCTTCCTGGGCCTGACGATCGCCAACTGGTCCTTCATCGCCTTCGCCGTGTTCGGCGTGCTGCTGATCGGCCTGTTGATCAGCGGCAGCCGCGGCCACAGCGCCGGCTACAACGGCAGCGTGTCGAAGGCGGCGTAGGTCGTCGCCAGCCAGCTCTTCACGCGCTGGCGCTCCAGGAGGCCCAGGGCCGTGGGGCCTTCGCGGTCGTTGGCCGCCTTCCAGAAGCTGGTGTTCTGCACGTCGATCTTGCGCATGCTGGCCTCGTGCAGGCGCGGCAGCGCGATCACCTTGGCCCCGGCCAGCATGGCCTTGGAGAGCGACTGCGAGCCCAGCAGCAGGGCGAAGTCGCTGCCGCGCCCGTAGTTCTGCACCACGATGTAGTTGGGCTTGTCGCCGAAGGTGTCGATGAGGGTGCCCAGCAGGTCGGTCGAATCCCGCCCGTCGTCCAGCACATGCCAGAAGTTGACCGCAATGCCCATCTCGGCGAAGAGCGAGAACAGGTCCGACTCCTTGATCCACTTGGCCAGCGGCGCCAGGGTCTGCGCGGCCAGGTCGACGATCACGCTTTGCTGCGGATTGCTCTCGAAGCCGTTGACCACCGTGTCCAGGCCTTCGAAGCTGTCCACCACCACCGGCGAGGCGAAGCCCTGGTAGAAGCGGGTGAAGGAACTGTGCGAGCGGTCGGTGTCGAAACCGATGAAGGGCCGGCTGCGGTCGATGAAGTACTGCGCCAGCAGCCGCGCCGTCACCGACTTGCCCACGCCGCCTTTTTCGCCACCGATGAAGTTGAGGGAGCTCATGTGTTCCTTCGATGCATGAAGCGCGCCAGCGCTGGTTCCGGGTTGCGGGGATTCTAGGGTGTCCTTTTGTTTGCAGCGCTTCTATCGAGGCAGCAATTGAATGAAGGGGGCAACGCTTCCCATGAGCCAGCCCTGGCTGAAGTCGAGCGCCGCGCGCCGGTACTTCTCGTCGGCCTGTGCGGCCAGGAGGTCGAGCCGGGCGACCACCTTGGAGAGTTCGCGGTCCACCACCAGGTTGCGTCCGCGTTCGCCAATTTCGGTGGCGAGCAAGAGGGGCTGGCCGTCTGCGTCGGACTTGGATGAGATGAGCCAAAGCGAGATCTCCATGTTGCGGGCGACCCGGTAGGAGTTCTCTGCATCGACGCCGTCGATCATGCTTTGCGACCAGGTGTTGCCATTGGCCTGCCTGAGCATCGCAGCCCAGCCGATGACCAAGGCCGCCACCCGGTCTCCCTTGAAGCCGGTGTCGAACGCCATCCGGACCGCGTCGATGCCTGTTGCCCCGCGCAGCGCCGGCCAGGGCTTGCTCTCCATGGCCGCCTCCCAGGTGCGGTCTATCGCATCGGCCTGGCTGGCAGCCCATTTGCGCCATTCACGGGGGTTGCGGCGGTAGAGGGAGAGTTGGACCCGGCGTATCGACTCGAGGTTGTCTCGCAAAGCGAGATTGGCGATCCGGTTGGCGCCGGACTGGAGCCATTCGCTGTTTGCGTAGGCCTGAGCGCGCTCGGTGGATTGGAATGCGCTGCAGCCGGCAAGGCAAAGCGCCAAGACCGCCGCCAGCAGCGGCTTTGGGCAAGGTGACATAGGGGCTCCCTGACAATTATTTGTGTGTCCCGCACGTTATCATCCGGACTCACCTCGCAGCCCTCGCTGCGGTTAATTTCCTTGTAAATCAACAACTTGGCGTCAGGCCAAGGCAGGGCTACAGCTCGTGCGCCTCAACTCCATCAAGCTTTCCGGCTTCAAGTCCTTCGCGGAACCCACCAACTTCATGTTGCCCGGCCAGCTGGTCGGCGTGGTGGGGCCCAACGGCTGCGGCAAATCGAACATCATGGATGCCGTGCGCTGGGTGCTCGGCGAATCGCGCGCGTCCGAATTGCGTGGCGAGTCCATGCAGGACGTGATCTTCAACGGCACCACCAGCCGCAAGCAGGCCAGCCGCTCCAGCGTGGAACTGGTGTTCGACAACTCCGACCACCGCGCCGGCGGCCAGTGGAGCCAGTTCACCGAGATCGCGGTGCGGCGCGTGCTCACCCGCGACGGCACCAGCAGCTACTACATCAACAACCAGCCGGTGCGCCGCCGCGACGTGCAGGATGTGTTCCTGGGCACCGGCCTGGGCCCGCGCGCCTACGCCATCATCGGCCAGGGCACCATCAGCCGGATCATCGAGTCCAAGCCGGAGGAGCTGCGCCTGTTCCTGGAAGAGGCGGCCGGCGTTTCCAAGTACAAGGAACGCCGCCGCGAGACCGAGAACCGCCTGGGTGACACCCGCGAGAACCTGACGCGGGTGGAAGACATCCTGCGCGAGCTCAACACCAACCTCGAGAAGCTGGAAAAGCAGGCCGAGGTGGCTGCGCGCTACAACACCCTGCAGGGCGACGCCACCCGCAAGCAGCATCAACTGTGGTTCCTCAAGCGCGCCGAGAGCGAGGGCGACCAGGCCAAGATCAAGCAGGACGCGCAGAAGTCCATCAACGACCTGGAAGCGCGCACCGCCGAGCTGCGCCATGTCGAGGCCGAACTGGAGACCGTGCGCCAAGCCCACTACGCCGCCGGCGACCATGTCAACCAGGCCCAGGGCAAGCTCTACGAGGCCAGCGCGGAAGTAGGGCGCCTTGAAGGCGAGATCCGCTTCGTGGTCGAAGGTCGCCTGCGTGTCGAGCAGCGGCTTGTGCAGCTGCGCGAGCAGGTGGCGCAATGGGCCACCCGCAGCGAGGAGGCCCAGGCCGAGATCGAGACCCTGGCCGGGCAGGGCGTGGATGCCGAAGAGCAGGCCGTGCTGCTGGCCGCGCAACTGGAAGAGCACGACGCCCGCATGCCCGAGCTGGAAGAGGCGCAGCAGCGAGCCCAGGACGAGGCCAACGCGCAGCGCAGCGCCGTGACGCAAGTGCAGCAGCAGATCCAGGTGCTGGCGGCCGACCAGCGCAACATCGACGACCAGACGCGCCAGCTCAACCTGCGCGCCGAACGGCTGGAGACCGACAAGCGCGCGCTGGCCGCGCCGGACGAGGCAAGGCTGAGCAGCATGCAGGAGCAGCTGGCCGCCGCGCAGGAAGCGGCGAGCGAAGCCGATGCGCGCCTGCACGAGCTGCAGGAATCGGTGCCGCAGCTGGACGAAGACCGGCGCAAGCGTCAGCAGGAAGTCAACACAGAGAGCGGGCGCCAAGCGGAACTGTCGGCGCGCCTGGAAGCACTGCGCGCCCTGCAGGAAAAGGTCAAGACCGACGGCAAGCTCGCCCCTTGGCTCGCCAAGCACGGGCTGGAGGGCATGCAGGGCCTGTGGACCAAGATCCACATCGAGCTGGGCTGGGAAAACGCGCTCGAAGCGGCGCTGCGCGAACGCATGGGCGCGCTGGAAATCAGCCGGCTCGACATGGTGCGCGGTTTCCTCGGCGCCGAAGGCAAGGACGCGCCGCCCGCCAAGCTGGCCTTCTACCATTTGCCCAGCGCAGCGGTGCCGCCCGGCGCGAGCAGCCTGCCGCGCCTGGCCGATCTGCTGCGCCTGAACGATGCCGGCCTGCAAGCGATGTTGAGCGACTGGCTGCACGACAGCTTCACCGCCCAGAGCTTCGAGGAAGCGCTGTCCTTGCGCGACACGCTGCCGCCCGGCGGCGTCATCTACGTCAAGAGCGGCCATGCCGTCTCGGCGCATGGCGTCAACTTCTACGCCCAGGATTCGGAGCAGGCCGGCCTGCTGGCCCGGCAGCAGGAAATGGAGAACCTGGAGCGCCAGCTGCGCGCCCAGGCCCTGATCGGCGAGGAGGCGCGCAGCGGCCTGGTGCGCGCCGAAGCGGCGTACTCGGACGCCGCCTCGCGCCTGGTGACGGCACGCCGCGAAGCCGCCGACACTCAGTCGCGCTCGCATGAGCTGCAGGTCGAGACCCTGCGCCTGACCCAGCTGGCCGAGCAGACCCGCGCACGCAGCGAGCAGCTCGCCGGCGACCTGGGCGAAGTCAACGCGCAGCTGGAAGAGCTGCAGGAACGCCGTGTCGCCGCCGAGGCCCGCTTCGAGGAACTGGACATGCAACTGGCCGACAGCCAGGAGCGCCACGCCCAGCTCGACGAAAAGGTGATCGAGGCGCAACGCCGCGTGACGGCCAGCCGCGAGCAACATCGCAGCCTGGAGCGCCAGGCGCAGGAAGCCACCTTTGCCCAGCGCACCCTGGAGCAGCGCCGCGCCGAACTGCAGCGCGCCATCGAGACCGCGCAGCAGCAGGCCGTGGCGCTGAAGGAAGAAGACGAGCGCGCCCGCGCCGAATTGGAGCGCCTCTCGGATGCCGCCGCCCAGGCCGGCCTGCAAAGCGCGCTGTCCCTCAAGATGGAGCGTGAGGCAGCTCTTGGCGCCACCCGCAGCCAGTACGACGACCTGACCATCAAGCTGCGCGCCAGCGACGAGCGGCGCCTGCAACTGGAGCGCGAACTCGAGCCGCTGCGCCAGCGCATCACCGACTTCCAGCTCAAGGAACAGGCGGCGCGCTTGGGGCTGGAGCAGTACGCGCAGTTGTTGGCCGACGCACAAGCCGACCTCGAGGCGGTCGCCGCGTCGATCGAGGCGGACAAGGTGCGCCTGACCGGCCTGCAAAGCGAAATCGACCGGCTGCACCGCGAAGTCGCGGCCCTGGGCGCCGTCAACCTGGCGGCGCTCGATGAGCTGGCCACCGCCAGCGAACGCAAGACCTTCCTCGATTCCCAGTCGGCCGACCTGAACGAGGCCATCGGCACCCTGGAGGACGCCATCCGCAAGATCGACGGCGAAACCCGCGAGCTGCTCGGCGGCACCTTCAAGATCGTCAACGAGCACTTCAGCCGCATGTTCCCCGAGCTCTTCGGCGGCGGCAACGCCAGGCTGATGATGACCGGCGACGAGATCCTCGATTCCGGCGTGCAGGTGATGGCACAGCCGCCCGGCAAGAAGAATCAGACCATCCACCTGCTCTCGGGTGGCGAGAAGGCGCTCACCGCCATCGCGCTGGTGTTCGCCATCTTCCAGCTCAACCCAGCGCCCTTCTGCCTGCTGGACGAAGTGGACGCGCCGCTGGACGACGCCAACACCGAGCGCTATGCCAAACTCGTGACCGCCATGAGCCGCGAAACCCAGTTCCTCTTCATCAGCCACAACAAGATCGCCATGGAGATGGCCGAACAGCTGATCGGCGTGACCATGCAGGAGCAGGGCGTCTCGCGCATCGTGGCTGTGGACATGGAGGCGGCGGCTTCGATGGCCGAGGCGGCATGAGCAGCCTGACCGTTGCGCTGGCCATCCTGGGCGGCCTGGTGCTGGCCGCCGTCATTGGCTACAACGCCTGGACCTCGCGCCGCAACACGCCGCGCCAGCCCGAGCAGATGCAGGAGGATGCGCAGCCGTCCGCCCCGGTACCGGTACGCGGCATCGATGGCGAGGAGCCGGTGCTGCACCACGATCCTTCGACGGTGCCCGGCGCCGAGCGGCACGAGCCCTTGTTCGACCCCGACCTGCCGGCGCCCACGGCGGTGGCAGCCGGCAGCGTGGAGCGGCGCAGTGGCCTGGACCCGCTGGTCGACGTCATTGCGCCGATCGTGCTCGACGGCCTGGTTTCGGGCGATGCCGCGCTGGCGGCGATGCCGGCAACCCGCCGCGCCGGCAGCAAGCCGGTGGCGATCGAAGGCCTCAACGACCAGACCGGCCAATGGGAGCACCCCATGCCCGGCCAACGCTATCGCGCCTTCCAGGCTGGCGTGCAGATGGCCAACCGCACCGGCGCCCTCAACGAGATCGAATACTCCGAGTTCGCAGTCAAGGCATCCACCTTTGCCGATGCCGTCAACGGCACACCCGAGTTCCCCGAGATGCTGGACGAGGTCGGCCGCGCGCGCGAGCTGGACCAGTTCGCCAGCTCGCACGACGCGCAACTGAGCTTCGTGCTGCGCGCCCGCCACGCCGCCTGGAGCCCCGGCTATGTGCAGCAAAACGCGGCGCGCCTGGGCTTCGTACCGGGCCTGATGCCCGGCCGCATGGTGCTGCCGACCAGCCAGCCCGGCCTGCCGCCAATCCTCGGCCTGTCCTTCGACACCCAGGCGGCCCTGGCCGACGACCCGACCCAATCGGCCATCCGCGAGCTTGTCCTGAGCCTGGACGTGCCGCAGGTGGCCCGCGCCGAAAGCCCTTTCGAGCGCATGCGCGAAGTGGCGGCGAACCTGGCGCGGGAGATGGACGGCGTGGTGACCGACGGCGACAGCCAGCTCCTGCGCGAAGACACCATGGACATCATCGGCGCCGACCTCGAGCAGCTCTACGACACGCTCGATTCGCGCGACCTGGCTGCCGGCTCCGCGCTGGCACGCCGACTCTTTTCCTGACCATGACCGACCCTGCGAAGGAAGCCGCGCAACTGCGCATGCAGCTCAATCATCACGCGCACCTCTACTACGTGCTGGACGCGCCGGCGCTGCCGGACGCCGAGTACGACAAGCTGTTCCAGCGCCTGCAAGCCATCGAGGCCGAGCATCCGCAATTGCGCACGCCGGATTCGCCCACCCAGCGCGTCGGCGGCGCGGTGCTGGAGGGCTTCGCCAAGGTGCGGCACAAGGTGCCGATGCTCTCGATCCGCACCGAGACCGACATCACGTCGAACGGCGCCAGCGCCTTCGATGCGCGCGTGCGCCGGGAACTCGGCTTGGCGCCGGATGCGCCCGCCATTGACTACGTCTGCGAACTCAAGTTCGATGGCCTGGCCATCAACCTGCGCTACGAGCACGGCGTGCTGGTGCAGGCCGCCACACGCGGCGACGGCGAGATCGGCGAAGAGGTCACGCAGAACATCCGCACGGTGCAGCAGATCCCGCTGCGCCTGCATGGCGAGAAGCTGCCGCCGGTGGTCGAGGTGCGCGGCGAGGTCTACATGCGGCGCGATGACTTCGATGCGTTGAACGAGCGCCAGCGCCAGAAGATCGCGGCCGGGCAGAAGAACGAGAAGGTCTTCGTCAACCCGCGCAACGGCGCGGCCGGCGCGGTGCGCCAACTTGACCCGGCGATCGCGGCCGATCGGCCCCTGAGTTTCTTTGCCTATGGCCTGGGCGAGGTCACGCCGCCTGCGCAGGGCGGCCCCGAATGGCCGACGCAGTTCGACTGGCTGCAGCAGTTCCATGCCTGGGGCTTTCCCGTGGCGCAGCAGACCAGGCGCGCCAGCGGTGCAGACGAACTTGTGGCCTTTCACCAGGCCATGGGCCGCGAGCGCGATGCCTTGCCTTACGACATCGACGGCATCGTCTACAAGGTCGACAGCCTGGCTCTGCAGCGCCAGCTCGGCTTCGTCTCGCGCGAGCCGCGCTGGGCGGTCGCGCACAAGTATCCGGCGCAGGAGCAGGTGACCGAGGTGCTGGGCATCGAGGTTCAGGTGGGGCGCACCGGCAAGCTGACGCCCGTGGCCAAGTTGGCGCCGGTGTTTGTCGGCGGCGTCACCGTCACCAACGCCACCTTGCACAACGAATACGAGGTGCGGCGCAAGGACGTGCGTGTGGGCGACACGGTGATCGTGCGGCGCGCCGGCGACGTGATTCCCGAAGTGGTGGGCGTGCTGCCCGAAAGCGCCGCACGCCCGGCCGATCAGCGCGGGCCCGTCTTCACCATGCCAGGCAAGTGCCCGGTGTGCGGTTCGGATGCGGTGCGCGAGGAAGGCGAGGCCGACCACCGCTGCACCGGCGGGCTGTTCTGCGGCGCCCAGCGCAAGGAAGCCATCCTGCATTTCGCCGCGCGCCGCGCCCTCGACATCGAAGGCCTGGGCGACAAGCTGGTCGAGCAACTGGTCGACGGCAACCTGATCCGCACCTTGCCCGACCTCTACAAGCTGGGCCTCACCACCTTGGCCGGGCTGGACCGCATGGCCGAGAAGTCGGCGAAGAACCTGGTCGATGCGCTGGAGAAATCGAAGACGACGACGCTGCCGCGCTTCCTCTTCGGCCTGGGCATTCGCCACATCGGCGAAAGCACAGCCAAGGACCTGGCCAAGCACTTCGGAAAGCTCGACGCCATCATGGAGGCGAGCGAAGAGCAGCTGCTGGAAGTCAACGACGTCGGCCCGGTGGTGGCGCAAAGCCTGCACACCTTCTTCAGCCAGCCGCACAACCGCGAGGTGGTCGAGCAACTGCGTGCCTGCGGCCTGACGTGGGAGGAGGGCGAGCCCGCGGCGCGCGCACCCAAGCCCCTGGCCGGCAAGACCTTCGTCATCACCGGGACCTTGCCCAATCTGAGCCGCGACGAGGCCAAGGACAGGCTGGAAGCGGCCGGCGCCAAGGTGGCCGGCTCGGTCAGCAAGAAGACCGACTACCTGGTGGCAGGCACCGAGGCCGGCAGCAAGCTGGACAAGGCGCGCGACCTGGGCGTGACGGTCATCGACGAGGAACAGATGCTGGCGCTCCTGGCCTGAGCTTTACCCAAGTTCACACGCCGGTCGTCAACAAGGCCCAGTGGCCGGCGTTGAATCCTGAGATGCAGACTCAGGAGCGCAACATGAAGAACCCCTCGCGTTGGATGGCCATTGGTGGCGCTGTCGGCGCGGCCGCCTTGCTGGGCGGCTGCGTGGTGGCACCTCCCGCCTATGGCCCCTATGGGGAAGCGGCCTATGTGCAGCCGGCGGTGGTGGCGCCACCGGTCACCTTGGGCATTGGCATCAGCGGCTACTCGGGGCGCCCCTACTACGGCCGGCCTTACTACGGCCCCGGCTACTACGGCGGCCGCGGCTACTACGGTG
>DATILH010000032.1:0-28262 GCA_035476655.1 Variovorax sp.
CTGCTGCATGGGGGCCACGACTCTCGGTGATCTTGTCGTGGCGGATCGACAGCGCCGACTTCGTAATTGTCTGAATCGGGCGGGGGAGCCAATCGTGAAATGACCGCTCAATGATTACCTCGGGCTCGGCCCAAGTCTTCATCTTTTTAGACTTCAGATGCTTGCCGTATAGCTCAGCTAGCTCACGCAGGGTATTGGCTATCGGCTTAGGTTCCAGGGTGCGTCCGTTACCCAATTCAGACGAGAGCGTCTTGGCCTTCTTGCGGGCTTGATCGACGGTTACATCGGGCCACCGCCCAAGTGATTTCCGGACGGGGCGGCCCGAGGCGGGGCACCACTTGTAGAGACCCCAGAGGACGTTCTGGGCGGTGAAATACAGGCGCAGGGAGGGCTCCACTTCGTCCTGTATCTCAGCTATGCCGCCTAGCTGTTTTTGAGTTTTGACGTAGGACTCGGTGATTCGGGCTTTCATTAGCTATGGACTCCACTAGTTTGAATTAAGAAGTTCAGAAGGCACCGTGCCGTTCCGAATTCATTAATTCTGGAGCCAATCCCTCAATGAAAGGGCATAACAGTAGTGGCTAGTTGTGATTGACGGAAATCAACGGAAACTACCAATTTGTAAAACGAACTTGAACAGGCGGCACTCGATCGGCCCGTTCCACATGGGCACCCGGCGCGATTCCTTCAGCCGCATCTTCTGCGGCAGCTTGAGGTCTGGCGTCAGCACCCAGGCGGTCCAGCCGGCGTAATTCTTCTTCCAGTGGGTGGCCAGTTGCGGGAAGAAGTCGCCGTCGCCCTCGGTCTGCGCCGACTCGCGTGCGCCGGCGCGCGCCACTCCGCCGACCTCGATGCGCTCCCCATAGGGCGGGTTGAGCACGATCACGCCGCGCTCGGCCGGCGGCATGCGCTGCAGCGCATCGCCGCCGCGCAACTGCACGCGCTCGCCGACGCCGGCGCGCTCGGCGTTGCGCTGGGCGAAGTCCACCATGCGGTGCGAGACGTCGGAGCCGAAGACTTCCACGCCCTGGGTAGTGGCGGCGTCGAGCGCTTCCTTCTTCAGGGCCTGCCACACATGCGGCTGGAAAGGCAGCAGCTTCTCGAAGCCGAAGCGCCTCTGGCCGCCCGCCGGCAAGCCGGCCGCAAGCTGCGCCGCCTCGATGGCAATGGTGCCGCTGCCGCAGCAGGGGTCGTACAGGGGCAGCTCCGACACCGCGCCGCTTTCCGGGTTCCACCAACCGCTGGCGGCCAGCATGGCGGCGGCCAGGGTTTCCTTCAGCGGCGCGTCGCCCTTGTCGGTGCGCCAGCCGCGCTTGAACAAGGCCTCGCCGCTGGTGTCGATGTACAGGGTGCAGGCGTCGGTGGTGAGGTGCGCGAAGATGCGCACGTCCGGCCACTGGGTCTCGATGCTGGGGCGCACGCCGCCGGCCTTGGCGCGAAAGCGGTCGGCGATCGCGTCCTTGATGCGCAGCGTGGCGAAGTTGAGGCTTTGCAACGGGCTGTGCTGCGCGGTGGTCTCGATCTTGAAGCTCTGCTTGGGCGTGAACCACATTTCCCAGGCGACGGCACTGGCGGCCTGGTACAGGTCGTTCTCGCTGCGGTAGGGCGTGTGCGAGAGCTGCACCAGCACCCGCTGCGCCAGCCGGCCGTGCAGGTTCAGTTGCATGCAATCTCGCCAGCTTGCCCGCGCGAAGACGCCGCCGCGTGCCGACTGCAGATCGTCGCCCACCAGGCCGGTGAGGCGGTGCACTTCCTGCGCCAGCAGGTCTTCGACGCCGGCGGCGCAGGGCAGGAACAGGTGAAGCTGGCTCATCCCCCGATTGTCGCCGCCCGCCACCCCTCTATAGTCGGGCAGCGATGAGCCTTTCGACCTCCCCCCCTGCCGCCGACCGCGCCGCCATCCAGACCGAGCTGCTGCGCCTGAGCATGCAGCCAAGCGGCAAGGTGCTGGCCTTCCAGTTCCTGCTCGATTGCGCCGTGGCGGCCTTGTTCGCCTGGCAGTATTCGCTGCCGATGGCGGCGCTGTGGCTCGCGCTGATCGCCGCGACGACGGCCTGGCGCGCCTTCCTGCCGCAGCAACTGCCCGATCCGCTCGCCGCGGCCCAACTGCCCTCCTCACTGCGCCAGCACACGCTGCGCATCGCGGTGCACGAAGGGGCGCACGGCCTGGCCGGGGTGCTGCTGTTCCATCCCACAGACCCGCTTGTGCAATTGCAACTGGCCCTGGTGATGATGGGCATGACCTTGTCCTCGGCCTTCTCGGTGTCCTACGTGGCGCGGGCCATGCAGCTGGCCGTCACCGTGCTGCTGGCACCGCTCATCGTCATGGCCCTGGCTTTCGGCGCCGCGCCGATGATGGTCCTGGCGGCTCTCGGCGCGGGGCTGCTCGTGATGATGTGGAAGCTGGTGGCCGAGCGTTCCTGCAAGCTGGAAGATTCCATCGGCCAGCGCCACAACGAGAGCGCGCTGCGCGTCCGGGCCCTGGCTGGCCTGCAGGCGGCCGAGCAGGTGCAGGCCGAGCGGCTGCGCTTCTTTTCGGCGGCCAACCACGATCTGCGCCAGCCGGTGATGGCCATCGGGCTGCAGGCGGAAGTGCTGCAGCAGCAATTGCGCGAAGGCGCGAGCCAGGCCGTGCTGCAGTCCACCCTGTCGGCGCTGGCGCGGGCGCAGGAGGCACTGGAAGGCTTGACCCAGCAACTCCTGGAAATCGGCCGCATCGAGGCCGCCGCCGACCCGCTGACGCTCGGCCCCCTCGACCTGGCCGCACTGCTGGGCGAGTTCGCCCGGCCGGGCGGCAGCGCCCAGCGGGTGCGGGTGCTCTGCCCGGCGCAGGCGCTGGCCTGGAGCGACCCGGTGGCGCTGCGCCGCATGATCGCCAACCTGGTGGACAACGCACTCAAGTTCTCGCCGCCGCCGCGCGGCCGCGTGCTGCTGGCCTGCCGCAGGCGTAGCGGGCAATGGCGCATCGAGGTGCGCGACAACGGCATCGGCATCGCACGCGAAGACCAGGAGCGGGTGTTCGGCGACTTCGAGCAGGTCGGCAACGTCGAGCGCAACCTGCGGCGCGGCCATGGGCTCGGGCTGGCCATCGTGCGCCGCCTGGCGCAGCGGCTGGACACGCACATCAGCCTGCGCTCCGCGCCGGAGCGCGGTTCGGTGTTTGCCTTCGAGCTGCCGGTGTCACCGCAGGGAACGCTGCTGCCCGCCACGCAGCAGCCGAAGCACTCTCCCTCAGCGCAGGCCGCGACCCTGCGGCCCGGCTTGTCGGTGCTGGTGGTGGAAGACAACGCGGTGGTTGCCGAGAGCCTGGTCGCCATCCTGCGTCACTGGAAAGCCCAACCACAGGTCTACGGCAGCGCGGACGAGTTGCTGGACGGCGCCGACCTGCACGGCGTCGACCTGGCGCTGTGCGACATCCGCCTGCCGGGCGAAACGGATGGCGTCGCGCTGGCCACCCACCTGCAGCGGCAAAAGCCCGAACTGGCCATCGCCCTGGTGTCGGCCGACATCGACGAGGCCACCAATGCGCTGGCACGCGAGCGTGGCTGGCATGCGCTGCGCAAGCCCGTGCAGCCGGGCGCGCTGCGCGCCGTGCTGGCGGCGGCGCAGGCGGCCGGGCCCGCGCGCCCTTGAGCCCCGCGGCAGCGCGCCGCCCCATCTCCTGTCCAGCCCCTTGCATGACGCAGGCGGCGGAGATTTGCGCAGCGTAAGAGATATGTCGTCAGACAACATAAAGTGCTAGATGTCACAAATCTCTTGAAATTCAGGACCTTTTCCTCCTAGTATGCGCCCCTCAGTTGTACGACGACTGATAACTCCGCCGGTTTGTTGGGAATCGCGCGGCCTTCAACGCATCCGAGGAAAACAATGAAACGCAGAGACTTTGCCCTCTCCGTCCTGTCGCCGCTCACCCTGGCGGCCTGCGGCGGAGGTTCGGACAACGATATGGGATCCGCCTCGTCAACCACTGCCTCGGCCGCCTCGGCTGCGGCCGAGAAGCAGACTCCGCAGAAGACCGCCGCCAAGGCGCTCAAGCACGCCGCGACGTACATGGACGAAACCGTGTCCTACCAAGGCGGCTACGTCTGGTCCTATTCGCCCGACCTGACGCAGACCTTCGGCGAGATGGAAGCCAAGCGCACCATGTGCTGGATCCAGCCGCCGGGCACCCCTTCGGTGGGGCATGTGTACCTGGACGCCTACCACGCCACAGGCGAGGAGCGCTTCTACGTGGCGGCCCGCCGCACCGCGCTGGCCGTGGCTGCGGCCCAGCACCCGGCGGGCGGCTGGAACTACATCTTCGACTTCGCCGGCGAGGAGTCGCTCAAGCACTGGTACGAGACCATCGGCGCCAATGGCTGGCGCCTGGAAGAGTTCCAGCACTACTACGGCAACGCCACCTTCGACGACGCCGGCACCGCGGTGGCCTCGCAGTTCATGCTGCGCATGTACCTGGAGAAGAAGGACCCACGCTTCCTGGCGCCGCTGCAAAAGGCCATCGCCTTCATCCTGGCCGCCCAGTTCGGGCCGGAGTTCGGCATTGCCGGCGGCGGCTGGCCGCAGCGCTTCCCGCACTTCCCGGGCTCGATCACCTCGATGCCGCTGCCCAATCCGCAGCAGTTGCCGGCCAACGCCCGCGCCGGCATGGAAGACGGCGACTACACCCTGCACGTCACCTTCAACGACGACGTGATGGGCGAGAACATCAAGTTCCTGACCATGTGCATCGTTGCCCTGGGCGAGACGCGGCTGGTGGAGCCGATCGCGCGCGCCATGGAGTGCATGCGCCTCCTGCAGAACCCCGGCCCGCAGGCCGGCTGGGGGCTGCAGCACCTGTCGCGCGAGACGGCAGGCCGCCCGGCAGGATCGCCGGCCGGCGCGCGCAGCTACGAGCCGCGTTCGCTGACCACGCACACCACGCACACCACGCAGACCAACATCCTGCAGCTTTTCAACTACTTCCAGCTCACCGGCGACCGCAAGTACCTGCAGCGCATTCCGGAAGCCATCGCCTGGCTCAAGACAGTGCCGCTGCCACCCAATGCGGTGGCGCTCAATCCGCAGCTGGGAGGCGGGCGCACGCACCCCACCTTCGTGGAACTGGGCAGCAACGAGGCGCTGTACGTGCACCGCTACGGCTCCAACATCCACAACGGCGCCTACTTCATCGACAAGGACATCACCAACACGCTGAGCCACTACTCGGCCGGCCGCGCCGTCAACATTGCCAACCTGGAGTCGCGGTACAACGCCCTGGCCTCGATGAGCGACGCGGCGCTGGCGGAACTGGTGGCGCGTTCGCCGCTGCGCAGCACGCAGCCGCGCGACCTGCCCAAGTACTTCTCGATCCGCGAGGTCGACTTTCCGGACCTGTTCCTGGGCGCCAGGATGACCACGCCGGTGGTGCCGCAGTCGGAAGTCGACACGCTGATCGAGGAGCTGGGCGACAAGCACTACTGGACTTCGCCCGTGCCCGAGATCGTGAACCCCTTCCGCGGCCCCGGCCCGACGACGCCCTACACTGGCACCGCCTACCGCAGCAAGCATGTGGGCGATATCTTCGACACCTCGCCCTATCCGGCCGACAACCCGCCGGAGATCGAGCCCTACGTGAAGAAGGACAAGCCGCAATTCATCGTGACGGCGGACTGGATCCGGCGCATGGGCCGGCTGATTTCCTTCATCGCGCCGGTGGCCTGAGCGCCGGGCGCGTCAGAGCGCCTTGCGCAGGTTGGCCGGTGCAATGCGCAGCGCTTCACGGTACTTTGCGACCGTGCGGCGCGCGCACTCGATGCCCTGTTCCTTGAGCATGTCCGACAGCTGGCTGTCGGACAGCGGCTTCTTCAGGTCCTCCGAGCCGACGAACTGCTTGATCAGCGCGCGCACGGCGGTGCTGGAGGCATTGCCGCCGGTCTCGGTGCCCAGCGCCGAGCCGAAGAAGTACTTGAGCTCCACCGTGCCGTAGGGCGTCGCCATGTACTTGGCGGTGGTCACGCGCGAGATGGTGGATTCGTGCAGGCCCAGCTCGTCGGCGATCTCGCGCAGCACCAGCGGACGCATGGCCAGGTCGCCGTGCACGAAGAAGTTCTTCTGCCGCTCGACGATGGCGTTGGACACGCGCAGGATGGTGTCGAAGCGCTGCTGGATGTTCTTGATGAACCAGCGTGCCTCCTGCAGGCGCTGGCTCAGCGCCTGGCTGCCTTCGCCCTTGTGCGCCTTGAGCGCGCCGGCGTAGATGTCATGCACGCGCAGGCGCGGCATCACGTCGGGGTTGAGCTGCACCCGGAACTTCACGTTGGTGCCGCTGCCGATGCGGGTGACGATGACGTCGGGCACCACGATGTTGCGCTCGACGTTGACGAAGCGCCGGCCCGGCTTGGGCTCCAGCCGCGCGATCAGCTGCATGGCGCCGCGCACTTTCTCTTCGTTGCTGCGGGTCAGCGTGGCCAGGCGCTTGAAGTCGCGCCGCGCCAGGAGGGTGAGAGGCTGCTTGCAGATGGCCAGCGCGGTCTTGCGCAGCTCGGCCTCTTCTTCGTCCTCGTGTTCGTGGGCAAGGGCGCGCAGCTGGATCGCCAGGCATTCGCCCAGGTCGCGCGCGCCGACGCCCGCCGGCTCCAGGCTTTGCAGGAGGCCCAGGGCCATCTGGAAGCGATGCACCAGCTCGTCGAACTGATCGTTGTCGTCGCCGGCCAGGCCGGATGCCAGGGCCGGCAGCGAGTCTTCGAGGTAGCCGTCCTCGTTGAGGGATTCGATCAGGAAGCGCAGCGCCGCCTGGTCCACATCGGACAGGCGCAGGCCCAGCGCCTGGCGGTGCAGGAAGTCCTGCAGCGACTCCTGGCTGCGCGCCAGCTCGGTGGCGTCGGCGCGCTCGTCGTCGCCCAGGTTGTTGCTGCGCGCAGGGGCGTCGCTGCCCCATTCGCTGTCGTCCGGCGCCAGGTCCACGGTGCCGTCGCCTTCCCAGTCGGGCTCGGCGTCGGCGGCCTCGGCCGGCGCGTCGGCGACGGTGACCGCGGCGTCCTGCGCGGCGATGGTGCTGACGCCGTCGGCGCCGTTCATCAGCGCCAGGCCGGCCGCCTCCTCGTCGCGCACGTCGCGCGGGGTCGCGGCGTCCGCGCTGTCCAGGCCGAACTCCTCGCGCGGCGCCTCGTCGGCGTTGCGCTCCAGGAAGGGGTTCTCATCGAGCATCTGCTCGACTTCCTGGGACAACTCGAGCGTGGAGAGCTGAAGCAGCCGGATCGACTGCTGCAACTGGGGGGTCAGCGCAAGATGCTGCGATACGCGCAGCGACAAGCCTTGTTTCATCGCGCGTCTAGGTCTACATCCTGAAGTGCTCGCCGAGGTACACCCTGCGTACATCGGCGTTGTCGACGATCTCCGATGGCGTGCCCTGCGCCAACACATGCCCGTCACTGATGATGTAGGCGTGATCGCAGATGCCCAGCGTCTCGCGCACGTTGTGATCGGTGATGAGCACGCCGATGCCGCGCTCCTTCAGGAAGCTGATGATGCGCTGGATCTCGATCACGGCGATCGGGTCGATACCGGCGAAGGGCTCGTCCAGCAGGATGAAGCGCGGGTCGGTGGCCAGGGCGCGCGCGATCTCCACGCGCCGACGTTCGCCGCCCGACAGGGCCAGTGCAGGCGAATCGCGCAGGTGGTCGACACGCAGGTCGGCCAGCAGTTCGTCCAGGCGCTCCTCGATGCGCTTCTTGCTCAGCGGCGCGGAGTTGCCGCTCTCGTCCGGCTCATGCTGCAGTTCCAGCACGGCGCGCACGTTGTCGGCGACGTTGAGCTTGCGAAAGATCGAGGCTTCCTGCGGCAGGTAGCTCAGGCCCATGCGCGCGCGGCGGTGGATCGGCATGTGCTCGATGGCTTCGCCGTCGATGCTGATCGCGCCGTCGTCGGCGCGCACCAGCCCGACGATCATGTAGAAGGAGGTGGTCTTGCCGGCGCCGTTGGGGCCCAAGAGGCCCACCACCTCGCCCTTTTGCACGTCGAGCGAGACGTCCTTCACCACCGTGCGGCTGCCGTAGGACTTCTTCAGTCCGCGTGCCTGCAGCCGACTGGCGCCGTTGCGGCCCGTACCGGCCTCATCCATGCCTGCGCGATCGATCACTTGGCGCCCTCGCCGCTCAGGGTGGTGCTGGGGCGCAGGCCCTTGCCGGGGGCAGGCGCGGGCTTGTCGGCCGGCGCCGCGCCGGCCTCGGGGCGCGGCGTCAGCACGGCACGCACGCGGCCGCTGCCGCCGCCGGCGGCGCTGTTGCTGGGCGCCTGCGGCGCGCCGTTGACGCTGAAGGTGTCGTTGCTCTGGTCGTAGACGATCAGGGCGCCGGTGGTCTCGTCGTTGACCTTGGCGCCGATCAGGCGGCGCATCACCGCGCGGCGGACGAACTTGACGTTGTCGGCCCGGCTGTCGTATTCGATCACCTCGGATTCGCCCTCGATCCACTCGTCGCTGCCGGGCGCGCCGTCGCGCTTCTGCTTGAAGTAGGCCAGCTTGCCGGGCGCGGCCGTGACCACGCCGTACTGG
This sequence comes from Variovorax sp., assembly GCA_035476655.1. Taxonomy (GTDB): domain Bacteria; phylum Pseudomonadota; class Gammaproteobacteria; order Burkholderiales; family Burkholderiaceae_C; genus Variovorax. Next base: position 8,531 of record DATILH010000032.1, read on the forward strand.
TAGCCCTCCGGGTCCTGCCGCACGTCGATGCGCGTGCCGCGGATGATGATGGTGCCCTTGGTCACCACCACGTTGCCGTTGAAGACGCTGCTCTGCTTGAGGTCGTCATAGCGCATGGCGTCGGCCTCGATGTTCATCGGCTTGGCGCGGTCGGCCTTCTCGGCCTGGGCGGCTCCGGCGGCCGCCAGGGCCAGGGCACAAATTGCTGCGCTGCCGAGCCGGCGAAGCCGGCATGCGGGGAAACGTGAGGCAAAGGAAGATGTCATAGGGCACGAAACTTGCTCCGACGATTGTAGGGGGCAAATGTGCACGCCCCGATGAAAAAAGGCCTGCGCTTGCAGGCCTTTTTTCGGGGTGCCGAGCCAGTGACGGCCCGGATGTTGTGGCTTCAGGCCTTTCGAGCCTCGCCGACCAGGAAATCGGTGATCTGCAGTGCCCGGTCCAGGTTGCGCGCCAATTCGCCGTCCACATAGTAGCGGCCCGCCACGCCCAGCGCCGGCACGCCGCCGACCTGGTAGTCGTTGGTCAATTGGGCGGCCCGCTTGACCTTGCCGGACACGCTGAAGGACTTGAACATCTCGGCGAACTTGGCGCCGTCCAGGCCCTGCTGCTTGCCGGCCCAGTCCAGGATGGCGGCGTCGCCGAACAGCGGCTGGCGCTGCTGGTGGATGGCAGCAAAGATCTTCATCTGGAACTCGTCCACCTTGCCCAGCGCTTCCAGCGTGTAGTACAGGCGCTGCTTGGTCTCGACGTCGTTGCCGACGAAGGGCACCGGCACCCGGCGGAAGGCCACGTGGGCCGGCAGCTTCTTGACCCAGGTTTCCAGCGCCGGTTCGAACTGCGCGCAATGCGGGCAGTTGTAGGAGAAGAATTCAACCACCTCGACCTTGCCGGCGGGCGCATCGACCGGCGCCGGCTTCTTCAGCGCGACGTAGTCGGTGCCGGCCTTGAAGGCGGTCTGGGCCTGGGCAGCGGTGCCGGCGACAAAAGGCGCCATCCCAATGGAAGCGGCGGCCAGCGAAAAATCACGACGTTTCATATTGAATGGTTCTCCTGTGCGGCTGACAGAGCCTGCCGCACCGCGCGAAGTTCCGCGCGGGCGGGCGGCCGGGGGCATTTAGCGTTGGACGCGGACCAGGGCGGTTTCGAGGCCACCGCTGTCCAGCCGATCCTTCAGGCGGTCGGCGTCGTCCTTCTTGTTGAAGGGGCCCGCGCGCACCCGGTAGACGGTGCGGCCGGCCTGCTCGCGCTCGGTCACCTTGGCTTCCACGCCCATCAGCGAGAGCTTGGCGCGCTGCGCTTCGGCGTCTTCGGTGCTGCGGAAGGCGCCGGCCTGAACGAAGTAGATGAAGGGGTCGGGGCCGGCAGTGGCTGCCGCGGTTCCGCCGTTGCTGCCCGCACCGGCGCGGGCGCGGGCCAGGTCGCCGATCGGGTCTTCCGAATCGGGGTTGACCACCGCGGGGACCGGACCCTTGGGCTTGGGCGCGATCACCGGCACCGGCGCGCTGGTGCCGGGCGCGGCAGCGGTGACGCTGCCGGATGCCGTGCCGTTGCTTGCCGCTGCCGCCGGAGCCGGCGGCTTGGCGGCGCCGGCCTTGCCGGCCAGCGGCGCGTTCGGGTCCCAGTCGCGGTTGCGTCGCGCCTCGGCCTCGTCCTGCTCAGCGGTGTTGCGCTGGGTCTTGGACATGAAGGGGATGGGCACCTTGGTCACATAGACCGCAATGCCGAGGGCGGCACCCAGGCCGACCACGATGCCGATGATCAGGCCGATAAAGGTATTGCCGCGTTGTCTAGTCTTCATGGTCGTCGCCATCTACTTTTTGCCTACATCTTGCGCGGCGCACTGACGCCGAGAACTGCCAGGCCATTGTGCAGCACCTGCGCGGTGGCGGCGACCAGCGCCAACCGCGCCAGCTTCACCTTCTCGTCGTCGACCAGGATTCGCTCGCTGTCGTAGTAGCTGTGATAAGTGGCAGCCAGTTCGCGCAGGTAGAAGGTGACGTCGTGCGGCGCGAAATCGGTGGCCGCGCCGGTCAGCATGGCCGGGTACTTGGCCAGCATCAGCATCAGCGACTGCGCCGCCGGGCTTTCCAGCGCCGACAGGTCGGCATCGCGCAGGCTCGCCACATCGCCACCCCAGGCCGCCAGCACCGAGCAGATGCGGGCGTGCGCATACTGCACGTAGTAGACCGGGTTGTCGTTGTTCTGCGCGAGGGCCAGGTCGATGTCAAAGGTGTATTCGGTATCGGGCTTGCGGCTGAGCAGGAAGAAGCGCACCGCGTCGGTGCTGGTCCATTCGATCAGGTCGCGCAGGGTCACGTAGCTGCCGGCGCGCTTGCTGATCTTGACCTCTTCGCCGCCGCGCATCACGCGCACCATGGTGTGAAGCACGTAGTCGGGGTAGCCGGCCGGGATGCCTTCACCCGCTGCCTGCAGGCCGGCGCGCACGCGCGCGATGGTGCCGTGGTGGTCGGTGCCCTGGATGTTCACCACCTTGTGGAAGCCCCGCTCCCACTTGGCGATGTGATAGGCGACGTCGGGCACGAAGTAGGTGTAGCTGCCGTCGCCCTTGCGCATGACGCGATCCTTGTCGTCGCCGTACTCGGTCGACTTCAGCCACAGGGCGCCGTCCTGCTCGTAGGTCTTGCCGGCCGCGACGAGCTTGTTCACCGTGGCCTCGACGCGCCCGCTGGTGTAGAGGCTGGACTCGAGGTAGTAGTGGTCGAAGCGCACGCGAAATGCCTTCAGGTCCAGGTCCTGCTCGTGGCGCAGGTAGGCCACGGCGAACTGGCGGATCGAGTCGAGGTCATTCACGTCGCCGCTGGCGGTGTACTCGCGGTCGTCCGACTTCACGGTCTTCTTCTCGAGGAAGTCCTGGGCGATGTCGCCGATGTAGTCGCCGTTGTAGGCCTGCTCGGGCCAGCCGGCGTCGCCCGGCTTCACGCCCCTGGCGCGCAGCTGCGTGCTGTTGGCCAAGGTCTGGATCTGCACACCGGCGTCGTTGTAGTAGAACTCGCGATGGACCTGCCCGCCCTGGGTATCGAGCAGGTTGCAGATGGCATCGCCCAGCGCCGCTTGGCGGCCGTGTCCCACGTGCAGCGGGCCGGTCGGGTTGGCCGAGACGAATTCGACCAGCACGCGCTCGCCGCTCGCGCCCTGGCGGCCGAAGGCTTGGGCCGCTTCCAGCACTTCGCGCACCACCTGCTGCTTGGCGGCGGTCTTCAGGCGGATGTTGAGAAAGCCCGGGCCGGCGATCTCGATGGCATCGACCCAGCGCTGGTAGACCGGCGTGGCCATCAGCGCGTCGCTGACGTCCTGGGCCAGTTCGCGCGGCTTGCGCGAGAGCGGCTTGGCCAGTTGCATGGCTGCGGTGCAGGCGTAGTCGCCATGGGCGGCGACCTTGGGCGATTCGAAGGCCGCCTTGGCGCCGGCGCCGGGCGAGAGGGATTCGAGCGTGCTGGCCAGCGCGGCCAGCAGCTCCTGTTTGACCAATAGCATCGGCGGATTTTACCGGGGGGCCTGTCTGCGGTCGCTGCGCATGGTCATCCGATGGTGTCGATGCCCCGTTACGATGGGCAGCCCCTCCGGGGCCGGCTTTTTGAAACTCACCCTCGAGGACATAACTGATGAAAAAGCTTCTCCCCCTGATCGCCATGGCGGCCTGCATGGCCATGGGCTCCGCCTATGCCCAGGACAAGGCGCCCACCGCGCAGCAGAACAAGATGAAGGAATGCAACGCCGATCCCAAGGCGAAGGAACTCAAGGGCGACGAGCGCAAGGCCTTCATGAGCGAGTGCCTCAGCGCCAAGGGCATCAGCAAGCAGACCCAGCAGGAAAAGATGAAGTCCTGCAACGCCGCGCCCGAAGCCAAGACCTTGAAGGGCGACGAGCGCAAGGCCTTCATGAGCAAGTGCCTTTCTGCCGCCTGATTCGCCTGGCTGCAAGCAAAACCCCGCCAAGGTCCTGCCGGCGGGGTTTTCCTATTTCAGGACTTGAAAGAGATTGTTGAAGTCGTCGGTCCAGGGCTTCAGGCCGGCGATCGGCGTCACCGGCGTGCTGGCCAGCCGGATCGAATCGCGCGCCAGCACTTCGGGCCGGCGTGCCACCAGCATCCAGTCGGTGGTGCGCAAGTAGCTGCTGTGCTGCGCTTCGTCGTGCACCAGCACGGCATGCAGGCCCAGGGATGTCGCCACTTGCTCGACCACCGGTGCCAGGGCCAGGCGCCGATTGGTGACGTTGAAGGCGATCACGCCCTCGGGCTGGGTGTGGCGCAGATAGACCGTCATCGCCTGCGCGGTGACCAGGTGCATGGGCACCGAGCCGCCCGAGAAGGCGTCCACCGCCAGCAGGTCGAAGCGCTGCGGCGCTTCGCGCTCCAGCGCCAGGCGGGCGTCGCCCAGCACCCGCTCGATGCCGGCCGGGCTGTCGGCCAGGAAGCTGAATTCACGATCGGCCAGATCGAAGACCTGCGGGTTGATCTCGTACACCCGGTACACGTCGCCAGGCCGGCTGTAGGCGGCCATCACACCGGCGCCCAGCCCGATCACGCCGACGCGGCGCGGGCCCTGCGGCGCCTCGGCCAGCGCCAGGGCGAAGCCGGAGCTGGCGCCGTAGTAGCTGGTCGGCTCGCGCCGCCGCTCGGCAGCCAGGAACTGCTCGCCATGCTTGACGGAGCCGTGGTACATCTGGCGCACGTTGTCACGCGGGTTCTCGCGCCGCGTATCGAGCGTGACGAGCGTGCCGTAGAAATTGCGGATCACCACCCGCGACTGCGTGAAGTCGGTGTGCACCTGCAGCGCCAGAAAGGCACCGCAGCAGGCCGCCAACGCCAGGCCGCCGACCAGGCCGAAGCGCAGCCCGCGCAGCACCGCCGCGCCGGCCAGCGCAACCAGCACCAGGCCCAGGCCCAGCTCGTAGTAGGCCGGCAGCACATGCGGCGCAACCAGGCCGACGCCGATGCCGCCGATCGCACCGCCCAGCGACAGCATCAGGTAGAAGCGCGTCAGATACGCCGGTGCCGGCCGCAGGCGCGCGGTCTCGCCGTGCAGGAACATGCACAGCACGAAGAGCCCGCCCACGTAGATTGGCAGCGCGGTGTCCAGATCGAAGCCGATGTTGTGCTGCAGGCCGAAGGCGCACAGCAGCAAGGTCAGCGCGCCGGCCGGCAGGAAGAAGGCGCGCCGGTACCAGCGCTCGCTCTCGAAGCACAGCACGAAGGTGAACAGATAGACCGACAGCGGCAGCACCCACAGGAAGGGAATGGCCGCAACGTTCTGCGTGAGGTGGTTGCTGAAGGCCAGCAGCAGCCATGAACCCAGCGCCGGCAGCACCAGCCAGAGCAGTTGCACGCCCAGGCGCGGTGCCGGCGCCGTCGGCGCGGCGGCAGTTGCGGCCGCCGGGCCGGCATGGCGCACGGCATACAGCGCGGTGGCGGCACACAACAGCACGAAGAGCGCATAGCCCCAGGACCAGCCCAGGGCCTGATGCAAGAGCGTGCTGTAGGGCTCGATCAACACCGGATAGCAAAGCAAGGCACCCAACGATGCGAGGTTGGACAGCGAGAAGTAGCGATACACCTGTGCGCCCCAAGGCGTGCGCGTCAGCCAGGACTGCAGCAGCGGGCCGGTGGTCGACAGCAGGAAGTAAGGCAGGCCGATGGTGAACAGCAGCAGCCCGAGGATCCACAGGGTCGGGTCTTCGGCACCGGCCGGCTTCCAGCGCGGGTTGGTCACGATCGGCAGGAAGGCGAGGCTCGTCAGCAGCAGCGCCACATGCAGCCGCGCCTGCGCGCGCGCCGAGAGACGCCGCGTGACGGCATCCGAGTAGGCATAGCCGGCCAGCAGCAGCACCTGGAAGAACACCAGGCAGATCGACCACACCGCCGCCGAGCCGCCGAACCAGGGCAGGATCTGCTTGGCGATCAGCGGCTGGACCAGGAACAGCAGGAAGGCACTGGTGAAGATCGTGCCGGCAAACAGGAATTTCATGTCGCCGGCCTTTCTTGGTCTACTTGCCGAAGCCGCGGGCCAGGAACACCGCCGCCAGGGGGATCAGCACCAGGATGTGGGCCTGGATCATCACCAGCTTGCGGGTCTTCCTGATCTGCGCCTCGCCCGGCAGCGCGCCGCTGGCGCGCACTGCCTTGCGCCAGCGCATGTAGGTCAGGGTGGGAAAGATGGAGATCACGCCGACGATGATGAAGAGCGTCAGCTTGATGTGCAACAGTGGATTGCTCCAGTACCAGCCCGAGCCCTTGACGCCCCACACGGTGCGCGCGATGCCGCTGGCCAGTACCACCATGGCGGCGATGCCGTAGACCAGGTCGATGCGCGCCAGGCGTTCGACCACTGCCTTGTTGAGCCATTCCACCCGGCACAGGGCGGCCTCGCTGGAAATGAAGACCACCATGGTCAGGATGGCCAGGAAGTGGACGTAGGCCAGGATCGCTTCGAGAGTCATCAGGCGCGCTTTCTTTTTGGAATTGACGGCGGGGCGATTGTGCCGCCCCAATACTCCGGGCGGCCATATTCGCTCTTCAAAAAGTCCAGCCACAGGCGCAGCCGCAGCGGCAGGTGCTTGCGCTGCGGGAACACCGCGTAGATGCCGTTGGGCGGGGCGGCAAACTCATCGAGCAGCGGCACCAGGAGGCCGGCGTCGATCTCGGCCTCCACCTCCCAGGTGCTGCGCCAGGCGATGCCGTGGCCGGCCAGGCACCAGTCGTGCAGCACCTGGCCATCGGAGCAGTCGAGCGGGCCGGTGGGCTTGAGGTAGATCACCTCGTACTCGCCGGGAGCGGCGCCGGCATCGGTGCGCGGTACGCGAAACGACCAGCCGCGCGTCTGCGAGGCGTCGCTCGACAAGCTGAGGCAGGCGAAGCGCGCCAACTCGCCGGGATGGCGCGGCGTGCCGTGGCGGCGCAGGAATGCGGGCGTGGCGACGCAGCGGCGCCGGTTGTCGGCCAGGCGGATGCTGACCAGGGATGAATCGGGCAGGTCGCCCACGCGCACCGCGCAATCGAAGTTCTCGCCGGCCACGTCGATCACCCGGTCGCTCAGGTTGAGCGAGATCGTCACTTCCGGATGCAGCGCATGAAAGCGCGGCACCAGCGGCGCCACATGGCGGCGCCCGAAGCCGGCCGGCGCGGTGACGCGCAAATGCCCGCTGGCCTTGACGCCGCCCGCGCTGACGCTGGCTTCCGCGTTGGCCAGTTCCACCAGCAAGCGCTGGCAGTCTTCCAGGAAGGCGCTGCCCTCGTGCGTGAGGCTGATGCGCCGGGTGGTGCGCAGCAGCAGCTTGACGCCCAGGCGCTCTTCCAGCGCGTCCAGGCGCCGGCCCATGATGGCGGGCGCCACGCCCTCGGCCTTGGCAGCCGCCGTCAGGCTGCCGCGGGTGGCAATGGCGACGAAGGACTCGAGCTGCTTGAGCCGGTCCCCGCGTGCGACTTGCTGTTTGCTCAAGCGTCCTCCGCGCCACCACGCGCGGCGCCGCTGCCTTTGAGCACGGCGATCTCAGCCTCGCTGTAGCCCAGCTGCGCCAGCAATGCATCGCTGTGCTCGCCGATGCGCGGCGGCTGCAGGCGGATGCCGGGGCGCTCGCCGCCCAGGGTGAAGGGCATCAGCGGAACCTTGGACGTGCTGCCGTCGTTCATGCGCACCGGCGCCAGGCCGCCGGTGGCGTTGAGGTGCGGATCGTCGAACAGATCCTGCGGCTTGGTGATGGGGGCAAAGGGCAGCTCGTTCTCTTCGAACACCGCGGCCAACTCGGCGGCGCTGCGGCCGGCCAGGTGCGAGCGCAGCATCGGCATCAGCCAGTCGCGCGCGCGCACGCGATCGTTGTTGGTGGGCAGGCGCGGGTCGGCCATCAGCTCTTCCAGGCCGAAGGCCCGGCAGAAGATGGCCCACTGCTTGTCGCTCACCACCGCCAGGAAGATCTGCTCGCCGTCCTTCACCGTGAAGACGTCGTAGATGCCCCAGGCCGAGATGCGGCTGGGCATCGGGTCGGCCGCGCGGCCGGTGGCGGCGAATTGCATCATGTGTTGCGCCACCAGGAAGACGTTGTTCTCGAACAGGGCGGCCTGCACCTCGCAGCCCTTGCCGGTGGCCTCGCGCTGGCGCAGCGCCGCCATGGCGCCGATGGCGCCGAACAGGCCGCCCATGATGTCGTTCACGCTGCTGCCGGCGCGCAGCGGGTCGCCCTGGCGGCCGGTCATGTAGGCCAGGCCGCCCATCATCTGCACCACCTCGTCCAGGGCGGTGCGGTGGTCGTAGGGCCCCGGCAGGAAGCCCTTGTGGCTGACGTAGATCAGGCCCGGGTTCAGTGCCTTCAGGCTGTCGTAGTCCAGCCCCAGCTTCTTCATGGTGCCGGGCTTGAAGTTCTCGCTGACGATGTCGGCGCTGGCACACAGGCGCAGCGCCGCCTGCAGGCCCTCGGGCGACTTCAGGTCCAGCGCGATGCTCTTCTTGTTGCGGTTGAAGGTGGGGAAGAAGCCGGCGCCCGAGCCCAGCAGGCGGCGGGTGTTGTCGCCCTCGATCGGCTCGACCTTGATCACCTCGGCGCCCAGGTCGCCCAGCAGCAGGCCGCAGGTGGGGCCCATCACCATGTGGGTGAACTCGACGAGGCGAACGCCTTCGTAAGGCAGGGGCGTAGTGGATTCAGGCATGGCGCTCCCCCTTGTTGCTGCAATTTGCCAAAGGCGTAGCCTCCGATCTGGCGAGGCGAGGGGCTTGGATTACCTGCATTTTTGTCACCAATTAATGGATTTCTTGGAGATTAATCTTCGGCCAAGTATCAAATAAAGTACAGGGTTTAGGCAGCAGCCCCACATTTCTCCCGAGGTTCACACATGACCGACCGCACCACCGCCCACGGCCTCCAGGTGGCCACCGAGCTCCATCGCTTCATCGAAGACAAGGTGCTGCCGGGCACCGGCATCGCCAGCGATGCTTTCTGGAAGGGCTTCTCGAGCATCGTCGACGAGTTCGCGCCGCAGAACGCCGCCCTGCTGGCCGAGCGCGACCGCCTGCAAGCCGAGCTGGACACCTGGCACAAGGCGAACCCCGGCCCGATCAAGGACATGCCGGCCTACCGCGCCTTCCTGGAGCGCATCGGCTACCTGCAGGCGCCACCCAAGGAAGTGAAGGCCACGACCGCCAACGTCGATGCCGAGTTGGCTATCCAGGCCGGGCCGCAACTGGTGGTGCCGATTCTGAACGCCCGCTACGCCCTCAACGCCGCCAACGCGCGCTGGGGCTCGCTCTACGACGCGCTGTACGGCACCGACGCCATCGCCGAGACCGGTGGCGCCGAGAAGGGCAAGGGCTACAACCCGGTGCGCGGCGCCAAGGTGATCGCCTACGCCCGCCAGGTGCTCGACCAGGCGGCGCCGCTCAAGAACGGCTCGCACAAGGAAGCGACCGGCTACAGCGTGAAGGACGGCCAGCTCGTCATCGCCCTGCACAGCAGCAGCACCTTCCTGGCCGACCCGGCCCAGTTCGTCGGCTACCAGGGTGATGCGGCAGCGCCTTCGTCGGTGCTGCTCAAGCACAACGGCATCCACCTGGACATCCAGATCGACCGCAGCACGCCCATCGGCAAGGACGATGCCGCGGGCATCAGCGACCTGGTGCTGGAATCGGCCCTCTCGACCATCCTGGACCTGGAAGACTCGGTGGCGGTGGTCGATGCGGCCGACAAGGTCGTGGCCTACGACAACTGGCTCGGCATCCAGCTGGGCACCCTGACCGAGGAAGTGGTCAAGGGCGGCAAGAGCTTCACGCGCCGGCTGAACCCGGACCGCGTCTACACCGGCGCCGACGGCAAGCCGGTGACGCTGCATGGCCGCTCGCTCATGTTCGTGCGCAACGTCGGCCACCTGATGACCAACCCGGCCATCCTGTGGGATGGCGGCAAGGAGATTCCCGAAGGCATCATGGACGCGGTCATCACCACGACCATCGCCACCTACGACCTGAAGGGCAAGGGCGCAGGCGGCATCCGCAACTCGCGCACCGGCAGCGTCTACATCGTCAAGCCCAAGATGCACGGGCCGGCGGAAGTGGCTTTTGCCGCGGCCCTCTTCGCCAAGGTCGAGCAACTGCTGGGCCTGGCGCCCGACACCGTGAAGCTGGGCATCATGGACGAGGAGCGCCGCACCAGCGTGAACCTGAAGGCCTGCATCGCCGCGGCTGGCGCACGCGTGGCCTTCATCAACACCGGCTTCCTGGACCGCACCGGCGACGAGATGCACAGCGCCATGCAGGGCGGCGCCATGCTGCGCAAGGGCGACATGAAGACCACGCCCTGGATCCAGGCGTATGAGAAGAACAACGTGCTGGTGGGCCTGTCGTGCGGCCTGCGCGGCCGCGCCCAGATCGGCAAGGGCATGTGGGCCATGCCCGACCTGATGGCCGCCATGCTGGAGCAGAAGATCGGTCACCCCAAGGCCGGTGCCAACACAGCCTGGGTGCCCTCGCCCACCGCCGCCACGCTGCATGCGCTGCACTACCACCAGGTCAACGTGGCCGAAGTGCAGAAGGAGCTGGAGAAGATCGACGCCGACGCGGAGCGTGACAACCTGCTGGGCGGCCTGCTGCAGGTGCCGATCGCCCCTGAAGCGAAATGGAGCGATGCGGACAAGCAGCAGGAGCTGGACAACAACGTGCAGGGCATCCTGGGCTACGTGGTGCGCTGGATCGACCAGGGCGTGGGCTGCTCGAAGGTGCCCGACATCCACAACGTCGGCCTGATGGAAGACCGCGCCACCCTGCGCATCTCCAGCCAGCACATCGCCAACTGGCTGCTGCATGGCGTGGTGACCAAGGAGCAGGTGAACGCCACCTTCGAGCGCATGGCCGCGGTGGTGGACCAGCAGAACGCGGGCGATCCGCTCTACAAGAGCATGGCCGGCAACTTCAAGACCTCGGCGGCCTACCTGGCGGCGCAGGACCTGGTGTTCAAGGGGATCGAGCAGCCGAGCGGGTATACCGAGCCGCTGCTGCATGCGTGGCGGTTGAAGGTGAAGGCGGGCTGATCGCCGACTGCACCACCTCTACGGAGCAAAGGCGCCCTTCGGGGCGCTTTTTCTTGGGCGCTTCCCACGGCAAAGCGCAGGTCTGTTGATGAGACATAGCGTATTTGCTATATTTGATTCGATCAGTTGGGAGATCAGGTACTACGACGAAAAGCTCCAAGAGGCCGTGCTTTCGCTTCCCACTGGATTGCTGGCGCGGTATCTGCACCTCACCGACCGCATGCTGGTCTATGGCCCGGATCTCGGGATGCCTCACACGCGTGCTATGGGCGCCGGGCTCTTCGAAATGCGCCTGAAATCTCAGGAAGGAGTTGGACGAGTCTTCTACTGCACGCTTGTGCATCAGAGGATCGTCATGCTTCATCAGTTCGTGAAGAAGACGGACAAGACGCCGCTCAGGGAACTGGCCACCGCGCGCAGGCGCTTGAAGGAGTTGAAAGATGTTGACGCATAGACAACTGCGCGCAAAGGCGCTCGGTCTTGCGGAAGTGAAGGACCAGTTCGAAGACTTGCGTGACGAGTACGCGCTGCTGGACGAATTCCTGAAAGCTCGTGCAGAGCAAGGCCTGACTCAGGCGCAGGTAGCAGAGAGGATTGGCACGACGCAATCTGCCGTGGCACGCATGGAGTCGGGACGAGGAAAGCACTCGCCCTCGCTTGCAACCCTTTCCAAGTACGCTGAAGCGCTGGGGTGCAAGCTGGAGGTCAGGCTGGTTCGCCAGCGTGGCAAGCCCAGAAAGGCAAGCAGTCGCCCCAACGGGCGCATTGAGCGGATCACCAAGACCTGACATCCGCCGCCATGAAAATCGAGCCAGCAACCTTGTCCGATTGCCGCGGAGTGGCCGAGGTACACGTCGAGTCGTGGCAGCATGCCTACAAGAACATTCTGCCCAGCGAGTACCTCGCATCACTTTCGATTGCGAAGCGAGAGGCGATGTGGACTGGCATTGTCGAGCGCCAATCGTCGCACCTCCTCGTTGCGCGAGAGGCCGGGCGCATTGTTGGCTTTGTTGCGTTTGGTCCGGCTCACGGCGAAGCCGCATCCCGAGTTGCCGCCGAGATTTCGGCTATTTGCGTAAGGCCCGCGTTTTGGTCCACGGGCATTGGGCGCCAACTTTGGCTTGACGCTCTGCGAGAAATGTTGTCGGAAGGCTACGAGACCATCAGTCTTTGGGTCCTCGCCGGCAATGTGCGAGCAAGCAAGTTCTACGAGCGAGTTGGCTTCCCTGCAGATCCGGAGTCAAGGCGGCACCTCGAAATCGGCGGCGCGACCGTAGATGAAATGCGCTTTGTCTTTCAAGCGACCGCCCAGCCCGGGAACTGGCGCTCGTTCATGCAGTTGCGCGAGCGACTGGGTCCGGTGCGAACGGACTTCCTCGACCCGCGCAAGCCGCGGGAACAATAGCGAGTCCCATCACAGTTGAATGGAATGACGCTCTAGATCTAGATGCCTGGCCAGTCTCACTGCTGGCCGGACTTGTGCGAGCTTCGTGGAAGCCTCAGCTCCGCCGCACCAGCTCCGCTTCCGCCCGCAGCCAGCGCATGAAGTCCTGCGCATCCGGATTGCTCGCGGCGCGGCGCGAGGCCTCGATGAAATAGCCGCGCTGCGAGGATGCGCCCTCACCGAAGGGCGCCACCAGCCGGCCGTCGCGCAGCAGTTCGGCCAGCAGCGGCATGCGGCCGATCACCACGCCCTGCCCGGCCACCGCCGCCGCCACCGCGTCGGTGTAGTGGTTGAAGCGCACCGTGCTCTTCATGCGCAGCTCGGGCAGATTCATGATCTCGAGCCAAGGGTCCCAATCGAAGGTGGGCGCCTCGCCCATGCCGGGCCCGTCGATGGTGAGCAGGGTCAGCTCGGCGAGATCGGCGGGCGCGCGCAGTGCCTTGGCGACCTGCGGCGCGCACAGGGGCATGACCGCTTCCTCGAACAGCGCCGGGCCGTTGCCGCGGCTGATCGGCACGAAACGCACCGCCAGGTCGAGCCGCGCCCGGTCCAGGTCCTCGAAGACCTCGAGCGAGGCCGAGACCCGCACGTCGACCTTGGGGTGGCTGGCGGTGAAATGCGCCAGCCGGGGAATGAGCCACAGCGAGGCAAAGCCGGGGGTGCAGGTCATCGCGACCTGGCGCGGCGAAGGCTGGGTGCGCAGGCGCGCGGTGGCATCGCGCAGCCGCTCCAGGCACTCCACCGCCGCCCGCTGCAGGATGCGGCCGGCATCGGTCAGCACGATGGCGCGGTGCCGGCGCTCGAACAGCAGCACGCCCAGGCTTCGCTCCAACTGCTGGATCTGCCGGCTGACCGCTGACTGCGTGAGGTGCAGCTCGGCCGCCGCCTCGGTGAAGCTCAAGCAGCGCGCGGCCGCCTCGAAGCTGCGCAGCAGCTCAAGCGGGGGCAGGTCTGGAAGGGGTTTCGCATTCTCAGAACGCATGCAACGAGTTCCAAATCATCGTGTGACCTCCCAGGAAGCTCTCACTATATTCATTCTCATGATGAATGCGAAGGAGCTTTTCATGCGTTCCGATCCTGTCTCGAACTTCAAGCTCGAACTGCCGCGCCATGCGATCTTCACGGTGGCGGACATCGCCGGCGTGGGTATCGAGTGCCAGAGCGGTTGCATCTGGCTGACCCTGGACGACGATCCGCGCGACCTGGTGCTGGAAGCCGGCGAGCGCTTCGTCGGCGACATCCACCGGCGTGTGCTGGTGTCGGCCTTCGAGGCCTCCAGCATCGCCGTCTCGCATGCGTTGCCGGCCGCCCTGCCGGAGCGGCGCAGCGGCACGGCGTCGCCCAGGCGACTGCTGCCGCACGGGTTGTCCCCGGCTTGACCTTGAGGGTGCCGCCGCCGAACCATCATCCTTTGCTCAAGTGACAAAGGATTGAAGATGGCAGAGGCATATATCGTCGCCACCGCGCGCACCGCGGGTGGCCGGCGCGGCGGCAAATTGTCCGGATGGCATCCGGTAGACCTGGCGGCCCAGGTCATCAATGCACTGGTGGAAAGAAGTGGCATCGACCCGGCAGCCGTGGAGGACGTGATCCTCGGCTGCGTCAGCCAGGTCGGCGAGCAGGCCACCAATGTGGCGCGCAATGCGGTGCTCGCGTCGAAGCTGCCCGAGTCGGTGCCCGGCACCTCGATCGACCGGCAGTGCGGCTCTTCGCAGCAGGCGCTGCACTTCGCGGCCCAGGCGGTGATGTCCGGCAGCATGGACGCGGTGATCGCCGGCGGCGTGGAAAGCATGACGCGGGTGCCGATGTTCACGCCCAATGCGCTGCCCGCCAAGGCGGGCCTGGGCATCTACATGAGCCCGGCCATGCAGGCGCGCTACCCGGGCGTGGAGTTCAGCCAGTTCACCGGCGCGGAAATGATCGCGGTGAACTACGGCCTGTCGAAGGACGCACTGGACCGCTATGCCTTCGAGAGCCATCAGCGCGCCATCGCCGCCGCGAAGGGCGGGCACTTCGATGCCGAGATCATCCCGATCGAGATCCGCACCGCGGACGGCGCCGGCAGCGGCGAGCTGCATACCGTGGACGAGGGCATCCGGTTCGATGCCAGCCTGGAAGGCATCCAGGGCGTGAAGCTGATCCGCGAGGGTGGGCGCTGCACCGCCGCCACCGCCAGCCAGATCTGCGACGGCGCCAGCGGCGTGCTCGTGGTCAACGAGCGTGGCCTGAAGGCACTGGGCGTGAAACCCTTGGCGCGCATCCACCACATGAGCATGCTGGGGCACGACCCGGTGATCATGCTCGAGGCCCCGATCCCGGCAACGGCGCGCGCGCTGCAGAAGGCGGGCCTGAAGATCCAGGACATCGACCTGTACGAGGTCAACGAGGCCTTTGCGCCGGTGCCGCTGGCCTGGCTGCAGGCCTTGGACGCCGACCCGGCGCGTCTGAACGTCAACGGCGGCGCCATTGCACTGGGCCATCCGCTGGGCGCCTCGGGCACCAAGCTGATGACCACCCTGGTCAACGCGCTGCACAAGCGCGGCAAGCGCTACGGCTTGCAGACCATGTGCGAGGGCGGCGGCATGGCCAACGTGACCATCGTCGAGCGGCTCTGACATGTCGACGGTCCTGTATGAGGTGCAGGATGGCATCGCCACCCTGACGTTGAACCTGCCGCACAAGCTCAACCCGATTGCCGCGCAATTGCAGGAGGAACTGCGCGCCGCCCTGTCGCGGGTGCGCATCGATCGCGGCGTGCGCGCCGTGATCCTGACGGGCGCCGGCAAGGCCTTCTGCGTGGGCGCCGACCTGGGCTCCATGAAAGCGAGCGATGGCCCGTCGCTCGGCGACGCAACGGCCGACTGGATGCAAAAGCTCAGCCATCCGCTGATCGAAGACCTGCGCACGATGCCGGTGCCGGTGCTGTGCGCCGTCAACGGCGCGGCGGCCGGCGCCGGGGTGGGCATTGCGCTGGCTTGCGACATCGTGATCGCGGCCAGGAGCGCCTACTTCTACCTGCCCTTCCTGCCCAAGCTGGGCATCGTGCCGGACCTGGGCTGCACCTGGGCCATCCCGCGCCTGGTGGGGCCGGCGCGCGCCATGGGCATGGCGCTGCTGGACGAGCGCCTGGCGGCGGACAAGGCGGCGCAATGGGGCCTGATCTGGGCCGCCTTCGACGACGACCTTCTGCTGCTGGAAGCCCAGAAGATTGCACAGCGCCTGGCGCGCCTGCCCGCGCACGCGGTTGCGGAAGCGCGCCAGGCCTTTGCCGCCTCGGCGCAGCACTCGCTGGCCGATCAACTGCACTACGAGAGCGAGCGCCAGCGCGAACTGCTCGAACGACCAGAATTCGCCGAGGGCGTTGCCGCCTTCCTGCAGAAACGCCAACCCGACTTCCCCGGCCGCTGAAGCTCAACATGATCGAACGCACCCTCTTCACTCCCGAGCACCTGGCTTTCCGCGACAGCCTGCGCCGCTTCATGGCCAAGGAGATCGCGCCCTTCCACGAAGCCTGGGAAGAGCGCGGCTACGTGGACCGCGAGGTCTGGAACAAGGCCGGCGCCAACGGCTTCCTGTGCATGTCGCTGCCCGAGGAATACGGCGGTGCCGGCGCCGACCTTCTGTATTCGGTGATCCAGTTCGAGGAACTCTGGGCCGCCGGCCAGACCGGCATCGGCTGGGGCCTGCACAGCGAGATCGTGGCGCCGTACATCCTGCGCTACGGCTCCGAGGAGCAAAAGCGCCGCATCCTGCCCAAGCTGGCCAGCGGCGAGATGATCGGCGCCATCGCCATGAGCGAGCCTTCCGCCGGCAGCGACCTGCAGGCAGTGCGCACCAGCGCGGTGAAACAGGCCGACGGCAGCTACGTGCTCAATGGCAGCAAGACCTTCATCACCAATGGCTGGCTGGCCGACCTGGTGATCGTGGTCGCCAAGACCGATCCGGCCGCCGGCGCCAAGGGCACCAGCCTGTTCCTGGTGGAGCGCGGCATGCCGGGCTTCGAGAAAGGCAAGCGGCTGAAGAAGCTGGGGCTGAAGGCGCAGGACACCTCCGAGCTCTTCTTCAACGACGTGCGCCTGCCGGCCGATGCATTGCTGGGCGGCGAAGGCAGCGGCTTCATCTGCCTGATGGAGCAGCTGCCCTGGGAGCGCCTGCAGATTGCCATCGGCGCCGTCGCCGCCTCGCAAGCGGCGATCGACCAGACCGTGGCCTACGTCAAGGAGCGCCATGTCTTCGGCCAGCCGGTGGCCGCCTACCAGAACACCCGCTACACCCTGGCCGAGCTGCAGACCGAGGTGCAGGTGGCGCAGGTCTTCGTCGACAAGTGCATCGAGCTCCTGATGGCCGAAGAGCTCGATACCGCCACCGCCAGCATGGCCAAGTACTGGACCACCGACCTGCAGTGCAAGGTGATGGACGAGTGCGTGCAGCTCTTCGGCGGCTACGGCTACATGTGGGAATACCCGGTGACGCGCGCCTATGCGGATGCGCGGGTGCAGCGCATCTACGGCGGCACCAACGAGATCATGAAGGAAGTGATCACCCGGGCCATGGGGTTGGGCGCGCCGCGCTGAATTGCCGCGCGCGGCGGGCAGCGGGACAATGCCCGCCATGAGCGCAACATCCGTCATCGACGCCACCCGTTGCCCGCTGTGCGGCGCCGACAACCGCTGCGCCATCGAGATCGAACGCGAGACCGGCCAGGCGCAGCCGCCCTGCTGGTGCATGAGCGCGACCTTCACCGCCGCGCTGCGCGAGCGCATCCCTGCCGACGCGCGTGGCCTGGCCTGCATTTGCGCGCGCTGCATGGCAAAGGCCCTGGCCAAGGAGCACACCCCATGACGACAACCAACGCCTTCTATGCCCAGTCCGGCGGCGTGACCTCGGTCATCAACGCCTCGGCCTGCGGCGTGATCGAGACCGCACGCAAGCACCCTGAGCGCATCGGCACCGTCTACGCCGGCCGCAACGGCATCCTCGGCGCGCTGGCCGAGGATCTGATCGACACCAGCCAGGAATCCGCCGAAGCCATCGCCGCCCTGCGCAGCACACCGGCCGGCGCCTTCGGCTCGTGCCGCTACAAGCTCAAGTCACTGGAGAAGAACCGGCGCGAGTACGAGCGGCTGATCGAGGTGTTCAAGGCACACGGCATCGGCTACTTCTTCTACAACGGCGGTGGCGACTCGGCCGACACCTGCTTCAAGGTGAGCCAGTTGTCGCAGTCCATGGGCTATCCGCTGCAGGCCATCCATGTGCCCAAGACCATCGACAACGACCTGCCGCTGACCGACGTCTGCCCCGGCTTCGGCTCGGTCGCCAAGTACGTGGCGGTGTCGACGTTGGAAGCATCGTTTGACGTGCGCTCCATGGCCGCCAGCTCCACCAAGGTCTTCGTGCTGGAGGTGATGGGCCGGCATGCCGGATGGATCGCCGCGGCCGGCGCGCTGGCGGCCGACCACGGCATTCCGGTGGTGGTGCTCTTCCCCGAGATCGAGTTCGACGGGCCGGGCTTTCTGGCACGGGTCGATGCGCTGGTGAAGCATCACGGTTACTGCACGGTGGTGGTGTCAGAAGGCTGCCACCACCCCGACGGCACGTTCCTGGCCGAGCAGGGCACCAAGGATGCCTTCGGCCATGCGCAACTGGGCGGCGCCGCGCCGGTGGTGGCGCAGATGGTGAAGGAAGCGCTGGACTACAAGTTCCACTGGGCGGTGGCCGACTACCTGCAGCGCTCGGCGCGCCACATCGCCTCGGCCACCGATGTGAAGCAGGCCTACGAGCTGGGCCAGCGCGCCGTCGAGCTGGCCCTGGCCGGCGAGAACGCGGTGATGCCCTGCATCGAGCGCACGTCCGATGCCCCCTACAGCTACCGGATCGGCACCGCGCCGCTGGACAAGGTGGCCAACACCGAAAAGAAGATGCCGCGCGATTTCATTTCGGCCGACGGCTACGGCATCACCGAGGCCTGCCGGCGCTACCTGCTGCCACTGATCGAGGGCGAGGACTATCCGGCGTATCGCAACGGCCTGCCGGTCTATGCCACCTTGCGCCTGAGTCCGGTGGCCAGGAAGCTAGCCCCCTTCGACATCGCCTGAAGAAGGCGCGCGCTGCTGCGCAATGAGCTGGTGGATGAACTGCAGCTTGCGCACCACTGCGTGCGGCAGCACGAAGGGGTAGGTGTCGGGCTGGCCCATGCTGCGCGAGAACTCGTTGAGCACGTGCGTCAGGCGCACCCAGCCGTTGAGGAATTCCAGGAACTGCTCGGCGCCCGGATGCTCTGGCTGCCAGAGGTGCTCGGCATGGAACAGGTCGTCTTCCGCCAGTTCCACCTTCAGTGCATTGACGCCAAAGCTCAGCGCCGTGTCGGCGGTGTCGGCCATGTGCAGGTACTGGGCCCAGGTCTCGGCCCAGTCCTCCCAGGGATGGGCGCCGGCGTAGCTGGTCACGAAGATGGTGGGCCAGTCGGGGCGGGGGCCGTCCTGGTAGTGCTGGCGCAGCGCCTCGCCGTAGTCGGCACGCTCGTCGCCGAACAGGGCGCGGAAGTTCTCCAGCCAGCTCTCATGAGGCGCCACCAGCAGTTCCCAGTAGTAATGGCCGATCTCGTGGCGGAAGTGGCCCAGCAGGGTGCGGTAGGGCTCGTGCATCTGGGCCCGGATGTGCTCGCGCGCGGCGTCGTCGGCTTCGGCCGTGCTCAGGGTGATGACGCCACCCCGGTGGCCGGTCATCACCGGCTGGCCGGGCACTTCGGACAGGAAGTCGAAGGCGAGGCCATGCGC
This sequence comes from Variovorax sp., assembly GCA_035476655.1. Lineage (GTDB taxonomy): Bacteria > Pseudomonadota > Gammaproteobacteria > Burkholderiales > Burkholderiaceae_C > Variovorax. The sequence continues at coordinate 27,780 of DATILH010000032.1, forward strand.
CGGGTCCTGGACGCGCGTCACCACGGGGAGGTGCAGGGCCAGCAACTGGGACAACAGGCGGCGCTTGGCCTGCTCCATCTTGTTCCACAGCGTGGCGTTCTCGGGTAGCGACAAGTCAGGGATGGTGCGGGTGGTGCTGCAGGCGAGGCACAGGTCTGGCAGCAGGCCTTCAGTGTCGGCCACCGGCACCATCCAGTTGCAGCCTGAAGCGCTGTCGAAGTTGGCGCAGCGACGGTATTGCGGCCCCTGCAGGTCGCCGAGCACGGTGAAGCAATCGGTTTCGTCGATGGGCGCCAACGGCAGCACACCGAGTTGTTCCACGACGTAACCCAGCGGGGTCTGACAGGCCAGGCATCGGCTGTTGCGCAGGAACACCGGCCGGCCGCACTGGCATTGATAGGCGCGGCTGATGCTGGGCGCTGCGATGGGCTCGGCCGGCGTGTCGGCAAGGACGGCTGCGGTGGGCGTCTCGGGTTCTGCCAT